>JADGOC010000025.1 GCA_017883165.1 Acidobacteriota bacterium
GTGACGCGGCCCGTCGCGCCAACGAGGCCGACCACCTGCCCGGCCGTCACCGTGTCGCCCTCGTGCGCGCCGATCACGGAAAGATGCGCCAGCATCGAGAAGAGCCCCAGCCCGTGATCGATGATGAGGGTGTTGCCGGAGAAATATAGGTCGCGCGCGAGGACCACGCGTCCCGCGTTGGGCGCGTGGATCGGGGTACCCGACGGACTCAGAAAGTCGGCGCCCCCGTGCGGGCTGCGCGGCTGTCCGTTGAAGACGCTGCGCGTGCCGAACCGGCTCACCGACGCGCCCGGCACCGGCCGGACAAACGGCGCCGTCCACAACCGCCCGGCCGCCGACGTCTTCCAGATTCGTCCGAGTTCGGCCGCCTCTGCTTGGATGCGCGCCTCCATGCCGGCCGGCGGGTTGACGAACGCTTCGTCCACGCTCAGCGATCTGGTGGGGAAGAGCTTCGCGCGCACGCGCAGTGGGTAGACCGACCCAATCCTCGGCGTCGCCGATGGCGCCTCGATCGACACGACGTGCGTGCCGGGCGCGACGTCGAGGTCGATGCCGACCAGCACACGCCATGTGTCCGGCGCGAGGCGGAATGCGGGCGTGTCGTGGTTGAAGGCGCGGATCTTCAGGCCGTCAACCGGTCGGGCCGTCGTGATCGTGAGCACGACGAGCTCGCCGGGCTGAATCGCCCGCGCGGCCGCGCTGACGCGAATCGCGTCGGCGGCGTCAGCGGCCCCGAGGGCCCCGACGGCGTGCGCCGCCAGCCACAGCAGCGCGCCGGCCACGGTGAAGCGAAGACGCACGGCCCGATTGGACGAATCAGACGGGATCGACGGCGGGTGCGAGGTACGGGAGCCGCACGATTTTGCCCGCGGCGACTTCCATTTGCGCGGTGGTGATGAGTTTGTGGGTGCTTTCGATGCGAGGCGTGCACCCACGCATGAGCTGCGCGGCGCGCAGACTGCTGACGACGGCGAACTCGAGCGCGCTGGTGCCGGCGGGACGAGTAACCATCAAGCCCTCCCTGAAGTGCTTTAGTGAGGGCTGGACCAGAGAGAGGCCGCAGGGCTCATGAAAGCGGAACAGCACCATTATACTCTGTAAACGAGGTATACTACTGCATGAAGCAACCGCTCCTCGTCGCTCCCCGGCGGCCGGCTAAGCCCACCGCGTCCGACAAAGAAATCTGCCCTCGCTGCGGCCGTCCGAATGCCAAGATCATCGGACGCTCCGAATCGGTTCCGGTCCTGTATCTGCGATGCGACGACTGTCGTCACACCTCAATCGCTCCCGCATGAACCCGTAGCGGTCGCGATCTCTATTTCCCAGGCGCCGTATAGAACTGGAGCGACACGCTCCCGCTCGCCCCTTGGAGCCGGCTGTTCGCGTTGAAGGCTCCGCCAATCACTCGATAGCCGACGCCGACGGCCAGCCGCACCTGACGCGCGAGCTTCAGGCTGACGTCCGCCTCGGGTTCGAAGACGAAGAATTGCTCGCGCACGAGCAGTGTGCCGCTCTGCGTCGTCATGACTTGCGGCATGTTGTCGTGTGCGTCGTGATCGAACGACACGAAGCTGACCGTCGTCGGCAGCCTCGTCTCGCCCCCGCCGACGAGCGCGCCCAGACTGAACCCGACCGGCTCGGTGTCCTGCACGAGCCACTTCACGAGCGCGCCGCCATACGACATTCTGGACCCGGCAGTCTGGTTCGTCTGCCAGTAGCCGGCCGCTCCGAGGAGCAGCGTGTGGTCGTACACCCAGCCGCCGTACACGCCCGCGAGTTTCGCCGACGAGTGGTCGATCTCGGTGTACTTGAAATCAGGAGCCAGGACGAAGCCGTTCTCGACGCGCTCGACGGTCATCGAACCGGCACCGGATTGCGAAGAAGCGGCCTGCTGGGCCGCCGCCGACAGCGGCAGCCCGACCAGGCACAGAGACACAGCGATGAGCCGCCGAATGGTTTGCAGTGTGGCCATCGGCGACCTACTGACGGCTCGAGAGGCTGACGTTCACCGGCGTCGTTTCGCCGCGGCGAACCTGGACCTCGGTCGAGAATTTCTGGAAGCCATCTTTCTGCACCTCGACGCGATGTGGACCTTCGGACACCTGCACGACGAGACGCTCGTCGTTTTCCGGTCCGCGCCAGCGCTCGCCGTCAATCAGGACCTCGGCGCCGGCCGGCTGGACGCGGATCGACAACGTACCGTAGCGCGCGTTCTCTCCCGGTTGCGACGGGGGCGGCCCAGGCGGCATGCGCTCGGGCGGCGGAACGCGCTGCGGCGGCATCCGCTGCGGTGGGTACTGCGGCGGATACATGCCGGGCTGCGGCCCTTCGGGCGGCGGCGGCACGGCGTCCGGCGCGACCGGACGCGGTTCATTCGCTTCGCCGGCGGCGAGCGGCGTCATCGTGGAGCGGAGCTTCGACTCGGAACGCGCCGCCAGGTACATCTTCTGACGGATCGTGCGGTATCCGTCGCGATAGAGCGTGATTTCGTGGTTGCCGGGCGCCACGCGCAGCCGCTGAAATATCCCGTCGAAGTCGTCGACGACGCCGGCGTAGTACCCGTCGACGTAGACCTCGGCCTCCTTCGGCGTGACCATCACGCGAATCGACGCGCCGTTATCGAATCGGCGCCCGTAGCCGTACGGCGGATAGGGATACGGGTACTGGTAACCGAACCCGAACCAGGGATCGTAGAACGGGTCGTAGAAGTAACCGGTGCTGATGAAGACGCCGCCCCGCATGGGCCCTCGGCGGAACTGAGCCTCTGCGGTCGCGGGGAGTAGCGTCGACAGCGTGACGACGCCGGCAAGAATAATGAGGAGGGGGAGATACTTTTTGGAGCGCACGAGGCACCTTTTAGCAGACAGGACGCGGCACTGACTCGACAGCAACCGCTGTGCCAGTCAGAATGTCCAATTTTACTCCAGTTTTTCGACCTCATGACCGGGCTCTGTCATCGCTCCGCGACGCCCGTGTGACAGCGCGAGGACGAGCCGGCTGACACAGCTAACGGTCCCGACCTTGCAGATGGGAAACCGTGGTTGAGGAGGATTTATGAATCGTGACGAAGTCGAAGGCAAGGCCCAGGCGCTCAAGGGGAAAATGAAACAGGTCGCGGGTGATCTGACCAACGATCCCAATCTGCACGACGAAGGCGTCGTTGACGAAGCGGCCGGCAAGACGCAGGACGCGTTCGGTCGCGGCCGCCGGAAGGTCGGCGACGCGATCAAGGACATCGGGGACGCGATCAAGAAGTAGACGGCCTGGATTGGTTCATCCGGCTGAACAGCGCGTCCAGCTCCGCGCGTGAGGCGTGGCTCGCCTGTTCGGCTGAGCCATACGCGATCTCCAGATCGCCCTTCTCGATCCGCTCGACCACCGCGTCGGCAAACTCATCCACAGCCACCCCGAATGTGTGGAGGCCGGGCCCGCCGAGATCCGTGTTCACCGCCGGCGGGATGATCTCGACGACCTGAATCGCCGTGCCCACGAGCTGATGGCGGAGCGACAGCGTAAAAGAACGCAGTCCGGCTTTCGTCGCGCTGTAGATCGGGACACTCGTCAGCGGCGCAAATGAGAGCCCCGAGGTGACGTTCACAATCGCCGGGTGCTGCTGCTGCAACAGATGCGGAATGAAGAGCCTCGACAAATGCACCGGCGCCTCGAGGTTGATCACGATCTCCTGGTGGACGGCCTCCCACTCCTCATCTTCATCGTGGGCGATCCGAAGACGGCGCTGGATGCCGGCGTTGTTGACGAGGACGTTGAGCTTGGGGAACTCGGCCGTCGCCCACGCGACAAGCGATCGCCGTTCCGATTCGACGGTCAGATCGCAGACGCGGACGTGGAGCGTGGGGTGCGTCTCCTGGGCGCGGCGCAGGGTCTGCGCGCGGCGGCCGCAGACGATGACGTCGCTGCCGCGCAGAAGCCAGCGCTCCGCGAGCGCCAATCCGATGCCTGACGCGCCGCCGGTGACGAGAATCGTGTTCGAAGCGAGATCCATCTTTCGAGGATAGCAAATAACGCTATGTGTCGGAGGAAGTGCGGAGGGCATTGCGCGCGAGGAAGATGGTGTGCCGCGGGCCGCCTTTTTTCAGACGTCCGCGGACGCGTTCCACGACGACGGTGAATCCGGCGTAGCGCAGGCGCTGCTCGAAGCGTCGATCCTCCCAGGCGGACCAGACGGCGAGCACGCCGCCGATGGTGAGCGCCCCTCGCGCGGCGGCTAATCCCCGGTCGTCGTAGAGCGCGGTGTTGTGCGACGCGGTGAAGGCGGCGGGGCCGTTGTCCACGTCGAGCAGCACGGCGTCGAACCGGCGCGAGCTCGACCGCAGGGTGACGGCGACGTCGTCGACCTCGACCACGACGCGTCTGTCTTTCAGCGGGTGTCCGGCCAGCGGCCCGAGCGGGCCGCGGTTCCACTCGACGACGCCCGGCACCAGTTCCGCGACGATCACGGTCGCGTCCGGCGGGAGCAGGTCGAGCGTGGCGCGCAGCGTGAATCCCATGCCGAGGCCGCCGACGAGGATGCACGGCCGCTCGAGCGTCCGCACGCCGCGGCAGGCGAAGGCCGCGAGCGCTTCCTCCGAGCCGTGCATGCGGCTCGACATCAGGCTGCGGCCGCCGGCGAGGATCACGTGTTCGCCGCCGCGCCGCGTCAGCGCCAGTTCGGTCCCATCGGGTGCGCGCGTCTGCCCGAGCAACTCCCAGGGTTTCATGAGTGAGTTCAGTGAATTTTGGAGCCGGCGACCCGACTTGAACGGGTGACCTGCTGATTACGAATCAGCTGCTCTACCAACTGAGCTACGCCGGCCAGGCGGGACGCGACTGAATCTCATACTTTAGCACGGCATCCACAAATATAATGAGAAGCATGCGCGCCCTGTGGCTTGCGTCCATCGCCGTGTCGGTATTTCTCCAATCGGCCGCCAATCCCAACGGATGGCAAATCCCCGAGACGGCGCGCGACGAGAAGAGCCCGTTGTCGGCCACGTCTGCCGTCCTCAAGAAAGGAAAGTCGCTCTACGATTCGCACTGCCAGAAGTGTCACGGCCCGCTCGGCAAAGGCGATGGGCCGGACGGCGAACGGGAGAATCCGCCGGCCGATCTCACCGACGCGTCGCGCGCGACGCGCAATACCGACGGCGTCCTGTTCTACAAGATCTGGAACGGACGCACGGATCCCAAGATGCCGGCGTTCAAGAGCGAGCTGAGCAAGGACGAAGTCTGGACCGTCGTCGAATATGCGAAGAGCCTCAGAAAGTAGGCTGCTCACCGTCCTGCACGCCGCGGGCTCGCTCGAAGCGCGCGTCGACTCGAAGCTTGCCGCGGTCGGGCTGTCGCTGCCCAAGCTCGCGGCGCTGCGCGCGCTCGTGTCCGCCGGCGACGCCGTGCCGCTCGGCCAACTCGCCGAGCGGCTGGCCTGCGTCAAATCGAACGTCACGCAGCTCGTCGATCGTCTCGAAGCGGATGGCCTGGTGAGCCGCGCGGCCGACCCCACCGATCGCCGCTCGCGGCTCGCGGCGATCACCAGTACGGGACGTGCCGCCTACGAGCAGGGCCTGCGGATCTATCAGGACGCCGAAAAACAACTGATGGGCGCGCTCACCGCCGAGGAATCGCTTCAGCTCGCGGACCTCATCGATAAGTTGGGCGGCTGAGCCCGGACATTCCCATCGTTGCCTCGGTTCGCCGCCTGCGCTACGATAGATGGTTTAGTTCATCCAAATAATCGCCAGACTACATGTCAGACACCGCCGCTCCCGCGGCTGTTGAAGCCACCGGTCTCGTCGTGCGCGGCGCGCGCACGCACAACCTGAAGAATATCGATCTCTCCTTGCCGTCCGGCAAGCTCATCATCGTCACCGGCGTGAGCGGATCGGGCAAGTCGTCGCTCGCCTTCGACACCATCTACGCTGAGGGGCAGCGCCGGTACGTCGAGTCGCTGTCGGCCTACGCGCGGCAGTTTCTGGAACGGATGGAGAAGCCCGACGTCGATCGCATCGACGGCATTTCCCCCGCGATTGCGATCCGGCAGAAGAACAGCATCCGCAACCCGCGTTCCACGGTCGGCACGACGACCGAGATTCACGATTACATGCGGCTGCTGTTTGCGCGCGTCGGCCGCACCTTCTGCCGCAACTGCGGCAAGGAAGTCGTGCGCGAGACGGCCGAAGTCGTCGCGCGGCAGCTGGGCACGCTGCCGCCGGGTACGCGCCTGCTGATTGGCTTCGATCTCCAGGTGGTCGACGCGTCGGTCACGCCGGCGCTCGCCGCCGACGCGTCGGAAGAGGTGGACGAAACGGCGGAAGTGTCCGATCTGCTGTCCGATGCGGCTCCGGACACCGGCAACGCGACGTCCACGCCGCCGGAGCCCCTGGAGCCGACGCGAGCGCCTGGCGCGGCAGCGGTCGCGGCGACGATCGAGACGCTCAGGCGGAAAGGATTCGGCCGCCTGCTGGTCGATCGGGCGAGCGCCCAGGCCGTGCCGTTCGACGACATCACGCCTGCCGCGCTCACCGATCGCTCGACGCTGCAGGTCGTTGTCGATCGCGTGCAGCTCAATGACGAGGATTTGCGCCAGCGGCTGACCGATTCGATTGAGACGGCGTATCTCGAGGGCGGCGGCGCCGCGTGGGCGGTGGAGTCGCCAATCGCAGGTCGTCAGTCGTCAGTCGTGCATTTGTTCTCCGAGCGCTTCGAGTGCCGCGCCTGCGGCATCGCGTACGAAGATCCCCAGCCGCGGTTGTTCTCGTTCAACAATCCCTTCGGCGCCTGTCCGACCTGCCACGGCTTCGGCAACGTCATTGAGCTCGACATGGGCCTGGTCGTCCCCGATCAGACGAAATCGATCCAGCAGGGCGCAATCGAGCCGTGGAGCAAGCCGCATTACCGCGCGCAGCTGGCCAGCCTCAAGCGTGTCGCGCGGAAGCACAAAGTCCGTCTCGACGTCCCCTGGGCGGAACTCTCGGACGAGGAACGGCAATTCGTCGTCGACGGCGGAGCCGACGAGTACGAGGGCATCCGCGGCTTCTTCCGCTGGCTCGAGCGGAAGAAATACAAGGTGCACGTGCGCGTGTTCCTCAGCCGGTATCGCGGCTACCTGACGTGTCCCGACTGCGGCGGCGCGCGGCTGCGGCGCGAGGCGCGCGCCGTGCGGGTGGCCGGCCGCACGATCGACCAGGTGTCGTCGCTGACCGTGCGGGACGCGCAGGGCTTCTTCGGCACGCTGGAGCTGACCGAGAAAGAAGCGGCGATCGCCGACAAAGTGCTGAAGGAGATCTGCCGGCGCTTGTCGTTTCTGAGCGACGTCGGCCTCGACTACCTGACGCTCGATCGGCTCTCGTCGACGCTCTCGGGCGGCGAAGCGCAGCGCATCAACCTCGCGACGTCGCTCGGCTCCGCGCTCGTCGGCACCTTGTACGTGCTCGACGAGCCGTCGATCGGCCTGCATTCGCGCGACAACCTGCGGCTCATCGCGATCCTGCGCCAGCTCCGAGACCAGGGCAACACGGTCATTGTCGTCGAGCACGACGCCGACATGATCAAGGTCGCCGATCACATCGTCGATCTCGGCTTGGGCGCCGGCGAGCAGGGCGGACGCGTCGTCTTTTCCGGCACGCTCGACGCGCTGATGCTCGAGCCGCGCTCGCTGACGTCGAAGTACCTGCGCGGCGAGCTCGCGATTCCGGTGCCGACGACAAGAAGGCGGGGGACGGGGCAGAAGATCCGGCTACTCGGGGCGAGCGAGCACAACCTCAAGGACATCGACGTCGCCATCCCGCTGAACATGCTGACGGCGGTGACCGGCGTCAGCGGATCCGGCAAGTCGACGCTCGTGCACGACGTGCTCTACGCCGCAATCAAACGCGCGAAGGGGAGCTGGGACAAGCGCGTCGGCACGTTTGAGAAGCTCGAGGGCGTCGAGTACGTCACCGACGCCGTGCTCGTCGATCAGGCGCCCATCGGCCGCACGCCGCGGTCGAATCCGGTGACGTATCTGAAGGCGTTCGACCCGATCCGCGAGCTCTTCGCCGCCACCAAGGACGCGCGATCGCGCGGGCTCACGGCCAGCCACTTCTCGTTCAACGTGCCGGGCGGGCGCTGCGAAGCGTGCCAGGGCGAGGGCGAGGTGCGCGTCGAAATGCAGTTTCTCGCCGACGTCTTCGTCCCGTGCGATCAGTGCGACGGCAAGCGCTTCAAGCCGCAGGTGCTCGAGGTCCGCTACCGCGGGCGCTCGATTCACCAGGTGCTCGACCTGACGGTCCGCGAAGCGCTGACCTTCTTCAGCAGCTCGCCAAAGGTGCTGCGGCGGCTGCAGGTGCTCGACGAGATCGGACTCGGCTACCTCCGACTCGGCCAGCCGGCGACGACCTTGTCTGGCGGCGAGGCGCAGCGGATCAAGATCGCGGCGCATCTCTCGTCGCACAGCGGCGAGCGTCTGCTCTACATCCTCGATGAGCCGACGACCGGCCTCCATTTCGACGACATCGCGAAGCTGCTGACCGCGTTCAGGAAACTGCTCGAGGCCGGCCACACGCTCCTCGTGATCGAGCACAACCTCGATGTCATCAAGACGGCCGACTACATCATCGATCTCGGCCCCGAAGGCGGCGACGAAGGCGGCATGGTCGTGGCGACCGGCACGCCGGAGCAGGTGGCCCAGATAGAGTCGTCTTACACGGGCCGATACCTGAGAACCGTGCTGGCCGCAGGCCGCTCGCACGCGTATGCGGCAGGGCGCTGACTGAAATCATGAAGACGAACGTTCTCGCGGCAACACTGTGTGTAGCGCTCGGGGCGTCGGCCGCCGCCTCGCAAGCCTCCTTCGAGCAAACCACCCGCGATCTCGCGAGCCCTGACGCGAACGTCCGGATGCGTGCGGTTCAGCTCCTCAAGGAAGCGGCGTACCCGGAAGCGGCCGTGCCGCTCGCCAAACTGGTGACCGATCCGGAAGACGCCGTCCAGCTCGAGGCGATCGCCGCCGAGCTGAACATCTTTCTGGCCGAGAAGATCGTGCCGCGCAAGCGCATCGGCCTGGTCATCGAGGTCCGCAGCCAGATTGCCGCCGACGCGGCGTTCTCGCGCGGGCCCTCGGCGGTCGGTCCGCGCTCGGTGCCGATGGACGTCCTGGCGGCGCTGCGGGCCGCATCGCGCGACACGACGCCCCGTGTCGCGCTCGAAGCGCTGTACGCCTTCGGGACGTTGGCGCCACAATCGGGCGGCGCCGAGCGCCGCGAGCTGTTGCGCGCGAGCGGCCCGGACCTGGCCGCCATGCTCGGCGCGCCGGACCAGGGCGTCCGTTTCGCGGCCATCCGCGTCCTCGGACGGCTCTTCGAGAAGCGTCCGCAGGACGATCCGATCGAGACGACGGTGGGGGATGCGGTCATCACCGCGCTCAACGAGGAGGATCGGCCCATGCGGGAGGCGGCCATTCAGACGCTCGGTGCCATGCGGTACGAGCGCGCGGTTCAGGCGCTGACCGATCTGTATCAGTATTTTCGTCGAGGCGATCTCGCCGGGACGACGCTCGACGCGCTCGCGCGCATCGGGCACCCCTCGAGCGTGCCACTCTTCACGGCGGCGCTGACCGGCAAGGACAGCGCGTTCAAGGCCATCGCGATCGAGGGGTTGGCGCGGACCCGCGATGCGACGAACCTCGCGGCCATTGAGGCGGCGCTCGCCGGCGAGCGCGGCGACAGCGTCTTGCTGGCCGGGACGTTCGCGGCCGTCCTGTTGAGCCACGCGCCGATCGATCCGCTCATCGAGGCGCTCTCGCAGCCCCGCGCGCACGATCGGGTGCGCGAGTATTTGATCGAGATCGCGCCGGGGCGCACCAGCGACTTCGCGCGGCAGCTGCAGGATCCGGATGCCCGCCTGCGCGGCCAAGTGGTCGATATCCTCGGTCTCTCTGGCGATCGGGCGGCGCTGCCGCTCGTCGAGCCGCTGATGAACGATCAGAATCCGGTGGTGGCGCTCGCCGCCGAGCGCGCCGTGGCGCGTCTCCGATAGGGGGTCGGGAGTCTTTTGCAGGATCTGCGATCAGAGTACGCAAAGACTGCAAAAGACTCCCGACCCCTGTTGCGGGCGTTCTACGATCGGCCGACGCTCGAGGTCGTCGGCGATCTCATCGGCAAAGTGCTCGTCCACCAGCGCCGCGGCGTCCGCACGAGCGGCGTCATCGTCGAAGTCGAGGCCTACATCGGCGAGTCGGATCCGGCCTGCCACGCCGCGCCCGGCCCCACGCCACGCAACCAACCGCTCTACGGCGCACCGGGCCACGCGTACGTCTATCTCAATTACGGCATCCACTATCTCGTGAACGTCGTCACCGAAGCGCATGGGTCGCCTGCGGCGATCCTCATTCGTGCGCTCGGTCCGCTCGAGGGCGTGGACGTGATGCGCCGGCGGCGCGGCCGGCCTGGAAAGCCGGCCGTGCACGACGATGATCTCTGTCGAGGCCCGGGCAATGTGACGAGAGCCATGGGCATCACGCTGGCCGAGAATCGACTCGATCTCACCGGCGATCGGCTGTTCGTCGAGGATCGCCGGATCGACGCCGGTCCGATCGCGTGGGGGCCGCGCGTTGGCATCCGCGTGGGCACCGAACAACCGTGGCGGGCGTACGTCGTGGGGCAGCGCGCAGTGTCTGGCAAACGCGTTGATTCGAGCGCTGGGCGACTGGCGACTAGCCGCTAGCGACTAGTCACCCACTTGGCGAGCGTGTCGGTCTGCCGCTCCCGCAGGTCGATGCAGTTGTTGATCCGCTCGATCGTCTGATCGAGCGTCCGCGTCGCCCCGGGCAGCGGGTGCGCGGCGAAGAACTTCCGGATGTCGTCACGCGCGCCGGCGTCGCAGAAGGCGCTCAGCGACCCGACGAAGTTGGTGTCGCTGCCGGCGATCGCGAGCTTCGGCTCGAGCTCCGCCCAGTGCGCGTTGACGAACGACCACGCGCGCGTGCGGGCCGCGGAATTGCCGAAGAACTGCCCCATGTAGATCGCCGCGTCCTGGCGGCGCAGCTCTGGCGACAGCGCGTACTCGAGGCCGCGATCGACAAGCGCCGGGTCGCGGAAATTGGTCAGGGCATAGAGATAGCGGTAGTGCTCGTCTGGCGCCGTCGCGCGATCGGAGGCCGCCTTGAGCGCCGCGTACAGCGTCGCATCGCCGTGCTCGGAGGCGACCGCCACGATCGGCCCCGCGAGCGTCGCGTCGAGCGGCGCGCCGCCGCCCAGCGCGCGGTCGAGCGCGGCGCGCGACCTGGCGATGACGTCGGCGTCCGCGCCGGTCGTGCCCAGGGTCTCGATGACCACCGCGCGCAGCTGCCGCTGCTCGTCGGTGTCCGCGGCCTTCGGCGCGAAGCCGAGCTGTTCGAACAGCGGCCGGACCAGTGTCCGCGTGAACGCTTCGAACCGCGGACGCGTGCTCTCTGTGGTCAAGTACTCCCGCGCATAGTCGAGCCGCTGGGTGACCATCGCGAGCACGCCGCTCGTCTGCTCGCGTCCGAAGCCGGACGCCAGCGTCAGGTAATCCGCGATGCTGTGATGATGCGCGCGCATCAGCGCCCATTCGTCGCCGACGAGCGACACCCGCTCCGGCGCGCTCAGCGCGTCCTCGACGTGCGGCGCCATCGCGCGCAGCATGTCGGGCGGATACTCCGTCCGGTAGTAGCCGTGCGCGCCGGCGTTGGCGAACACCCACGGCACGCAGCCGTGCGCGACCGGCGGCGCCTCGGCCACCTGCTTCAGCAGAAGACAGCCGGCCGGCGAGCCGGGCTTGACCGTAAAGCACACCGGGACTTCCCAGAGCTGATTGCGGGTCGGCTGCGCCGGATCGAGCATGAAGCGGCTCTGCGCGATCGTGGCGCGGGTCTCGGTCCGCTGCGCGTCGCAGGTCAGCCCCGAGACGCCGATGAGCGGCGCGCCCGGCTGATTGACGAAGGTCGGCATCACCAGGTCGACCGGCTTGCCCGTGGACGCCGCGATCGCGCTCCAGAAATCGCTCGCCGTGGCATTGCCGTACGCGTGGGCCTGCAGATAGGCGTTGACGCCCTTCTTGAACGCGTCCGCGCCGACGTAGCTCTCCATCATGCGCAGGACCGCCGCGCCTTTCTGATACGCGATCGCGTCAAACGCCTCCTCGATCTGCGCGGGCGTGTCGACGCGGGCATGGATCGGACGCGTGGACGTGAGCGAGTCGAGACTGAGCGCCGTCTGATTCTCGAGCGCGTCGTCGACGGCGACGTTCCAGTCGGGCCGCCACGCGGCGAGCGGATGGTTGGCCATCCAGGTGGCGAACCCCTCGTTCAGCCAGATATCGTCCCACCACGCCATCGTCACGAGATCGCCGAACCACTGGTGCGCCATCTCATGGGCCAGAATCGACGCGATGTTCTTGCGCGTGCCGACCGACGCGTGCTTCGGATCGGCGAGCAGATCGGTTTCGCGGTAGAAGATGGCCGCTGTGTTCTCCATCGCGCCCGCTGCGAAGTCGGGAACGGCGACGACGTCGAGCTTGGTGAAGGGGTATTTGATGGCGAAGTAGCTGTCGTAAAACTTGAGGACCTGCTGCGCCGACTCGAGCGCCACGCTCAGGAGCGCCTTGTTCTCGGGCGTCGCGCAAATCCGGATCGGAATGCCGTCCTGGCCGCCTTCGACGCATTGAAAATCGCCGACGGCCATGGCCACCAGGTACGACGACATCTTCGGCGACTCCGCGAACTTCACGGTGTGGCGGGTCGCGCCAGGCCCGGGCGTGTCGGAGAGGATCTTGCCGTTGGAGATCGCCATGTCGCCGCGGTTGATCACGAGGGTGAGGGCGAACGTGGCCTTGAAGGCCGGTTCGTCGAAGCACGGAAACGCGCGGCGCGCGTCGGTCGATTCAAACTGCGTGACGGCATAGCTTCGCACCTTGGTCTTGCTCAAGTAGAAGCCGCGCAGCTTGTCGTTGAGCATGCCGGTGTAGGCGATGCGCACGTCCGCGGCGCCTTTCGCGATCGCCTCGGGTACGGTGAGCGTCGCCGTCTGGTCGTCCGCATTCAGCGACACGGTCGCCTTCTGCGCCGCGGGACCCGTGCCGATCGTCACGTCGTGAAACTGGATCTCGACCGCGTGCAGCACGATGCGCGTGGTCGGCTCGGCGACCTGCACGCGAATCGATTCAGCCCCTTCGAAGGTCGCGTGGGCGAGGTCCACGGTGAACGTCAGATCGTAATGTTCCGGGGCGACGGTGGTCGGCAGCCGCTGGGCGGCTGCCGGTGAAGCGAGCACGAACGTCAGTGCGGCGGACGCCGCGAAAGGCCAGGCGCGTGTAGACATGCCGCCAGTTTACTGGGAAATTGCGCCGCACTTGACCCAGGGCCGCTGCCCGAAGTACTAATAGACCCATCGTGATCGGCATGTCGACCTGCATCTGTTGCTGCTGTTGTTGCAAGGGCTCCATGAGCCCCTTGGCCAACGGTCTAGCTCCGTGCGTGTCGGCGACCACGACGTGATCTAATTCAGCACTGCTGAAGACCGAAGGCCCGGGAAGCTCATAACTTCCCGGGCCTTTTTTATTTTGTGCGCCTTTTATGACCGAACTGCTGCCGCTCTTTCTCACGCTCACCGGGCGACGGGTGTTGCTCGTCGGCGGCGGATCCGTGGCGGCCGCCAAGCTGCGGCAGCTGCTCGCCGTTGGCGCCGACGTCCACGTGGTCGCGCCCCGGGTCGATGCGGAAATCGAGCGTGCGGGCGTGACGATTGCGCGCCGGCGATTCGAGCCGGCCGATCTCGACGAGACGTGGCTCGTGGTCGCGGCGGCGACGCCCGAGGCGAACCGCGAGGTCGCGGCTGCGGCCGACGCACGGCGCATCTTCGTCAACGCCGTCGACGACCCGTCGAATGCGACGGCGTTTCTGAGCGGCGTCGTCAGGCGCGGTGGTGTGACGATCGCGATCTCGACGAGCGGAGACGCGCCGGCGCTGACGGGGCTGCTGCGCGAAGCGCTCGACGCGGTGCTGCCGGCCGAGCTCGATACGTGGGTCGACCAAGCGCGGCGCGAGCGCGGGGTCTGGCGCCGCACGCTCGTGCCGATGGAGAAACGACGGCCGCTGCTGCTCGAGGCGTTGAACGCCCTGTACGAAAGATCCGGAAAATCCGGTGTGCCGAAGGACATATGACAGGACATGTTTCGATCGTGGGGGCCGGCCCGGGCGACCCTGAACTGCTGACGCGCAAGGCGGTTGCGCGCCTGCGCGCCGCGGACCTCGTGCTCTACGACGCGCTCGTCGACGTCCGCGTGCTCGATTTCGCCAGGCGCGCGCAGCGTTTCTTCGTCGGGAAGCGCGCCGGCCGCCACGCGATCAGCCAGACGGGGATTGAGGCGCTCATGATCCGCGCCGCGCGGAAGGGGCGCCGCGTCGTGCGGCTGAAGGGCGGCGATCCGTTCGTCTTCGGCCGCGGCGGCGAGGAGGCGCTCGCGCTACGCGCGGCGGGAGTGCCGTTCGACGTCGTGCCCGGGGTGACCAGCGCCGTCGCGGCGCCGGCGCTCGCCGGGATTCCGGTGACGCACCGAGGCCTCGCGTCGGCCTTTCTCGTCGTCAGCGGCCACGACGAGGCGGCGTTTGCGTCCGCGATCGGCCAACTGCAGCCCAACCGCGTGACGGTCGTCGTGCTGATGGGGGTCGGCCGCGCGGCGTCGCTGGCCGCGCTCCTCGTCGAGCGCGGGTGGGCGCGCGGCACACCGGCGGCCATGGTCTTTGCCGCGTCGACACCGCGACAGCAGGCGTGGTACGGCCGTCTCGGAGATCTCAGCTCGGACACGCTGGCCGCCGTGGTCGCCGGCGGCGACGATCCCGGCACGCTCATCATCGGCGACGTGGTGACGATCGCCGCGCGGATCGGCGTCAGCGACGCCGGCGCCAGCGACACCGAAGAGGCGCCTGCGGCCATGAGAAATGAGGAACGCTATGTCGGTCGTTGACGACACCACCACGTTCGGCCGCGCGCGTCTCTCCTTCGCCGACCAGGCCGAGATCGACGACTTCGTCGCCACGCTCGGACGCTTCGAGCGCGGCGAGATCTCGCCGGACGCGTGGCGCCGATTCCGTCTGGTGCGCGGCACGTACGGCCAACGGCAGATCGAGGATGCGCAGATGCTGCGCGTGAAGGTTCCGCAGGGCGTGCTGACGGCCGACGCGCTGTCGGCGCTCGCCGACGTCGGCGAGCGCCACTCGCGCGGCTTCGGCCACATCACGACGCGCCAGAACGTGCAGTTCCATTTCGTCAAGCTGCACGACGTCGAGCCGGCGATGCGGCGGCTGGCCGACGCGGGTCTGACCACGCGTGAAGCGTGCGGCAACTCGGTGCGCAATATCACCGCATGTCCGTACGCGGGCGTCGCCGCCGATGAGCGGTTCGACGTGACGCCGTACGCCGAAGCGCTCACGCGGTATCTGCTCCGGCATCCGCTCAGCTCGACGCTGCCGCGGAAATTCAAGATCGCGTTCGAAGGGTGCCCGGGCGATCACGTCGCGACGGCGATCAACGATCTCGGGTTCCGCGCGGTCGTCACGCCAGACGGCCGCGGCCGCGGTTTTCGCGTGACGGCGGGCGGCGGCACGTCGATCCTCACCGCGTCGGGCCAGCTCCTGCACGAGTTCCTGCCGGCATCCGAAGTGTTCCGCGTGGCGGAAGCGGTCTTGCGCGTGTTCCATCGACTCGGCGACTACGAGCACAAGCAGCGGAACCGGATGAAGTTCCTCATTCGGACGCTCGGCTGGACCAGATGGCGCGAGGAGTACGACCGCGAGCTGGCGGCCTGCCGCCTGCAGGGCACCGTGCCGACGCTCGATATCGCGCCACCGGCCTCGGAGCCGCGGCCGGACTGGGCGCCCGGCCCATCGCCTTCGATCGGACACATCACGGCGCGCGTCAGCGCCGAGTCGGTCAGCGGGCCGGGGCTTGCGCCGATCGTCGTTCCGATGTTCCATGCCGGCGACGAAGCCTACGCGCGGTGGCGCGCGACCAACGTCAGACCACAGAAGCAGTTCGGGTACGTCATGGCGGTCGCAGCGGTGCCGCTCGGCGACCTCACGAGCGAGCAGATGCGCGTGCTCGCCGAACTCGCGCGCGCCTACGGCGACGGCACCATCCGAGTGACGACCGAACAGGATCTGGTGTTCCGCTGGGTGAATGCGAGCGACGTGCGCCAGCTCTATCGCCGCCTCGCGGCCGCCGGGCTCGGGTTGGCGGAGGCGGGGACGCTGGCCGACGTGACGAGCTGCCCGGGCGCGGAAACGTGCCGCATTGCGGTGACGCAATCGCGCGGCCTCGGCCGGCTGCTCGAGGATCACCTGCGCGCCCGTCCCGGTCTCGTCGCCGCGGCCGACGACGCGCGCATCAAGATCAGCGGCTGCCCGAACGGCTGCGGCCAGCATCACATCGCGACGATTGGGTTCCAGGGCAGCGTGCGGCGCGTGGGCTCGCGCGCCGTGCCGCATTACTTCGTCATGGTGGGCGGCGGCGTCACCGATCGCGGCGCCAGCTTCGCGCGGCTGGCGGCGAAGATCCCAGCCCGCCGCATTCCGGTAGCCGTCGATCGGCTGATCGCGCTGTACGCGAGCGACAAGGCGGCGGGCGAATCGGCGACCTCGTTCTTCGTGCGGGTGGATCTGGCGCGAGTGAAGGCGATCCTGGCCGATCTCGAACGGCTCGCCGCCTCGGACGCGACGCCCGACGACTTCGTCGATTTGGGCGAGGAGGCCGACTTCGCGCCCGAGGTGCTGGAAGGCGAGTGCTCAGCCTAAATCAACAAATGTAGATATGTCGATGGCAGTACTTGCGCCTGGGCGCGCCGCTTTGTTATAGTCCCCGGGACAACTGAATACGCTCTTCTTATCCAGAGTGGCTGAGGGACAGGCCCGACGACGCCACGGCAACCACGTGAGGTTCGGCACGAGAGGCCTCGCGGTTCAGGTGCCAATTCCTGCCTCGACGGTCCGGCTGAAGCCGGACACTACAGATGTAGTGTCCGCCTTTCGGCGGACCCGGGAGGGGAGATGAGGGGAGGTGAAGCACCGTGCGACGCCTTCTCCTCGGAGAAGGCGTATCGCGTACGGCTTCATATCCTGAGGAGCGTGTTCATGAGCGTCGATTCCTTTCTCGCATCCGGCAACAGCCCAGGCGACTTCACCCGTCCGGCCGCCCTCGTGGCGGCGGCGCAGCGCTGTCGCGTCGGCATCCTCGGCTTCGGGACCGTCGGTTCCGCGATCGCCCGGCGTCTGGGCGGCGCCGACTCCACGGGCGCGGCTGGCGCGGCTGGCGCGCCTGGGACGGTTGACGGCCTCGACCTCACACACATTCTCGACCGCCGCGCGTTCGCGAAACGCGACGCCTTGAACGGCCACGCGCCCGCCTTTCGCGCCAACATCGTCTGGACGACGCGCTTCGAGGATGTCCTGGCGAGCGACGTCGACGTCATCGTGGAAGCGATTGGCGGCATCGAGCCGGCCGCCGAATGGATTCGCGCGGCGCTGATGGCCGGCAAGTCGGTGGTCACCGCCAACAAGCAGGTCATTGCGCATCATGGGCCGGCGCTGCTCCAGCTCGCCGAACGGCAGGGGCGGCAGCTGCGCTTCGAGGGGGCCGTGGGCGGCGCGATGCCGATCGTGCGCGCGGTGAGCGACGGGCTGGCCGGCGATCGGCTCACGCGCATCGTGGCGATTTTGAACGGTACGAGTAACGCCGTGTTGTCGCGCATGGAAGCGACCGGCTGCACGGTCGCCGAAGGGCTCGTCGAAGCGCGACATCGCGGGTGGGCCGAAGCGGACCCTTCAGCGGACGTGGACGGCATCGATGCGCGCGCCAAGCTCGCGATTCTCTGCGGCGTGGGGTTCCAGCTGCGCGTGGAGCCGGCACGCATCGAGACGCGGTCGATCGCGCAGCTGCGGCCGGCGGAATTCCAGGCGGTCCGCCGCCGCGGCGCGACGATCCGTCAGCTCGCGTTTGCCGAGTATGATCGTGCGCGCGCCGCGCTGACGGCCTGGGTCGCCCCGGCGATCGTCCCGCGCTCGTCGATTTTCGCGCGTACCTGCGGCCCGCAGAACGCGGCGCTCATCACCGGCGAACACGCCGGCGAGATCGGCGTGTTCGGCGCCGGCGCGGGCGGCGCGGCGACGGCCGTCGCCGCGATCGGCGATCTGCTGGCCATCGCGCGCGATCGCTCGGCGGTCGTGCCGGCGCCCGTGTGGTCGGCGCCCTCGCTCATCAAGGGCCTCAACCGCGGCACGCACATCGTCGATTTCGACAACCGGTACGGAGAACGTCAGACGGGCCGGCGGCTCGCGGAGGCGGTATGAGCGCGTTCATCGGACTGCAGTGCCATCTGTGCCACACGCCGTTTCCCGCGCAGGCGTTGTATGTCTGCGACCGCTGCCTCGGGCCGCTCGAACCGGTCTACGACTACGACGCCATTCGGCTGACGCGCGAGCTGATCGCCAGCCGGCCGAAGAACCTCTGGCGCTACCGGGAATTGCTGCCGATCACCGGCGAGCCGCGCACCGGCTTCAACTCGGGATTCACGCCGCTCGTCCGCTGCGATCGTCTGGCCGAGCGTCTCGGCCTGCGCGAGTTGTACATCAAAGATGACTCGGTGAATCATCCGACCTTGTCCTACAAGGACCGCGTTGTCTCCGTCGCCGCGACGCGCGCGCTCGAGCTCGGCTTCAAGGTGCTCGCGTGCGCGTCCACCGGCAACCTCGCCAACAGCGTCGCCGCACACGCCGCGCGGCTCGGCGTCGAGTGCGTCGTCTTCATCCCCGACAATCTCGAAGCGGGGAAGCTGCTCGGCTCGGCCATCTTCAACCCCACCATTCTCGCCATCGCGGGCAATTACGACGATGTGAACCGGCTGTGCACGCAGGTGGCGGATCGCCACGCGTGGGGCTTCGTGAACATCAACCTCCGTTCGTACTACGCGGAAGGCGCGAAGACGTACGGATTCGAGATCGTCGAGCAGCTGGGCTGGCGCTATCCGGATCACGTGGTGTCGCCGGTCGCCGGGGGCACGCTGCTGCCGCGCATCGTGCGCGGATTCCGCGAGCTGCGGCAGGTGGGACTCGTGGACGGCGATCTACCGCGCGTCCACGCCGCGCAGGCGGCCGGCTGCGCGCCGGTCATCAACGCGCTCGAGGCCGGGCTCGAACATCCGGAGCCGGTGCGGCCGGACACGATCGCGAAGTCGATTGCGATCGGCAACCCCGCCGACGGCTATCAGGTGATCCAGACGATCCGCGAAACGGGCGGCACCGGCGCGGCGGTCAGCGACGCGCAGATCGTCGACGCGATTCAGCTGCTCGCGGAAACCGAAGGGATCTTCACCGAGCCGGCCGGCGGCACGACGCTCGGCGCCACGATCGAGCTGGTGAAGCGCGGCGTCATCGGGCGCGACGAATCGGTCGTCGTCTGCGTGACCGGCAACGGCTACAAGACGGGAGAGGTGCTGCAGGGCCGGCTGCGCGAGCCGGTGCGGTTGAGCCGCGCGTTCAAGGAATTCGAGAGCTGGTTCGAGACCCGCGAGGCGATCGCCTAGCGTCCGCTCGACACGACGGAGATTTTGATCTCGATCGGACGGCCTTCCCGCATCACTTTCATCGTGGCCGTCGTCCCAATCCTCGCGTCGCCGACCATGCGGCTGAATTGCGACTTATCCGTCACCGGTTGCCCGTTGAAGGCGACGATGACGTCGCCCGGCCGCAAACCCGCGTCGTAGGTCGGCGAGTTGCGCTGCATCTCCACGATGATCGCGCCCTGCGTATTCGGTGCGCGGACGTCCTCGGCCAGCTGGGTCGTCAGGTTGTCGACCTTCAGATAGCCAATTTCCCCGCGGCGGACTTGCCCATTCTTCATCAGTTCGTCGACGATGTGCCGCGCGAGTTTGCTCGGGATCGCGAAGCCGATCCCCTGATAGCCGCCGCTCTGGCTGAAGATGCCGGTGTTGATGCCCACGAGCTCGCCGCGCGTGTTGATCAGCGCGCCGCCGGAGTTTCCCGGATTGATCGCGGCGTCGGTCTGAATGAAATCCTCGTAATCGGCGAAGCCGAGATTGGTGCGCCCCGTGGCGCTGATGATGCCGGCCGTCACCGTCTGATTCAGCTGGAACGGACTGCCGATCGCCAGCACCCACTCGCCGAGCTTCAACTGGCTCGAGTCGCCCCACGGCACGACCGCGAGGCCGGTGACGTTGATCTTCAATAGCGCGATGTCAGTTTTCGCGTCGGTGCCGATCACTTTGGCGCGGACCTCGCGCTTGTCGGGTAGCGACACCGTCACCTCAGTCGAGGCGCGCACGTGCTCGCCGACGACGTGGTTGTTGGTGACGACGTAGCCGTCCGACGAGATGATGACGCCGGAGCCGAGGCTGAGCGACCGGCGATCGCGCGAGCCGAACGCCTGCTCGTCGTTGCCGAAAAAATACTGGAAGAACGGATCATTCGCGAACGGCGAGTTCGGCGTGCGCACGACCTGGAGCGACGAGATGTTGGCGACGCCTTTCACCGCCTGGCCGGCGACGCGCGTGAAATCGGGACCGGCCGCCATCGCCACCGCGGGCGTCGGCGCGCGCTGGAGTTCGAGCGTCGAGGTCGGCGTCGCGGCCGGAACCTCGTCCGCGCGCGCGTCTGCGGCGGCGCGGATCCGGCCGGCCGTCAGCCGCCCCGCGACGAAGGCGCTGGCGGCGAGCACCAGCGTCAGCGAAAGGAGAAAGCGTTTACTCACCTAGGTGACGTTGACGCGGCGAACGCCGCGGTCGGCGGCCTTCGGGATGGTGACGGTGAGCAGACCGTCCTTGAGGTCGGCGGTGACCGCCTCGACGTCGATCACCTCGGGCAGCGCGAAGGCGCGCGAGAAGTGCCCATGGCCGCGTTCGACGCGTTGATAGTGGTCGCACGGCACCTGCCCGCCGCGCTGGCCGCGAATGACGATGCGATTGTCTTCGGCGTGGATCTCGATCTGATCGCGCGTCAGCCCCGGCAGCTCCGCGATCAGGACGAACTCGGCGGGCGTCTCGTACAGATCGACGGACGGCGTCCAGCCGGGCGCGTCGGTGCCGACCAGCTGCCCGAGATGTTCGTGGAGCGCGAGCAGATCGCGCAGCGGATCCCACCGCGTGAAGGCCACGATTTTCATCGTAGCATGTTTGGTCGGGCTCGGCCATATGTGCTACGATTGCAAGGATATACAGGGATAGATGGCCTCATCCATTCAAGCGACGCGCCTTCGGAAAGGGATGCTCATCAAGGTCGGCAACGACCTGTTTCGTATCCTCGAACTGCATCACCTCACGCCCGGCAACAAGCGCGCCCACATCCAGGTGCGGATGCGCAACATCCGCAGCGGCATGCTCGCCGACGAGAAGTTCCGCGCCGAAGAAGACATCGAGCGCGCGATGCTGGACGAGCGCGAGATGCAGTATCTGTACAACGACGGCGACCATTACTACTTCATGGACACGTCCAACTACGAGCAGATCCACATCTCGCACGAGGCGATGGGCGAATCGAAGAATTACATCATCCCCGACGCGGTGATCCGAGTGGAGTTCTACGACGTCGAGCCGGTCGGCATCGAGCTGCCGCCGACCGTCGATCTCGTTGTGAAGGAGACGGTGCCCGGCATCAAAGGCGCAACGGCCAGCGCCCAGGTCAAGCCCGCCACGCTCGAGACCGGACTCGTCGTGTCCGTCCCGTCCTTCGTCAACGAGGGCGACAAGATCCGCGTCAACACCGAAACCGGCGAATATCAGTCGCGCGTGTGATCATTCTCGTGGGATCCACTCGCGCCGCGAAGGTGGACGGCGTGCGCGCGGCGCTCGAGGCGGTGGCCGATCGCGACGCGCGCTTTCGTGAGGCGGTCGTCGAGGCGGTGGACGTCGCCGATGTGGCGCCCGTCATGCCGATGACGGAAGCGGCCATCGTCGAAGGCGCTCGTGCCCGCGCGACGGCAGTGATGAACCGCCACACGCGCGCGGGGCCGGACACCATCCTGGCGATCGGCCTCGAGGGCGGCGTCGATCCCGTGGGCGCCGGGGGTGATCACTATGCCCTGAAAACGTGGGCCGCGATCACCGACGGGTCGCGCTGGAGCTACGGGGCGGGCGGCGCGGTGCTGCTGCCGCGCGCGGTAGCGCGAGCGGTCGTCGGCGGCCGGGAGCTCGGCGACGTGGTGGACGCACTGGCCGGCACGCCGATCCGCGGTACGCGCGGGGCGTGGGGCCTGCTCACGCTGGATCTCATCGGCCGGCGCGACGCCTTCAAATTAGCCGTCGTCGCCGCGCTCGCGCCGTTCTATAATCCCGCGCTCTATGCATCTGATCTTTGACGCTCTCTGAATCTGAAATCTGAATCTGAAGTCTGACCTCTGAAATCTGCAATTTCTGGTGTCCCCATGGATGTCGTCCGCAAAGAAGCGCATCACGGCTGGATTGAAGTCGTCACCGGCAGCATGTTCAGCGGCAAGAGCGAAGAGCTCATCCGCCGCCTGCGCCGGGCGCAGATCGCCAAGCAGAAGGTCCAGATCTTCAAGCCGCTCATCGACAACCGGTTCAGCGAGGATCACATCGTGTCGCACAGCGACATGCGCATCGCGTCGCAGAACGTGAAGACCTCCGACGAATTGATCACGCTCGTCGGGAAGGACACAGAAGTCGTCGGGATCGACGAAGGACAGTTCTTCGACGCGAACCTGCCCGCGGCGTGCAACGCGCTGGCCAATCGCGGCAAGCGCGTCATCGTCGCGGGGCTCGATCAGGATTATCTCGGCCGGCCGTTCGAACCGATGCCGCAGCTGCTGGCGATCGCCGAGTACATCACCAAGACGCTCGCGATCTGCGTCGTCTGCGGCGACCCAGCGAACCACACGCAGCGCCTCGTGGCGAGCAGCGATCGGGTGCTCGTGGGCGCGACCGGCATGTACGAAGCGCGGTGCCGCCACTGCTTCGATCCGAAGCTCGCCTCCGTGGAGAAGGTGTAGGCCGGGTCCTGGTGGACCCGGAGAGATTCCGGCGATGGACATTCAGTCCGTGCTCAACCGCGTGCTTCTGCTGCTTGGCGCCGGTTTTCTCGTCGCCAACGCGCGGCTCATCCTCGAGTACTTCACGTTCCTCCGCCGCCGGCGCAGCGCCCTGCTGATCTGGCCGAGCCCGAAGCCGCCGTACTACGGCATGGCGCTCGCCATCGGCGTCGTCCTCGGGCTCATCGTCTTTTACAAGCTCGTCTTCCTGCACCGCCAGGTGTTCGGCGAAGCGATGATGTTCCTCTACTACGCGTACTTGCTTCCGCTCAGCCGGCGCATCGGACGTGGGTTTTACGAGGACGGCATCTGGGGCGACACCGTGTTTGTGCCGTACAACGAGGTGAGCGGGATCAGCTGGCGTGAAGGGGAGCACCGGATGACGCTCATCCTGATCTCGCGGCTGCGCAATCTGGCACGCCGCCTGTCGGTGCCCGTCGAGCACTACGCCGCCGCCCGGCGCCTGCTGCGCGACAAGATCGCCGCGCATGATATTCACTTTACGGGAACCGGGTTGGACCTTGGCGTGCATGATGAACGCGACGAGATCTGACGATAAACCCCCGAGACCACTATGGCGCCAAGACCGACCTGGAAAGGCTTCCTCAAGATCAGCCTGGTGAACATTCCGATCAAGGTGTTCCCGGCGACCGAGTCGAGCGGCACGATCTCGTTCAACCAGCTTCACGGTGAGTGCCAGACGCGCATCCAGCAGAAGCGCTGGTGCGCGCACTGCAACCGGGAGGTGCCGAACTCGGAGATCGTCAAAGGCTACGAGTTCGAAAAGGGGCGCTACGTCGTGCTGTCGGAAGACGACTTCGACAAGGTCCGCCCCGCCTCGACGCGCGTCATCGACCTGGTGCAGTTTGCCGACGACTCGGCGATCGATCCGATCTACGTCGATCGCGCGTACTACCTGGCGCCCGACGGCCCAGTGGCGTCCGACGCGTTCGCGGTGATGCGCGAAGGGATGAAGGGCAAGGTCGGCATCGGCAAGCTCGCGCTCTACGGACGCGAGTACCTCGTCGCCGTCCGCCCGCAGCAGCGCGGCATCGTGATGTACACGCTGCACCACGCCGCCGAGATTCGCAGCATCGACGCCGTCGAAGAGCTCAATGCCGTCTCGACGAAGGTCAAACCCGAGGAGGTCAAGCTCGCGCGGCAGATTATCGGCAGCTTCGAGGGTCCGTTGAATCTGTTGGACTACAAGGACGAGTACCGCGAGGGGCTGCAGGCGATCATCGACGCAAAGATCGCGGGCAAAGAGATCGTCGCGCCGGCCGTGGAGACGCCGGCCCGGGTCGTCAATCTGATGGAGGCGCTTAAGAAGAGCCTCGACACGGTGAGCCGCGCCAAGAAGACGCCCGCGAAGGCGTCGATCGCCAAACCCGCCGCGAAACGCAAGCGCGCGGGATAGTTCTTAGTTCCTGATGCTCAATTCCTGAGGGCAAGTTTCAGCGCGATCCATCCGCCCAGGCCGTGCCCGTGCGCCATGGGGTCGCCGAGCCAGTCGGGCGGCACAAGCCAGACGAAGGCCAGAATCGCGATCACCCACAGGTCGTAGGGAATCGTCGTGCGCTCGTCGGTCCAGAAGAACGCGCGCCAGAACAGGCCGGCCGCGCCGTCGCGCCGCGGCATCGGCAAGGCGTTCAGGGCGAGATATGTGTAGTAGATCCGGTTGACGACGGCCAGGATCGACAGCACCAGAATCACCCACAGCACGCCGGCCATGCGGTTCGTGAACGCGCCGATCATGAACAGCACGATGCGCTCGGGTCGCTCCATGAAGCCGACCTTGCACTTCTCGACGAGCGATTCGGCGCGCGCCCGCGCGTAGCTCGTCATGATCGAGAAGATGAGCGTCAGCGCGGCGACCATCACGTAATCGGTGCGGCCCAGCTTGGAGTACAGGAAGATCAGCCCGGTCAGCAGGGCGAGGTCGGAGAAGCGGTCCAGCGTCGAATCCCAGAACGCGCCGAATCGCGACTGGAGCTGGAGCTGAAGCGCCACCTTGCCGTCGATAAAATCGAAAATATTGGCCACGATCATGATGACGCCGGCGAGGACGAAATGCCCGAAGCCGAGCGCCCAGGCCGCGCCGACGTTGACCAGCACGCCGACGAGCGTCAGTGTGTTCGGGTGAATCCGCAGCGCCACGCACGCCGCGATGATCGCGCGCAGCGGGAACATGCAGATGACGCCGATCGCGCCCGTGAAGGTCAGCCGCGGCGCCGGGCCGCCAGGGCCAGGAGGACCAGGAGGACCAGGAGGAGACGACCCGTGGGGCTGCGGCGCAGGGGCCAGGACATTCATCGGGTCGTGCACGGACTGCCGTATAATGGAGGGTTCAGGCACTGAGCGGAGACGCGACATAGTAACGTATGGCCATCCACGAACTCAAGGAGCAGATTGCCCGGCTGCCCGAGCAGCCCGGAGTCTATCTGTACTTCAACGCGGACGGCGACACGATTTACGTCGGGAAAGCGCGCGCGCTGCGCGACCGCGTGCGCAACTATCTAGGCGCGTTCGGGTCGGACTCGAAAACCGACGCGCTGCTGAACGAAGTCGCGCGCCTCGAGGTCATCGTCACCGACTCGGTCGTCGAGGCGCTGGCGCTCGAGAACAATCTCATCAAACAGCGCGCGCCGAAGTACAACATCCTGCTTCGCGACGACAAGAACTATCCGTATCTGCAGCTGACGACGAACGAGCCGTTTCCGCGCGTCCTCGTCGCGCGCCGCGTGGAGCGCGATGGCAGCTTCTACGCGGGCCCGTTTCTGCCCGCCACCTTCGCGCGCAAGACGATGGCGCTGACACACCGGCTGTTCGGGATGCGTTCGTGCAACGAGGTGATCACCGGCAAGCGCGAACGACCGTGTCTGGAGTACGACATCAAGCGCTGCATTGCGCCATGCGTGGACACGGTGTGCGGCGCCGAGGAGTATGGGCGCGCGGTGGCGCTCACGCAGCTGTTTCTCGAGGGCAAGAACGACGAGCTGCTGAACACGCTCGGCGCGCGCATGGCGGACGCCGCCGCGGGCGAGCGCTATGAAGAAGCGGCGCAGATGCGCGACGCGATGCGCACCGTGCAGACGCTGCACGATCGCCAGCAGAAGATGGCGACGCCCGAGTTCGGGCACCGGGACGTTTTCGGACTCAAGATGGGTCCGGCCGGCCTCGTCATCCAGGTCTTCCAGGTCCGCAGCGGCCGGGTCGTCGAGCGCGTGGAGCTTGGGAGCGAGCAGGCGATGGCCGGGTCGCGCGAGGGCGAAGTACTCGAGGCGGGGATCCAGCAGTTCTACGAATGGCGCGGCGCGCCGCCGGAGATCCACGTGCCGGCTGAACCGGACGAGCGCGAGGCGCTCGAGAGCTGGCTCTCCGAGCGCGCGAGGCGGCGGGTCCGCATTCTGGTGCCGCAGCGCGGCGACAAGCGCGGGTTGATCGATCTCGCGAACCGGAACGCCGCGCTGGTGTATCAGACGCGCTTCAACCAGACGACTGCCGCGCAGTACGACGCCCTCGAAACGCTGCAGGCGGTGCTCGCGCTGCCGGCGATCCCGCGGCGCATCGAGTGTTTCGATATTTCGACGATTCAAGGCAGCGAGACGGTGGCGTCGATGGTGGTGTGCGAGGACGGCCGTATGCGCCGCGGCGAGTACCGCAAGTACCGCATCCGGGGTCGGGAGCCTTTTGCAGTTTCTGCCACGTTAGAGCGTCAGGGTACGCAGAAACTGCAAAAGGCTCCCGACCCCCCTGTGAATAACGACTTCGCGGCGATGCACGAAGTTGTCCTCCGCCGGTATCGCAAGCTGCTCGAGCAGGGCGGGCCGTTTCCCGATCTCATCCTGGTCGATGGCGGCAAGGGGCAACTGTCCGCGGCGTATACGGCGCTCGAAGCGCTGGGGCTCGCCAATCTCGTCGCGATCGGCATCGCGAAAAAAGAAGAGCTGCTCCACACGCGCGACCGTGTCGATCCCATCGCGCTCGCGCCGCACGATCCCGCGCTGCTGCTCGTCCAGCGCATTCGCGACGAAGCGCATCGCTTCGCGGTGGCGTTCCACCGACGCGCGCGCACGATGCGCGACCTCCGATCGGAGCTCGACCATGTTCCCGGGATCGGGCCGCGCCGCCGACGCACCCTCCTGACGACATTCGGAAGCGTGGCGGGCGTGCGGCGCGCGACGCGCGAAGAGCTCAAGGCGGTGATCGGCCCGAAAGCGGCGGATCTCGTCCTTGCGTTTTTCGCGAGTCGGCCGTAACCTGTTACTCCTTGCTGGACATCCACTACGCGCAGGTTTTCATCGCGTTCATCGTCCTGCTGTTCTCCTTGACCATTCATGAAATGGCGCACGCATGGACGGCGGATCGGCTCGGCGATCCGACCGCGCGCCTGCGGGGACGCGTGTCGCTCAACCCGCTCGTGCACGCCGACCCGATCGGCACGGTGCTGTTTCCGTTGCTCGCGCTGATCAGCGGGTTTCCGCTGATCGGCTGGGCGAAGCCGGTGCCGGTGGACGTGCGCAATCTGCGCCGCGGTCGGCGCGATTTCGTCCTCGTCGCGGCGGCGGGGCCGTCGAGCAATCTCGTCATGGCTGTCGCCGCGGCGATTCTCCTGCAGCTCACACCGGTGACACCCGTGACGCTCGGCGAGCCGAACGTGACCGCGCCGCTGGCCTCGCTCTTCAGCCTCGCGATGCAGATCAACGTGCTGCTCGCGATCTTCAACATGATTCCGATTCCGCCGCTCGACGGCGGCAACGTCCTCAGCGGCCTGCTGCCCGAATGGCTGGCGATCGTGTTCAACCGCATTCGTCCGTACGGCTTTCTGCTGCTGTACGTCCTGATGTTCACGGGGGGCTTCGACTACCTGGTGGGGCCGCCGTACCGCCTTCTCGTCTCGTGGCTGCCGACACGGTGACGTCCCGCGCGCGCGTCGTCTCGGGGATGCGGCCGACGGGACGGCTGCACCTCGGCCATCTGGTCGGGGCGCTCGGGAATTGGGTCCCGCTGCAGGAGAAATACGACTGCTTCTATTTCGTCGCCGACTGGCACGCGCTCACGAGCGATTTCGCCGACACGAGCCAGCTCACGTCGTACACGTATGAAAACGTCGCCGACTGGATCGGCGCGGGTCTGGATCCCGAGAAGAGCACCTTTTTCATCCAGTCGCTCGTCCCCGAACACGCCGAGCTCTATCTGATGCTGTCGATGGTGGTGCCCGTGCCGTGGCTCGAGCGCGTGCCGACCTATAAAGAGCAGCAGGAAACGCTGAAGGACAAAGATCTCTCCTCGATCGGTTTTCTCGGCTATCCCCTGCTGCAGACGGCCGACGTCGCGATGTACGATGCGCGCTTCGTGCCGGTCGGCGAGGATCAGGTCGCGCACCTCGAGCTGGCGCGCGAGGTCGTGCGTCGTTTCAACAACGTCTTCGGCGGCAGCGCCCCCGGCGGTGACGTGCTCGTCGAACCGCAGGCGCTCCTGACGACGTTCGGCAGACTGCCGGGGCTCGACGGCGACAAGAAGATGAGCAAGAGCCTCGGCAACACGATTCATCTGTCGGACAGCGCCGACGAGGTCCGCAAGAAAGTGATGCGGATGTACACGGATCCCAAACGGGTGCGCGCCGACATCCCCGGTACCGTCGAAGGCAACCCGGTTTTCACGTATCATGACGCGTTCAACGCGAACACGGCCGAAGTGGACGACCTAAAAGCGCGGTACCGCGCGGGGAAAGTCGGCGACGTCGAGGTGAAGACCAAACTGTCCCTCGCGCTTAACGCGCGGCTCGATCCGATTCGCGAGCGCCGCGCCGCCGTGCTCGCCAAGCCGGACCGGCTGCGCGAGATCCTCTTCGAGGGCTCGACGCGCGCCCGGCGCGCCGCGCAGGGGACCATGGAACGGGTCCGCGACGCGATGAAGATTTCGTACAAGTAGAAGCACGCCGATGGATCACTCGCAGGACTTCGAATCGTCGGCCGACGCGTACCCCGTCAAGCTCGAACACTTCGAGGGGCCGCTCGACTTGCTGCTTCATCTCATCAAGAAGAACGAGGTGAACATCTACGATATTCCGATCGCGCTGATCACCCAGCAGTACCTCGACACCATCGAGTTCATGCAGGAGCTGGATCTCGACGTCGCCGGCGACTATCTCGTGCTCGCGGCGACCCTCATCCACATCAAATCTAAAATGCTGCTGCCCCGGCCCGAGACGGCGGCGGGCGTCGAGGGTGACGAAGAGGATCCGCGCGACGCGCTGGTGCGGCGGCTGCTCGAGCATCAGAAGTACAAGGCCGCGGCGGGCCTGCTGCACGAACGCGAACAGCTGCGCTCGGCGCAGTGGCTGCGGCCCGATGAGCGCGTGGCCGCCATCGCGGGCGACGAGTACGAGCCGGAGCTGGAAGTCGATCTCTTCAGCCTGCTCAACGCGTTTCAGGCGGTCGTCGAGCGCGCGAAGCACCGGCCGCGCGTGCTGCTGCCGCCCGAACAGATCCCCGTCGAGGTGCGGATCGAGCAGCTCCTGGCGCGGATGTCGGAAACCGAGGCGATCGGCTTCGACGAGCTCTTTGCCGACGCGCACGATCGCTCGGGGCTCATCGTGACGTTCCTCGCGCTGCTCGAAATGATCCGCCTGAAACTGGTGAGGGTCTTCCAGTCCGGCTCGTTCGGGCCGATCCGCGTGTACAAGCGTGCGCGGCCGGCCGATGCGCCGCATCCCATTGGCGACCCGGAGGAGAATCGTGGCTGACGAACGCACGGGGCAGGATGGGCAGGAAGGGCAGGAAGAGACGCTGCCGAAGAGCGTATCCGCGGAACTGAAGGCGATCCTCGAGGCGCTCATCTTCGCGTCGCCTGAACCGCTGACGCCGAAGGCGATCTTCAAGCTGCTCGAGTCGGAGCCGAAAGAAGACGTCGAGGCCGCCCTCGCGGAGCTGAAACAGGACTACGAGCGGCCCGGCGGCCTGCAGCTGGTCGAAGTGGCGGGCGGCCTCCAAATCGTCACCCGCTCCGATCTCCACGACTGGGTCCGCCGGCTCTTCAACGAGCGGACGACGCAGCGGCTCACCGTGCAGGCGCTCGAGACGCTCGCCGTGATCGCTTACAAGCAGCCGATCACGGCCGCCGAGATCACCGAGATCCGCGCCGTCAACACCTCGGGCGTGTTGAACACGCTGCTCGAGCGGCATCTGATCAAGATCGTCGGCCGGAAACAGGTCGTCGGCCGTCCCTTCCTGTACGCGACGACGAAGGACTTCCTGATTCGGTTCGGGCTGAACGACCTGACGGATCTGCCCAAAGTCGAAGACATGGCGGAAGCGCTCGGCTTCGAGCCGCCGGCGCTCCTCGTCGAAAAGACGCCGACCGAGGAGATGTTGCCGCTCGAGGAGCCCGAGGCTGACGAGCCGTCCGGATCGATCCACTGATCGGCGTTTGACACGGTCTAACTCAACCGTCGATGTGCGGTGCAGGTGAACATCCAAATCATGCGCGCCTTCCCGGCGATCCCCGTGGACTCGTTCGTCGGCGTGTTGTCTGGTCCGTCCGGCCTGATCACGAACGAAGGCAAGGTGAGGCCCTCGTCAGCGACAAGGACCTCAGGTCTGCGCGACGGCTATTTGGAGCCGTGCTGTTGGGCGTGTGCTTTGGCGGCCTCGCCAGCGTGTTGCGTTGCGCAGATGGTGCGCGTGGGCGATGTGTGCGTGATGCGCGGCCTTTTCGTGAGCGCCGGCGTCGTGATGTTTCGCCGCCTCCTTGTGATGACGTGCCGCGTGTTTGTGATGCTCCGCCGCTATCGCGTGCGGATCGGCGATCGGGGCCGGAGGTGGAGCCGGTCATTCCGCATGGGCGCTTCGGCGGTTCGGCCCAATTGTGGGACATTACGGGTGTAGAATGCCCGGAAAAGCCGTTTCGATTACTAGCTCCTTGGAGCACAGCCAATCTGCTACACGGCCGAAGACTTCAACGGCTGCGCGCAGAAGTTCTGGCCCAAGCAGGGGGTCGATCCGGCGACTTGGTCGGACAGCCACTTCGTGTCGCATGGAAACAGGCGACGCGCCCGCGAGGAGACGTCATGCGCACACAACAGTTCGGCCGGCGTTGGTCCCGGGTCCTTTCTGCATTTCTCTTCGCCCTAATCGTCGCATGGGTCTCAACGGCGGCCACCGCACGTGGCGACAGCCGTCCGATCGTTAGCGAACTCGTCACGGCTGAAGCGTCTCCGGACGGTGCGGAGTGCGCGAAGCTGATGAAACTGTCGCTGCCTGACACGGTCATCTCGTCCGCCGCGGTGGTTCCGGCCAAAGGCGAGATGCCCGAGTACTGCAAGGTCATCGGAGGCATCGAACAGGTGATCCTCTTCGAGATCGACCTGCCCACGATTACCTGGAACGGCAAGTTCTTCTTCGCGGGCGGCGGCGGGTATAACGGCACGATCCCGACGCTCGCTCACGCGGTGGTCAGGGGCTATGCGGCGGCAGGCTCGGACACGGGTCATCGGGGCGAGCACTGGGACGGGTCGGCGCTGTACAACAATCCGCAGGCGCAGATCAATTACGCGCACCGCGGCGCCCACCTCGTGACGACGATCGGGAAGGAGGTCGTCAAGGCGTTCTACGGCAGGGCGCAGCGGCGCTCCTATTTCATGGGCTGCTCGAACGGCGGCAAGATGGGGCTCATGGCGGTGCAGCGGTACCCCGGGGACTTCGACGGCGTCGTCGCCGGCGGCTTCGTGGCCGACCGCACCAAACTGATGATGATGTTCGACTGGACGCAGCGAGCGCTGCTCGGCGCGGAGATTCCGCCGCACAAGATCCCCGCGATGGAGAAGGCCACGCTTGCGGCGTGCGATGCTCGCGACGGCCTCAAAGATGGCCTCATCGATCGCCCCGACCTCTGCAAGTTCGATCCGAAGGTGCTGACCTGTCAAGGTGCCGATGGCCCGGAGTGTCTGACGCCCGCCCAGGTGACCGCATGGCAGAAGATTCTGGACGGACCGCGGAACTCTGCCGGGCAGCAATTGTTCTCCGGATTCTCGCCCGGCCATGAAGGCGATTACCCGGAGTACATCACCGGGTTCGGATCCATGCATGGATATCCATCGAGCAACTTCATGTACATGGACAGCTTCATGCGCTGGTTCGTGTTCGGCCCGAGCTACGATTCGGTGCGACAGTTCGACTACGACAAGGATCCAGCGGCGCTGGTGAGGTTCGAAAACGATCAGAATGCCGTGCAGACCGACCTGTCGCCGTTCAGGAAACACGGTGGCAAGCTGATCCTGTACAACGGTTGGGCGGACCATTCGACGCCTCCGCTGCGGGCCGCTCAGTACTACGAGGACGTCCGTCAGGCGAACGGTCCGGCGACCGACGAGTTCGTCCGTCTGTTCATGCCGCCGGGCATGTATCACTGCGGGCGAGGACCCGGACCGAACGCCTTCGGCGCGCGCGGTCAGGAGATCGTCAGGATGGGCGATCCCGACTACGACATCATGGCGGCGCTCGACCGGTGGGTCGAGCAGGGAGTCGCCCCTGCGAAGATCATCAGCACGAAGTTCAAGGGCGACGATCCGAAGCAGGGGGTCGCTCGCACGCGACCGGTCTGTCCATATCCCGAAATGGCGAAGTACACGGGTTCAGGCAGCATCGACGATGCCGCGAGCTTCGTGTGTGGCAACCCCCAATAGTCGAACAGCGGACGCTGACCTGGGGCGGAGTGACTGCAGGTGGGGAGACACATGAGCGAGCTCGATCGACGAGGTTTTCTGACCAGCACCATTGCGGCGCTCGGTCTGTCCGCGACCGCCCGCTGGGACGAGGTCGCGGCGTTCATGCAGGCGGCGGCTGGCGCCAAGGCCCAGCGCATCGACATCCACCATCACTTCGCGCCCCCGGCGTGGGTCGCGGAAGTGAAGGGGCGGCCGCTGCTGCAGACGGCCAACACCACATGGACGCCGGAAAAGTCGATCGAGGACCTCGACCGCGCCGGCAGCGCGGCGGCGGTGATCTCCATCACCAACCCCGGCCTGTGGTTCGGCGACAACCAGACGACGAACCGGATTGCGCGCGCGTGCAACGAGTACGGCGCGAAGCTGGTGCAGCAGTA
>JADGOC010000124.1 GCA_017883165.1 Acidobacteriota bacterium
ATCCGCGATCGTGATGAGCAGCAGCCCGTGCTTCTTCGCGAACCGGGTGAGCTCTGGCACGCGCGCCATCGTGCCGTCCTCGTTCATGATTTCGCAGATCACGCCGGCGGGATAGAGACCGGCGATGCGGGCGAGATCGACGGCCGCTTCCGTCTGACCGGCGCGTACGGTGACGCCGCCCGTGCGCGAGCGCAGGGGAAACATGTGGCCGGGACGCGCGAGGTCGGCCGGCCGCGTCGCCGGATCGATGGCTGCGCGGACGGTGGCCGCGCGATCGCTGGCCGAGATGCCGGTCGTCGTGGACGCCTTCGCTTCGATCGGCACGCAGAATGCGGTCTCGAAGCGCGAGCTGTTCTGCGACACCATCAGCGGAATCTCGAGCTCGTCGAGCCGCTCGGGCGTCATCGACAGACAAATCAGGCCGCGGCCGTAGCGCGCCATGAAGTTGATCGCGTCCGGCGTCACCTTGTCGGCGGCGATCGTCAGATCGCCCTCGTTCTCGCGGTCTTCATCGTCGACCACGATGACCATGCGGCCGGCGCGGATCGCGGCGATGGCGTCTTCGATGCGGTCGAACGGGACGGGGCGCTTGCGCGCGCCCTTGGCGATTTCCATGATCAGTGCCTCACCTCACCGGGCCGCACGGTCGTCAGCGTCAGCCCCGCGAGCTGCGCGGCACGCACGACGTATTTTCCGACGATATCGCACTCGAGATTCACGCGGTCGCGCACCTGCGCGCGCTTCAGGTTGGTGTGCTCGATCGTGAACGGCACGACCTGCACGTCGAAGCGATCGGCGCCGACTCCGACGACGGTCAGGCTGACGCCGTCGACGGCAATCGAGCCCTTGTGCACGATGTAGGCGGCGAGATCGGGCGGAAAGACGACGGTCATCCACTGGAATTCGGCGGCGGCGCGGAGATCCTCGATGTGACCGATCGCGTCGACGTGGCCCTGGACGAAGTGTCCGCCGAGCCGACCGTCGGCGCGCAGCGGCCGTTCGAGGTTCACCAGGCTTCCGCGCGCCAGCGTGCCGAGCGTGGTCACGCGCACGGTCTCGGGCCCGACGTCGGCGTGAATCTCCCCCGCTTCGGCGAGGATCACCGTCAGGCACACGCCGCTGACCGAGAGGCTGTCGCCCGGCGACAGCTCGCTCGCGAGCGGCGACGCGATCCGCAGACGGAAGCCGGCGCTCGTCGGCTTGCACTCGACCAGTTCGCCGACGGCTTCAATGAGGCCCGTGAACATATCCTTCAATCAACGTATCGGCGCCAAGCGTCTCGACATGCCGTTCGACGAGATCGTCGGACGAAAACGGACGGCCGTTGAGGAGCGGCACACCGCCGGGCCCCACCACGTGCGGCGTCGAGTACAGCCGCACGAAATCGACCAGTCCCTCGTCCCACGCCGCGGCGTGCAGCGCGGCGCCGCCCTCGAGGAGCAGCGATTCGATGCTGCGCGATCCGAGGCGCTGCAGGGCCGACCCGAACGTCGCGTCGGCGGCCACTTCGATCTCGGCCCCGCGATCCTCGAGCAGCCGCCGCCGATCGGCGCGCGCCGCCGCCCCGGCCGTCGTCATGATGATGACAGGGCCGGCCGCGCGTGTCGAGAGGACGCGCGAGGTGGGAGGCGTTCGGAGCCGGCGATCGAACACGACGCGCGTCAGCGGCCGTTCGCGGAACGCGCCTCGGGGCGTCAGCTGCGGATCGTCAGCGAGAATCGTCCCGGAGCCGACGCCGATCGCGTCCACCTCCGCGCGCACCGCATGCGCGTGGCGATCCGTCGCGGCCGACGTCAGTCGCGTCCGACGTCCTGGCGCTTCGGCGATTCGTCCGTCCGCGCTCACCGCTGCCTTCAGGATGACGAAGGGCCGCCCCTCGTGCACGAGCGTGAAGAACGGCTGATTCAAGCGCGTCGCGGCCGCCCGGCCGAGCCCCACTTGCACGCTGATCCGGTGTGCGAGCAGGTACTCGAAGCCCTTCCCGCTCACCATGGGATTGGGATCTTCGACCGCGGCGACGACGCGGGCGATCCCCGCCGCCACGATCTGTCGCACGCATGCACCGGTCCGGCCGACGTGGCAGCACGGCTCGAGCGTGCAATACAGCGTCGCACCGCGCGCCCGCGCGCCCGCCATCTCGAGCGCGTGCACTTCGGCGTGCGCCTCTCCGGCGCGGTGGTGGTACCCCTCACCGACGACAAGGCCCTCGGGCGAGACGACGACGGCGCCCACCAGTGGATTGGGACTGGTGCGGCCGCGGCCGCGCGCGGCGTGGAAGAGCGCGCGGGCCATGTAGTCAGCGGGGCTCACCACGTTTCCTCGAACAGGCCATCAACGTATTCGTCCGCGTTGAACGGCACCAGATCGTCGATCGCCTCGCCGACGCCGACGTAGCGGATCGGCAGCTTCAGATCGTGGGCGATCGCCACCGCGACGCCGCCCTTCGCCGTGCCGTCGAGTTTGGTCAGCACGATCCCGTTCACGCCGGCCACGCCCATGAATTCGCGCGCTTGCGTCAGGCCGTTCTGCCCGACCGTCGCGTCGAGCACGAGCAGCACTTCCTGCGGCGCGCCTTCTATTTCGCGCGCGGCGATGCGCCGAATCTTGTCGAGCTCGTTCATGAGGTTGACGCGCGTGTGCAGCCGGCCCGCGGTGTCCACGAGAATCGGATCGCGCCCTTTCGCCTTTCCCGACGTGATCGCGTCGAACACGACCGCGGCGGGATCGGCGCCCTCGCGCGCGCGCACCACCTCGACGCCGGCGCGCGCCGCCCAAATCTCCAGCTGCTCGACGGCCGCCGCCCGAAACGTATCGGCGGCGCAAATGAGCGGCTTCTCGCCGTCGCTCTTCAACCGGTTCGCGAGCTTACCCACCGTTGTGGTTTTTCCGGTGCCGTTCACCCCGACGATCAAGACCACCTTCGGATGATGGGCGACGACGACGGGTCGATCGACGGCGGCAAACACGCCGCGGATTTCCTGCTTGACGAGGTCGCGCAGGCTCTGCCCGTTCCGGGCGCGCGTCGTCACCGCCGCGATGATGCGGGCGGTCGCCGCCACGCCGACGTCAGCCGAGATCAGCAGCTCTTCGAGCGCCTCGACGGTGTCGACGTCGATCGGACGCGACCGCCGCTCGTCCTCGTCCGCCGCGCGAACGAGTTCGTCGAACCGCGCGGCGATCTGCTGTGTGGTGCGGGACAGGCTCTCGCGGATGCGGCCAAGTAATGACACGGGGGAATCTGGTGATGGAGTGATGTGGTGATGGGGTGATGGACCTCGGCTAGTCCCAACATCCAATTACCAGATTACCAGATTACCCCATCACTCCATCACCCCATCACCACATCTCAAGCCGTCTCTGCCTCGGCCCGCTGGCGGCGCAGCATCAGCGCATCGACGGCACTGCGCACGTCGGATCGTCCGGCGAGCACTTCCGCCATCTGCGCGGCGATCGGCAGCTCGACGCCGTACTTCGCGCCGAGCGCGAGTGCGGCGCCCGTCGTGCGCACCCCTTCGGCGATCATCTTCATGCTCGAGAGAATCTCGGCGAGCTCTCTCCCGCGCGCGAGCTCGACGCCGACGTGGCGATTGCGGCTCAAACTGCCGGTACACGTGAGCACCAGATCACCCAGGCCGCTCAGCCCGGACAGCGTTTCCCGTCGTCCGCCGGCCGCGCACGCGAGCCGTGTCACCTCCGCCAGCCCGCGCGTGATGAGCGCCGCCAGGGCGTTCTGCCCGAGCCCCAGCCCTTCGACGACGCCCGCGGCGATGGCGATGACATTCTTGAGCGCGCCGCCGATCTCCACGCCGACCACGTCGGCGCTGCCGTATAGCCGGAAGTACGGGCCGCGGAATTCCCGCTGGACGAACTCGGCCGCCTCGGGATTGGACGACGCCGCGAGGACGGCGGTCGGGAGCTCGTGCGCGACCTCACGCGCGAAGCTCGGCCCCGAGAGCACGACGACGGGCCGCTCCGGACCCAGCTCCTGCGTGATCACTTCCGACATGCGCAGCAGCGTGTCCGCCTCGAGGCCCTTCGTGGCGCTCACAATCACCGCGTACGGCGCCGCGTGCGCCGCCGCCGCGCGCATCACCGCGCGGCACCCGTGCGAAGGAATGGCGGAGACGATGAGATCCGTGCCCTCGAGCGCGTCCTGAAGCGAGGCGGTGACCGAGACGACGTCGGGCAGCGTGACGTCGGGCAGATAGACAACGTTCGCGCGGCGCGTCGCCATGTCCTCGACCAGCGCGCGATCGCGCGCCCAGAGGCGCACGTCGTGGCCGACGCGGCCGAGATGCACCGCGAGCGCCGTGCCCCAACTGCCCGCGCCCAGGATCGCGACGGTGCCCATCAGGCGCGCGCTCCGATCCGGCGTTCCGTGCCCGCGCGCAGCCGCAGCACGTTCGCGCGATGCCGGAACACGATGATGACCGACGCCGCAAACGCCGCCGCCACCGCCGGCGCGGGGCTGCCCAGCGCGTAGGCGATCGGCGGCAGCGCGATCGACGCGAGCACCGATCCCAGCGAAATGTATTTCGTGATCCACACGGTGACGACGAAAATGCCGAGCGCCGGCGGAACGGCGAGCGGCGTCAGCATCGAAAACACGCCGCACGCGGTCGCCACGCCCTTGCCGCCGCGAAACCGCAGCCACACCGGATAGATGTGACCGACGATCGCCGCGAGGCCGGCGGCGGCGGGCGCCGCAGCGTTGTCGCCGAAGCGCGCGGCGAGCATGACGCTCAGCGCGCCCTTGGCGATGTCGAGCACCGCCACGAGGACGCCGGCTTTCACGCCAGACGCGCGCAGCACGTTGGCCGCGCCGATGTTGCCGCTGCCGACGCGCCGCAGGTCGGCCGCGCCCCAGCGCCGCGCGAGCAGCCACGCGAAGGGCACGGATCCGATGAGATATGCGCCGATGACGCACGGGATCATGGTCGAAGCTCCGTCCGCACGAGCGTAGTGTAATCCGGTCCTGCCGGCGACAGCCGGCTCTGGTACACCGATACGGCGCACGCGTCAATTCGCGCGATCGCGCCGCTGCAGTCCAACGCCGCAACCCGCCGCCGATCCGCCGGGCTCGCCGAGTCGCCGCGCGCCAGCGTCAGATGCGGGTGATACGCGCGCCGCTCGGGCGCCACGCCGACGCTCGCGAGGCGGTCGGCGACTCGCTGCTGCAGGGCGATCGCCGCGGCACGGCCGTCGGTCACGCCGAGCCAGAGAACGCTTGGCGCGCCGTGCGCAGGAAAGACGCCAAGGCCGCCGAAGACGAGGCTGAATGCCGGACTGTGAAAATCCGTCCGCATGGCCCGCACGATCGTCTCCGCAGCTGGCGCGTCGACCTCGCCGATGAACACCAGCGTCAGGTGCATGCGATCCGGACGCACCCATTTCCACGCCGGCCGGCCCTCGGCGTCGAGCGCGCGTCTCAACCGCGTCTGCTCCGCGCCAATCGCTTCGCGCGAGGCGTCGTCGAGATCCACCGCCACAAACAGCCGCATCGGGTCCGGAGTCTGCCCTGGGCTCGCTCGCTCAGCTCAGCAGCAGACGAACCATGTTCAGCGCCGCCTGCGACGCCTGGAACTTCACCATCTCGCGGCCGCCGATGAATTGAAACGTCCTCACGCGGGCATCATCGTCGGTCTGGACCGCAATCGCAACCGTGCCGACCGGCTTCTCCGCGGTGCCGCCGCCGGGGCCGGCGATGCCGGTCACGCCGACGCCGACCGTGACGCCGGCGCGCGACCGAATGCCGGCCGCCATCGCCTCCGCCACCTGTTCGCTGACCGCGCCGTGCCTGGCCAGCAGCGCCTCCGTCACGCCCAGCCACTCGGTCTTCGCGCGATTGCTGTAGCAAACCGCGCGGCGCTCGACATAGTCGGAGCTGCCGGGCACGTCGGTTAGCCGCGACGCCAGCAGCCCACCCGTGCACGACTCGGCGACCGCGATCGTCGCGCGACGCGCGCGCAGCAGCTCGCCGACGACGGCCTCCAGCGGCCGTCCATCGACGCTGTACACCGCGTCGCCGAGCGCCGTGCGCAGCTCGGCGACGGCCGCGTCGAGCGCCGCGTCGGCGCTCGCGCGAGACTCGGCACGCACCGTCAGGTGCAGCTCGATCTGTCCGAGCATCGCCAGAATCGTCGTGCTGATGGGAATCGCCCGCGACGTCCAGGCGCCGTAAATCGGCTGCGCCTGCTGGTCCACGTCGGACTCGGTCCGCCCCGTGATCTTCACGACGCGGCGGAACAGGCCCGCGCCTCCGCTCTTGGGCGCCAGACGCTCGGCGATCACGGCGTCGAGCATGGACGTCATTTCCCGCGGCGGTCCGGGCAGCAGCACGATCGCCGTCCGGCCGCGCTCGATCCACAAGCCGGGCGCCGTGCCGTTCGCATTGTCGAGCAGCGTCGCCCCGCGCGGCACCATCGCCTGACGCCGGTTGATGTCGGGCATCGTCATGCCGCGGCGCGCGAAGCGCGCGCGAATGCGCTCGACGACGGCGCGATCCTCCTCGAGCGGCACCTGGAGGACGCGCGCCACGGCGTCGCGCGTGACATCGTCTTCGGTGGGGCCGAGGCCGCCGGTAAGCACGATGAGATCCGCCCAGACGAGCGCGCTACTGACGACCTGCGCGAGCTCATCGACCGTGTCGCCGACGATCGTCTTGAGGCGCACGGCGTACCCGATGGTGTTGAGGCGTTCGGTGATGGCGAGCGAATTGGTGTCGACGCGGAATGGCGTCAGCAGCTCGCTGCCGACGGCGATGATGCACGCGTGCATTACCCCATTACCAAATGCCACGATGCCAGGATGGCGCGCAGCGCGAGATTGGCGTACACGGCGGCCATGGCGTCGTCCGCCATGACGCCGATGCCGCCGGGCAACCGCTCGAGCCGGTTCGCGGGAAACGGTTTGATCACATCCGCGACACGGAACAGCAGGAAGCCGGCCGTCGCGCCCCTCCAGCCGACCGGGATCAGGAAGAGCGTGATGAGCATGCCCATCACTTCGTCGATGACGACCTGGCTCGGATCGGTCGTGCCGAAGTGGCGCTCGGCGACCGAGCCGCTCCATGAGCCGAGGACGAACAGCCCGACGATCGTGCCGGCCTGGATCGCGGGCGACGCCGGCAGGGCCCACCACAGCACGAGGCCGACCGCCGACCCGAACGTGCCGGGCGCGAACCGGACGTAGCCGACGCCGAGGGCCGTGGCGAGCGCGAGCGCGATGGCAACCATGTGGCAGTCGTTTCGATCGATCAGGCGGATGCGCGAACGACGCGTGTTCGGGCGAAGCGGTCGTGCAGGCCGCGGTGATCGCTGCTGAGCGCCGCGGTGAGGAAGCCAAGGCCCGCCGGAATGGCGAGGATCAGCCAGACGAGCGTGCGGAGAAGCGCGCGTCCGAAATCGAGCGGCGATCCGGAACCGGCGGTGACGACCTTGATGCCGGCTGCCATCTTGCCGAGCGTTTGGCCACCGGCCGTGAAGACCACGAGGTAGCCGCCGTTCTGCACGAACAGAAACGCCAGGAGTGGCCCCTTCGGCAGCAGGTCGAGCTCCCAGATGGTGATGCCGCAAATCTGGATCGTGAAATAGATCACGATCGCGTCAACGGCCAGGAGGATGACGAGATCGATCACGGCGGCCAGGAGTCGCGCGCCCAGCGGGGCGTCCTCGGCGGGTTCGGACGCCTCGACGGTCGGTGGCCACTCGACGAGCTGCGCGCGCGCGCCCGCGTCGACCGACGGCACCGGCGCCACTCGCCCTCCGAGATCGAGATCCAGCGTGTGCATGCGCGGCTGCTCGCTCCGCAGGCGCGGCACTTCGGGCGTCGCGCGGCGCACGGCGAGCGGCGGCCGCGGCGGCGACGCTCTCGTAATGAGCGGCTCGTCGTCGTTGGCGCCAGCGGCGCCAAACAGCGGCAGCTCGGATCGCGCCGCCGGCGCGGCCACGAGCGGCGGAGCGGAAGCCGGCGCGGGAGAGGCGGGCGCGGACGGCGCGAATGGCCCGATAGACGTTGACGAGGCGGCGTCGAGCAGCGCGAGATCGTCCAGCGGCCTCAGCGTCTGCGTGTCGCGGCGCAGCGAGAGCTCCGGCAGATCGATCGACGCGCTCAGCGAGAAATCGTATCCACAGTTGCGGCACCGGTCGACCTGCTCGAAGCCGAGGTAGCCGCACTTGGGACACTTCATGGAAGGCGTCCGGCGGGCTTGTCGCGCGCCTCGGCATCAGGCATGGCGACCGAGCTCAGCGCCAGCAACTGGCGCTGGATGTCGGCCCGCAGCCGGTCCGAGGCCGCTCTGGCCGGATCGGTCGGGCGAATCGTATCGAGGAGCGCGAGCGCGTCGCTCAAGCGCCCGCCGAGTGCCAGCATATTGGCGCGGGCGAGCGTCGTTTCCCCGCGGCGCGGCAGCGGCAGGGTGATGTCTCGCGAGACCGGCGCCGCCGCGGCCGCCGACGGCGCGCTCGGCAGCGACAGCCACGATCGCCAGTCCACCCGATTCCACGACGCGGCGCCCACGGCGCAGGCCGCGAGGATCACGACGACGGCCGACGACACCAGCCAGGGCGCCGGCCGCGACATCGCCTGGACCGTGCGCGGCGCGGCCGCACGGCGGCCGCCGCGCGTCGACCGCGCGGGACTCTGGGCTGGGTTCGTCTCCAGCCGATTGAGCCGGTCGAGCACGGCGAGCGCCTCGTCGGCGGGCGCCCCGCCGTCAATCGCGGCTTGCAGCAGACGGCGCGCCTCGAGGCTCTCTCCCCGCTGGAACGCGGCGACGCCGCTCTGCAGCAGCTCCTCCGACTCGCGCTGCCGTTCGGCCAGCGCGCTGCGCGCCCGCTCGATGTAGGCGCGCGCCCGCGCGTGGCTGCGGTCGAGAAAGAGCGCCCGCGTCCACACGTTGATGGCGTGCTCGTATTGCGCGGCGAAATAGTGATCGAGGCCGAACAGCAGGAGTTGTTCGATCTTTGCGTCGCGATCCGCGTCCGACGCGGCATCGAGCGCGCGCGAGCTGTCGGTGCGAAGCGGATCACTCATAGAATGAGGTGAAAGTCCGACAGATTATAGCTTAGAATTCAGTGACTTCGATGTTGATCGAGTGTATCCCGAACGTCAGCGAGGGCCGGCGGCCCGAGATCGTCTCGGCAATGGCCGACGCGATCCGGCGGGTGGCGGGCGTCCGCCTCCTCGACTTCTCCTCCGACGCCTCGCACAATCGCTCGGTGTTCACGCTCGCCGGCGATCCCGTTGGCGTCGAGCAGGCGGTGCTCGCGCTCGTCGAGCGCGCGGTCGCCGATCTCGATCTGCGCACGCACCACGGCGAGCATCCGCGGATGGGCGCCGTGGACGTCGTCCCCTTTGTTCCGATCGAAGGCGCGACCATGGCCGACTGCGTGGCGCTGGCGAAGAAGACCGGGGCGGCGATTGCCGACCGGTTTCACGTGCCGGTGTACCTGTACGAGGAGGCGTCGGCGAATCCGGCGCGCAAGAATCTCGAGGACATCCGCCGCGGCGAGTTCGAAGGGCTCGCCGCCAAGATGGCGACCGCGGGCTGGGCGCCCGACTACGGGCCGGCGGCGCCGCACCCGACAGCCGGCGCGATGGTGGTCGGCGCGCGCATGGCGCTCATTGCCTACAACATCAACCTCGCCACCAACCGGCTCGACGTCGCGAAGAAGATCGCCGCCGCCATCCGCCACAGCAGCGGCGGCTTCCGCTACGTCAAGGCGGCCGGATTCATGCTCGCGGACCGCGGCATCGTGCAAGTGTCGATGAACCTGACCAACTACGAGAAGACGCCGATCGCCCGCGTGTTCGAAACGGTCAAGCGCGAGGCGGCGCGGCACGGCGTGGCGATTCTGGAGAGTGAAATCGTGGGCCTCGTCCCGTCGGCGGCGCTGACCGCCGCGGCCGAGTTCTATCTGCAGATTGAAGGGTTCAAGGCGGACCAGGTTCTGGAAAACAAGCTCAGACAGCCGTAGGGGCGGAGCGCGCTCCGCACCGGGCCGGGCACGCTCGGCCTCTACACGGCCTCGCTCTCATCCTCCAGCCTTCGCGATGGCGCGATGCCGAACGCCTTCATCTTCCGATACAAGTTGCTTCGCTCCACGCCGAGGGCTTCCGCGGTGCGCGACATGTTGCCTTGCTGTTCGGCCAGCGTGCGCAGAATCAGGTCGCGCTCGAAGCGATCGCGCGCTTCGTGCAGCGTCAGATGCTCGGCGGTGACGGCGGCGAACTCGGGGCGCGACATGGCGGCGTGATCGAGAAAGCTCAGATCGGCGGGCGAAATCGAGTCGCCCGGCACCATAATCATGAGCCGCTCGATGACGTTGCGCAGCTCGCGCACGTTGCCCGGCCAGCCGTAGTGCCGCAGCACCGAGATCGCGCCGGCGTCGAAGCTCTTCACGCGACGGCCGTACTCGCGCGCGAACTCCGCCATGAAATGATCCGCGAGCAGCGAGATGTCTTCCTGCCGATCGCGCAGCGGCGGCACGAAAATCGGAATGACGCTCAATCGGAAGTAGAGATCCTCGCGGAACCGGCCGGCCCGAATCTCGCTCTGCAGATCCTTGTTCGTCGCGGCGAGCACGCGCGCATCGACCTTGATCCGTGCCGACCCACCGACCGCCTCCATCGTCTGCTCCTGGAGCACACGCAGCACCTTGGCCTGCGTCTTCAGGCTCATGTCACCGATCTCGTCGAGGAAGAGCGTGCCGCCGTCGGCGACCTCGAACTTGCCGCGCCGGTCCGCCACGGCGCCCGTGAAGGCGCCGCGCACGTGGCCGAAGAGCTCGCTTTCGATCAGCTCCTCGGGAATCGCCGCGCAGTTGACCTCGACAAACGCCGCCGTGCGCCGCCGGCTCAGCGCGTGCACCGTCCGCGCGACGAGCTCCTTGCCCGTGCCGTTCTCGCCGTAGATGAGCACGCGGCCGTTGGTCGGCGCCGCCATCGCCACCTGCTCGCGCAG
>JADGOC010000297.1 GCA_017883165.1 Acidobacteriota bacterium
GACGGCGCCCTACATCAGCCAGATGACCGACCAGTGGATCCAGTATTTCATCACCCGCTCGATCGGCTACAACTCGCTGTCGCTCGACCCGGAAAACCCCGGGCCCTGGGCGGGCCGGATCAGCCAGATCAGCACGCAGGACGACGTCCCGATCGACCTCTCGAAGTTCGCCGCCAAGGGCGGCAAGCTCCTGCTCGCGCACGGCCTGGTCGACGTCCTCGTGAGCACGCGCGCCACCGAGGAGTACTACCAGCGCCTGCAGGCGCAGATGACGCCGGACGGGGTCGACCAGTTCGTGCGCTTCTATGAAGTGCCCGGCCTCGGGCACGCCGCCAGCTCGACGTTCAACCCGTCGTGGGATTCGCTCACCGCGCTCGAGGGCTGGGCCGAGCAGGGCACGGCGCCGAGCAACCAGGTCATGACCGACACGGTCGGCGTTCCGGGCCGCACGCGGCCGATGTGCGACTTCCCGAAGTGGGCGCAGTACAACGGCACGGGCGACGTGAACCTCGCCGCCTCGTTCACCTGCGTCGAGCACGAAACGGTGCCCGCGACGCAGCGTCAGACGGCGTTCGGCACGGTCGTCGGCACCGACAGTTCTTCGACCAGCGGCACCTATGCGTGGAAGGGCGTTCCGTTCGCCGCGGCGCCGGTGGGCGCCCTGCGCTGGGCGCCGCCGACCGATCCTGCACCCTGGACCTCGCCCAAGTACACGCAGCAGTTCGGCAACGCCTGCGTCCAGTCAAGCCGCCTGTACGGCCCGGGCCTCAACAACAAGTACGACGCGACCATCGGCACGTCGCTCGGCCAGACGGTCGGCTCCGAAGACTGCCTCTATCTCAACGTCTGGCGCCCCGCCACCGCGGCCACGAACCTGCCTGTGATCGTCTGGGTCTACGGCGGCAGCAACATCTCCGGCTACACCGGCGACCCGGTGTACGACGGCTCCCACCTCGCCAAGACCGCGAATGCCATCGTCGTCTCGGTGAACTACCGGCTGGGCGTGTTCGGCTTCCTCAACATGGCCCAGCTGAAGACCGGCAATGCGCAGAACGACTCCGGCGACTTCGCCATCCTCGACATCATCAAGGGCCTGCAATTCGTCAATGCCAACATCGTCAACTTCGGCGGCGACCCCGGCAACGTCACGCTGATGGGCCAGTCGGCCGGCGGGGTCAACGTCTACGCCGTGCAGACCTCGCCGATCGTCGTCGCCGCCAACCCCGCGATCCTCCATCGCGTGATCCCGATCAGCGGCGGGATATCGTTCGCGAGCGAGGTGCCGCCGGGCAGCTTCGCGACCCTGGCGCCTGCATCCGCGTACGCCGGCCAGGCCGCCCTCCTGCTCGCCGACCTCGTGATCGGCGACGGCCTGGCGACGGACATCCCGTCGGCGCAGACCTACATCGCCTCGCAGACGTCGGCCCAGATCGCAGCCTACCTGCGCGGCAAGAGCGCGGACGCGATCCTGACCACGGTGCTGACGAAGCTGGCGCCCCTGGGCGCCTCCGGCTCCGGGCCGATTCCCGACGGCGCCGTCGTCGCGGCCGACCCGATCGCGGCCATCATGGCCGGCAACTACCGGAAAGTGCCCATGCTGGTGGGCAACGCCCGCGACGAAGGCAAGTTGTTCCCGACGCTGTTCCCGTTTGCGGGCGGCACGGGCAGCGGTCGATTGCTCAACGACGCGACCGTCTTTTCGATCGCCAACACCTACGATCCCAACGCGGCCCCGCAGTCAACCCTGGCGCAATGGATTCCTCCGTCGTATCTCCCCACGACCACGCCCACCACCGGCTTCGACGCGGTGGCCAACAAGCTGACGCAGATCTTCTTCCTGGCCAGCCGCGACAGCGTCCTCGGGGCGGCGCAAACGCAGCAGAGCAACATCTGGTACTACCGCTTCGACTGGGCCCAGGAACCGGCGCCTTTCAACGAGATCTACGGCGCAGCGCACGCCTTCGACCTGGCGTTCGCGTTCGGCAACTTCGGCCCGTCGCTGTACGCGAACATCGAGTTCACGACGGCCAACCAGCCGGGCCGGCTGGCCCTGTCGGACGCCATGATGCGCAGTATCGGCGCGTTTGCGCGCAACGGCGATCCGAACAACGTCAGTCTCGGCGTCACCTGGCCTGTCTGGCCTGCGACGCTCGTATTCGATGCAACGCCGACGGCAAAGGCCATCTCTGTCCAATAACGAGCACCCCGCCCTCAGCCTGACCGAGGCCGAGTGCCTCGGTCGGCGCATGCGGCTGCCGCTTCGGTCCAAACAGGGGGCCGCCCTGCTTCGCGTACTGGTGCAACTGCGCGCAGAGGCGGCTCTCAACCAGACGGCGCTGGCGGATCGGCTCGGAATCACCCAAAGCGAGGTCAGCAAGTTCGAGCGAGGCGAGCGGGCACTGGATGTCCTTCGACTCCGAGCGTGGCTTCGCGCCTTGGGGATCGAGCTCACACCGTTCGCCCACGCCCTCGACCGGGAGCTGGACCGGCTGGACGCCTTCGCAGGCTGAGCGTCCGTTCACGTCAGATGCATTCCCGGGCGTGCCGGTGGAGGCGCGGCTCTGGTCTTCAGCGGCGTTCCAGGATCCCGTAGACGCTGATCGCCTGGCCGGTCAGGTTTCGCGCGGCCGGCGAACACAGGAACAACGCTAGCTAGTGCTTGGACGAAAAGCCAAAAACGCTTTACGCATCAAGGGCCTAACCTTAAAATCAGGCCTCGAAGATTCGGGTTTCTGTGAGCCGAAGGTATCGTGCGAGATGGCGCCGGCAAGGTCGTTTTCATAGGTGAACTCGAGCTTTGGATGGGCACCACGACAGCTGTCGCCCGGGTCATCTTGCGAAAACTTCGATTCGGCAAAGCCCATGCGCAACGTGCTCAACCCTCAGATGTCGCTGGACAGCGTGGACATCGGCGCGATCCGGCTGGACCCCAAATCGCGCGATGACATTCCGCAGATTCTGCGCGGGTTGCAGCACATTTACACGGAGCCTGCGCTACGCGACCGGGTGTTCGAAATCCTCAGGCAAGTCATGCCGTATCGCACGACGGGCGAAGGCAAGGCCGACGCCAATACGGGTCGACCCGGGATGGATCAGTGGCGCATCCTGGTGCTCGGCGTGCTGCGCCTGGGGCTGAACGCTGACTTCGATC
>JADGOC010000298.1 GCA_017883165.1 Acidobacteriota bacterium
AACAACGATCCGTACGGAACCGGGCCTGTGCGCTTTCGGCTGTACTACTCCGGTATGGCCGTCGGCGTCATGCTCGACCGGCTGTTGCCCGCATGGAAGCAACGCATCCTGGCGCCGGACGTGTCCCTGACATCGCTCGTGCAAGAGGGGTTACAGGCAACACCGGCCGAACTGGCCACGGCGCTCGACGCTCTCAAGAGCGGACCCGATTACGCCTCACTTGTGGTGAGCAAGACGAAGCTGGCCGAGGCCGGCAAAGCGCACACCGACGCCGTGCTGAACGAGATCGAACACGGTACGGGCACCGGTATCATCATCGACTATTCGAACCTGGAGTCTCCCAGGCGCGGCATGAACATCACCCCGTTCGGAATCACGAGAGTCGACGGGGAGCGAATGATCTTCTCGCAGATACCAATTAGAGTCGCCTTTGGCAAAGAGGGTGAAGTGACACAAAAGGTGGCCGCGCCGCTTCTGCGGGATACCGGACGGCGACTCGTTCGATTCAGGCTGCCTCGCGTCACGGCCAGGGCAGAGTTGGAGAAGGCCTTGGCCTCAGTGCAGACAAGCGACGGCACCGTCACCAATCTGGCGCTCGAGACTTCCGATGTCACCATCAAAGCCGCAAAGGCTCGAATCACGTGGAGCGGCCCGGATCTGATGATCACGCTTCTCATGGGCGGTTGAGTTCGTGCGCAATTCGACCAGGAAGTGAAGGCAGACGATAGTCCGTATAAACGCAATCCTGAAGAGTAATCAGCGATTAGCGAGGTCGACGACGGCGCTTCGGCGCGAGTGGCAGACCCGCCTCATCCACGCCCGCGTAGCAGGGCCGCTGATGCGTGCGATGCAGTTCGAAGATCACTGCCGTCTCACAGTGGTCGACCTCAGCCCGTGTGGCGAAGCGCTCGACGATGAGGCTGCGGAGATGATGGATGTCACGCACCGCGACGTGGACCTGGAGATCAGTCAAGCCGGTGACGTGGAACACGCACAACACCTCAGGCAGCGATCGGAGGTGCGCGTAGAGCCGTCGGAACGCGTCGCGGGAATGCTTGACCAATCGGATCGCGACGAGCGCCTCCAGCCCAATGCCCAGCGCGGCACTCGACACCTCCGCGTGTGAACCCTGGAGCACGCCGCTCTGCCGAAGTGCCCGGACCCGCTCGAGGCAACTGGACGGCGCGAGACCGATCTGCGCGGAGAGCTCCTTATTGGAGAGCCGAGCATTGTTCTGCAAAGCGGCAAGAATGACGAAGTCGATTCTGTCAAGTGGCATGGTGCTGACCGTCAAGCGCAGTCTATTCGATTGCGCCAGAATCGAGAACAATCAATAGTTCGGCGATGGGGCTCGCGCCGACATTCCGCACCGACGGAGACACGCAGGCGGCGGCTCTGACGGCAGCGCGAGACCCGCTGGAAATCGTGACTGAACGCATCCTCGAATGGCCCGTTGAGGTGCGAGCTGCGCGCGTGACGCCGGTGCTCTCTCCGGATGACATCCACTCACGGGTCGCGGCGCACGATTTGTCGCAGCCGCACGACCTCGGCACGCTGGTCGCGGAGGTGGTCGACCTGCTCGAACGCGGAGGGCTCCACTCGGCGCACCCGCGCTACTTCGGTCTATTCGTCCCAGGTGTCCGGCGTGCCGGGGTGATCGCGGATGCGCTGGCAGCCCTCTACAACCCCCAGATCGCTGCGTGGTGGCACGCTCCCGCAGCGAACGAAATCGAACGGCACACGCTCGCGTATCTCTCGCGTCGGATCGGCTTCATGTCTTCTGACGTTACGGCCATGTTCACCACCGGTGGCTCGGAGGCCAACCTGACTGGCGTGCTTCTGGCACTGGCGTCGACATTCCCGAGCTACCAGCGCGACGGGCTCGTGGGCCTGACTGGGCGTCCCGTGCTGTACGCGTCTGACCAGGCGCACGATTCGCTCGTCAAGATCGCGCGCACGACCGGCATCGGCGAGCGCGCGATCCGCCGCGTGCAGAGCGACGCGCGACAGCGCCTTGACGTGGACGATCTGCGAAGGCAGATCGCCCGCGATCGCGCAGGGGGGAAGGTCCCTTTCTGCGTCATCGGCACGGCGGGCACCACAGCAACCGGCGCGATCGATCCGTTGCCCGTCATCGCTGACCTGTGTCGCGCCGAAGGGCTCTGGTTTCACGTCGATGCGGCCTGGGGTGGCCTCGCGCTCCTGTCGGACCAGCTGCGGCCGCACGTTGCGGGCATCGAGCGTGCGAACTCAGTGACATGGGACGCGCACAAGACGTTGCCAATCCCCATGGGCGCGGGGATGTTCTTCTGCCGCGCGCATCCGCTCGTCGAGTCCTTCTTCTCCGTGGACACGGGGTACGTCCCCAAGGCACTCGCCGGCCGTGGAGACCCCTACCAGCACTCGATACAGTGGTCACGGCGGTTCATCGGGTTGAAGGTCTTCCTCACCCTTGCCGAACTGGGCAGCGAAGGCATCGCCGCCATGATCGATCACCAGGCGGCCATGGCTCGTCTCCTTCGGGAGCGCCTCGTGGAGAGTGGCTGGCGGGTGATGAACGACACGCCATTGCCGCTGGTGTGCTTCACACGCGATAGCCTGTCGCGGGACGCGACGGCCGATCTCCCGCGTCGCGTGGCTGCGGAGGGCGTCGCGTGGATCTCTGCGATCCGTCTCCCGGGCGGCGAGTGCTGGCTCCGCGCCTGCATCACAAACCATCAGACGGACCCATCCGACATCGACGCCCTCGTATCCGGCCTCGACCACGCCGCGCGCGGCTTCCTGATCGGGCCTTGACGGAGGTTGTTGGTTGAAGGTCTGTGGTCCGGAACGGGGAGGGCTCATGTCACGGGGCGCCGTCCGCGGCGCCTCAGAGCCTCCAGGACTCCTCCGACGCTGGCGCTGCGCTGCGAATAGCGCCTGGACAGAGGTTCGCACAGTATCCGCACCTCCTCAGTCGTCTACAACCACATATGCAGACACGCAGGCGGCTCGTCGGTGGGGCTGGCATCCTATGACAAACAGTGCGGCGGGCAAATACCCAACGTCCGGATCCGGAGTTCGAGGACGAGCCGGCAAAATGGATCGTCACACTCGACGTGTGGGACAGCCGCTTCGGTCCGATGTCGGCAACGCCGTC
>JADGOC010000125.1 GCA_017883165.1 Acidobacteriota bacterium
CGCGCGCGGCATTCGTCCGCGACTGGAATCTGTGGGTGCGAGACGTGGCCACGTCGAAGGAAACGCAGTTGACCCACGACGGCGTGAAAGACTTCGGCTACGCCACCGACAACGCCGGATGGCAGCGCAGCGATCGCCCCATCCTCGTCTGGTCGCCCGATTCAAAGAAGATAGCGACGTTCCAGCAGGATCAGCGCGGCGTCGGCGAGATGTACCTCGTCGATACGCGCGTCGGCCATCCGAATCTGCAGGCGTGGAAGTATCCGTTGCCCGGCGACGACGTCGTGACGATGATCCAGCGTGTCGTCATCGACGTGGGCACGCCCGGTGCCACCAAGATCGTCCGGCTGCAGATGCCGCCCGATCAGCATCGCTCCACGCTCTGCGACGATGTGACGTGTCGCGGCGGCGAGTGGGCCGACGTGCAGTGGAGTCCGGACGCCACGCATCTGGCGTTCGTGTCCACCTCGCGCGACCATCGCCGCGAGCAGCTCCGCGTCGCGGACGCGTCAACGGGCGCGATTCGCGACGTGCTCGAAGAAATCGTCCCGACGTTCTTCGAATCGGGGAACGGCGCGGTCAACTGGCGGTACCTCCCCGCATCGAACGAGATCCTCTGGTTCTCCGAGCGCGACAATTGGGGCCAGCTCTATCTCTACGACCTGCAGACGGGGCGCCTCAAGAATCAGGTGACGACGGGCGAGGGCAACGTCACGCAGCTGCTCCAGGTGGACGAGAAAACGCGCACGCTCTATTTTCTCGGCGTCGGCCGCGAGAAGGGACGCGATCCGTATTTCACGCATTTCTACCGCATCGGGTTCGACGGCAGGAACCTCCAGCTCCTGACGCCCGAGGATGCGACACACGAGGTCGCGGTCTCGCCGTCCGGGGAATTCTTCGTGGACAGTTACTCGAAGCCCGACGTCCCGCCCGTGGCCGTGCTCCGCGACGTGCGCGGGAAAGAGATCCTCACGCTCGAGAAGGCGGACGTCTCGAAGCTCCTCGCCACCGGCTGGAAGCCCCCGACTTCCTTCACCGTGAAGGCGCGCGACGGCCAGACCGACTTGTACGGCCTGATGTACAAGCCGACGAATCTCGATCCGGCGAAAAAATATCCGATCGTCAACCACATCTACCCGGGCCCGCAGACCGGAAGCGTCGGCGGACGCACCTTCTCGCCCGCGCGGGGCGACTGCCAGGCGCTCGCCGAGCTCGGCTTCATCGTCGTTGAAATCGACGGGATGGGGACGCCGTGGCGCTCGAAGAAGTTTCACGAGGCGTACTTCGCCGACATGGGCGACAACACACTGCCCGATCAGGTCAGCGGCATGAAGCAGCTGGCGCAGAGATATCCGTGGATCGACATCGACCACGCGGGCATCTACGGCCACTCGGGCGGCGGATACGCGACCGCAGACGCGATGTTCCGCTATCCGGATTTCTTCAAAGTCGGGATTTCGGAGTCTGGCAACCACGATAACCGCGAATACGAGGACGACTGGGCCGAGAAGTGGCAGGGGCTGCTGCAGAAGAACGCGGATGGCACGACGAATTACGACGATCAGGCCAATCAGAATCACGCGAAGAACCTGAAGGGGCACCTGCTGCTCGCGCACGGCACGATGGACGCCAACGTGCCGCCCTACAACACGCTCCTCGTCGTCGATGCGCTGATCAAGGCGAACAAGGATTTCGATCTGCTGATGCTGCCCAATCTGGGGCACGGCTACGGTAACGCGTCGAACTACATGACGCGTCGCCGCTGGGACTATTTCGTGCGTTATCTGCTCGGTGCCGAGCCGCCGCAAGGCTACGAACTGCATCCGCCCGCGGAGCCGCGCCCGCCGTCAGGCCAATAATCGCCGGTGCGCCGCGAAGAAGCTCCTATGGCCCAAACGATCCTGTTCGTGGACGATGACCCCGGCCTCCAGCGAGTGATGACGAAGTTTCTCGTGCTGGAGGGCTTCACGCCGGTGGTCGCCGCCAACGGACAGGAGGCGCTCGACTATCTGCGCGGCGGCGGCGACGCGAAGGTCATCGTGCTGGACCTGCGCATGCCGGTGATGGACGGGTGGGCGTTCCGGAAAGAGCAGCGATCCGATCCCGGCCTCGCCGGCATTCCGGTGATCGTGCTGTCGGGCGCCGATGCCGAGCGCGTGCCGGAGATCGAAGCCGCGGCGGCCTTCAGGAAGCCGGTCAGCTTTTCCGACGTCATCGCCGTCGTGCGCCGCCTGTGCGGCGTGTCGCCGCACTGACGTGACCTGTCCGACCGGGACGTTTACTTGTCCGACCAGATTGCGAGCTCATTCCCGCTGGGATCGGTGAAGTGGAAGCGCCGTCCGCCTGGAAACGAGAAGATCGGCTTGACGATGCCGCCGCCTGCCGCGCGGACGTTCGCCTCGAAGGCTTCGAGGTCGGCGCCGTAGAGAACGATGAGGACAGGGAGCGGGCCGCCTGCCGCGCCGCGGTCTGTTTTCGCAAATCCGCCGGCGATGCGTCCGTCGCTGAAGCTCGTGTAGTCTGGCCCGTAGTCCTCGAACGTCCAGCCGAACAGGCGCTGATAGAACGCTTTGGTCGTCACGATGTCGGTGGCTGCGAACTCGACGTAATCGATCCGGCCGTCTACCGCCATACCGTGGTATCCTCCATTAGTCTTAATTAGACTAGTTTCCGATGGCCCTGTCAACCCCCGACCTCGTGCTCCTGAGCCTGCTCAGCGAGCGTCCGATGCACGGCTACGAAGCCAACGCCGAGCTCGAGCGCCGTCACGTGCGCGACTGGGCCGGCATCTCGCGGCCGCAGGTCTACTATTCGCTCGACAAACTCGCGCGCCTGCGCTTGATCCGCTCGACGGCCGATGACGCGTCGAGCGGCGGTCCCGAGCGTCGCGTCTTTACCACCACCGCGGCCGGCGTCGCGGCGTTGGCGGACGCGCTCGAGGCCGAGCGCTGGACGAACCGACGCGACCAGCCGCCCTTCCTCACCTGGATGGCGCTGTCGTGGCGGGCGCGGCCTGGGGTGGTCGAGCGGCAGCTTCGGCGCAGGCGGGAATTCCTCGAGGCGGCGCTGGCCCGCGAGCAGACGACGCTACGCGCCATTCGGCGCGAAGTGGGCCACCAGTTTCACGAAGCGGTCTGGATGGTGAGTCTGACCATTCAGCAGTTCCGGGTCGAACTGCGCTGGTTGCGCAAGGTGGCGGCCGAGCTCGCGCGACGGGCTCCCGCGCGCAAGTGACGGCCGAGTGGCCAGACCGCGACGGTCCCCGCCAGATTGACGTGTGGGAACCCCGCACCGGATGGAAAACGATCACGATCGCGCATTAGCCGCCGCGCGCCGGCGATGGATGTATGCTTGAAGGCTCCCCCACAATGTCGTGGCCCGGTTTGGAGCGCAACATGTCCGCACGCAACGGTGACAAAGCCCGGTTTCAGAAGGATCGTAAGCGCAAGATGCTGCGGCGCCAGCGCATCCGCGAGCTCGTGCCCACCAAGACGCCGACGGCGAAGAAGCCCCATTGAAGCGCGGCGTCTGACAATGCTCTTCGGCCACGACCGGCCGATCGATCTCGCACTGCTGAAAGAACAACCATGATCATCCGCAAGAGCCAGATGCTGCTCCTGGCGTCGGCGTTCGTCATCGCCACGGGCCTGGTCGGCGCGCAGCAACCGGCCGCGACGAATTCGCTCCAGTCGGTCCCGCTCACTCAGGCGATACCGGTCGATGAGCAAATCACGCGCGGCCAGCTGCCCAACGGGTTGCACTACTACGTCCGCGCGAACACGAAGCCCGAACACCGCGCGGAGCTTCGGCTCGTCGTCAAGGCCGGCTCGATCCTCGAAGACGACGATCAGCAGGGGCTGGCGCATTTCGTCGAGCACATGGCCTTCAATGGGACCGCGCACTTTCCGACGCAGGGCGTGGTGCTGTTCCTCGAGTCGCTCGGCATGCGCTTCGGCGCCGACATCAACGCCTTCACGAGCTTCGACGAGACGGTCTTCCTGCTCCAGGTGCCGACCGACAAACCGGAAACCATGGACCGGTCGCTTCTCATCCTCGAAGACTGGGCGCACAACGTGTCCTTCGACCAGGCGGCAATCGATAAAGAGCGCGGGGTCGTCACCGAGGAATGGCGCCTGCGGCGCGGAGCGGGCGCGCGGGCGCTCGACAAATTGTTACCGGTCCTGCTCAAGGGCTCGCGCTACGCGGACCGGATTCCGATCGGCAAGACGGACGTCATCCAGGGTTTCAAGCCGGAACGGTTGAAGAAGTTCTACGCGGACTGGTACCGGCCCGATCTCATGGCGGTGGTCGCCGTCGGCGATTTCAACAGCCACGAGGTCGAGAATCTGATCAAGGCCCACTTCGCTTCGATTCCAGAGCCCGCGGCGCCGCGGCCGCGGCCCACCTACGATGTGCCCGACCATGCCGGTACGGTGTACGCGATCACGACCGACAAGGAAGCCACCACGACGAGTGTCGAGGTCGAGAATCTCCTGCCCGCGCGCCCGCAGGGCACGGTGGGGGAGTACCGGAGTGAGATCGTCGACCAGCTCTTCTCGAACATGCTGTCCGCGCGCTTCTCTGAAATGAGCCAGAAGCCCGATGCGCCCTTTCTCAGGGCCTCGGCCGGCCGCAGTCAGTTCATCGGGCGCACGAAAGACGACGCTTCGCTCACCGCGCTCGTCAAAGACGATGGAATCGAGCGTGGGCTCGATGCGCTGCTCGGCGAGGCCGAACGGGTGTCGCGCTTCGGGTTCACCGCCACGGAACTCGACCGCGCCAAGCAGACAATGCTGCGAGGCCGCGAGCGCCTGCTCGCCGAAACCGGCAACCGCGAGTCCGCCAGCCGGGCCGACGAATACGTCCGCAACTTTGTCGAAGATGAGCCGCTGCCCACCGGCCAGTACGAGTTCGCGCTGAACCAGCGCTTCCTGCCAGAGATCACGCTCGATGAAGTCAACACGCTGGCGAAGGAGTGGTTCACCGACCAGAACCGGCTCGTCGTCGTCAACGCGCCGGAGAAGGCGGGGGTCGTGGTCCCCGACGAATCGAAGCTGGCGAGTGTGATGAAGACCGCATCGGCCAAGGCGCTGACGCCGTACGTCGATACGGTCGGCGCGGTCGTGCTGCTCGACTCACTGCCGGCGCCGGCCACGATCGTCAGGACCGCGGCGAACGCCGCCGCCGGCATCACCGAGTGGGAGCTGTCGAACGGCGTGAAGGTCATGCTGAAGCCGACGACGTTCAAGGAAGATGAGATCATGTTCCGCGCCACGAGCCCCGGCGGCACGTCGCTCGCGAGCGACCAGGATTACATCCCGGCGAGCACCGCGACGCAGGTCGTCGCGGCCGGCGGGCTCGGCAAGTTCAACTCCATCGATCTGCGCAAGGTCCTCACGGGGAAGATCGCGTCGGCGAATCCGTTCATCGGCGAGCTCGAAGAAGGGCTGACCGGCGCCGGCTCGCGGAAGGACCTCGAGACGATGTTCCAGCTCATTTATCTCAGGTTCACGCAGCCGAGGGCCGACCCGACCATCTTCGGTGTGATGACGTCGCAAATGAGAACGATGCTCGCCAACCAGACGGCGGCGCCTGAATATGCGTTCGCGCAGATGCTCACCTCCACGCTCAGCCAGAATCACATCAGGCGGCGCTTGCCGACAGCGGCGGCGATCGACCAGTGGAATCTCGACAAGTCGATGGCGTTCTACAAGGATCGGTTCGCCGATGCGAGCGATTTCACGTTCGTCTTCGTCGGCAGCTTCGATCTGCCGACCATGAAGCCCCTCGTCGAGCGGTATCTGGGCGGGCTGCCATCGATCCACCGGAAGGAGACGTGGAAGGACGTTGGTGTGCGCACACCGACCGGCGTCATCGAGAAAACCGTGGAGAAGGGCATCGAACCCAAGAGCCTGACGGCCATCGTCATCAGCGGACCGTTCGAGTACGACCAGACGCACCGCGTGGCGATCCGGGCCATGTCAGAGATCCTGCAGTCGCGGCTGCTGACGACGATTCGCGAGGAGCTCGGGGGGACCTACAGCATCTCGGCGAATGCGGTCACGCAGAAGATCCCCATTCCGGAGTACTCGATCGCCATCCAGTTCGGCAGCGATCCGCAGCGCACCGCCGCGTTGACCGAGCGCGTCGTTCAGGAGATCGAACGGTTCAAGACGGACGGTCCGACCGAGAAGCAGGTGAGCGACGAGCGGGAAGCGCTCCTGCGGGACTTCGAGACCAATATCAAGCAGAACGGGTATTTACTCGGCCAACTCTCGTTGAAATACGAGTACGGCGAAGACCCGGCCGGGCTCTGGAACATCCCCGAGTACTACAAGAAGATCGACGCGGCGATGATTCAGGAAGCGGCGAAGACCTATCTCAACATGAACAACCGCGTGAAGGTGACGCTCGTTCCCGAACAGAAATAATTACGTCGCTGGCTGGTGCCGGAGGAGGGAATCGAACCCTTTCGAGTGATCTCACCTTCGCCGTTCGTAGTGCGTGCTCTCGCCTCCTGTGCAGTGCTCGCGGATCGACCAGCTTCGGGGAGATTGTGGGGAGGCGGCTTCATAGTGGATGTGCTCGCCCATACTCTCGGGAGTTGCTGCGTATCGAACCCGCGGGGTCGGAGACGGGTTGAATTAAATGGATATTCGAATGGTGCATTGTCTTGAGGAAAAGAAAAGTGAGATGAAATCGCTCCAAGCCAAGATCCGTTCTGATCATAAGAATTCGAATCTTGTTGGTACATTGATTTTGCCGTCCTCTCCCGGTACGCGTCAGACCAACGGCGTCTATTTGTCTGTGCTGACCGCCTTAGTGGCAATCGCGCTGTGCGCGTGCGGTTGCGGGGGCTCCGTAAAGAAGGGGACCGAATTCCCCGTCAACGAGACCTTCGCGGCCGCCCTGACCGCCAAAGGTATACCCACGAATATCGCGCGATTTTTCGCCGCCGCCAAGCTGGATTCCAGCTGCCCCAATGATACGACCTGCATTTATCTGCAAACGTTTCCGAGCGGGGCGACGCGAAAAATCACGTTAAGGGTCGACCCCAACCGGCACTACACGCCGACGCCCGACGAGATCGCAAAGACGACCCCTGGCAGACCCCCTATCTATGCCTTCAAGTACGCGTCCAAGGTGCAGGCCGACGGCAGGGTCCAAATAGATATGAGCTATTTCGTCGCAAAGGAGGGTCTTCCCAAGGGCCGGGCGAAGAGGGCGGAACACCCTCGGGGCGTCGCGCTGATGCGCCTTGCCGCGCTGAGGACGGAAGAGCCTCTGGGCATCACGCGGGTGCAGCTTGGCGGGGATACGGGCGCAGCCGATGGCACCGGAATCTACTACCAGGAGATTGGAGACAAGGCCATCGAAGTGTACATCGGCTCCGTTATCGACTTCGAGAAGGAGCTTGGAATCAAGGTGGAGCCCCTCGGATCGATCTTCGCGTTGGCCTCGGCGCTGTCAAACGTGACAAAAGCCTTGGATCTGTCCAAGCAGAACGACAAATGGTTGAGCGAGCTCGACGCCCTCGAACAATGCGCCGCCCATCCGACCAACCAGGTCGCCAAAAGCGATCCGAGCTATTCGAAAAGTACCGTCGCCAAGGTGCAATCGGCCCGCAGCGAGCTGCAGGAAGTCAACTCCGTTCGGTTCCTCAATCTAATGACCGAACAAGGCGCCGACATCACTCCCGTTACCGCGGTCATGTCGATCGGCCTGGCCCAGGGATTCGCCTGGAGCGAGGAGACCCTGGGCCACTATAGCGAGGACACCATCATGCGGGAAGCCCGGCTCGCCGTTGTCAAGTGCGGGGACGCCGATCCCTTGAAGGGCAATCTAGACTGGGTAGAGGAATGCACGAGCGGGGGCAATCATCAACTCCTGCATCTCGTGGCCAATGTGAGTTGGGTGTGGCAGAAGAATGATCCCGTTACATACGTCTCGCAAGGCACCTTCACCTACTCGAGCGTCGACACCACCTCCGGTGGAGGCAAAGTGTGCGTCCGAGAGTGGTCCGCGACCGGAAGCCACACCGGCCACGGCGTGCTGTTTATCATGGACAACCCCTATCGCTACCAGGTTCAAAGCGGTGGTATTGACGTACCGGCGACGATCACTAACAGTTGCGGAGGGGGCTCCACGAAGGGTATCCAAACCATCGCATTTCCCTTAATCGAGGGCATTCCGGGCACGGGCGGCAGTCTCGAAGGTGTGCGGACCAACCCCAGCTGCAACAGGTCAGCCGGCAGCTCCGATGTTGTCAAGTGGGCTTTTTCCGTACCTCCCGCGAAGTAGCCACCGAAGCGGCTGTTCGAGCTTCGCCGGCACGAGCCGCAGGTCGAATCCCTGCTCGAACGGATGTCCGGCCACGCCACGAAAGCGCTCGGCGAATGTTTCCGCGTAGCAGAACTTACAGCCGGGACTAACTTTCGTGCAGCCCCGAACCGGATTCCACGTCGCGTCCGTCCACTCAATCGCCGAATGATCGCTCATGAACCCCCAATGCTAGGGTACCAGAAGGTGTGACAGCCCCCAGTGGGGTCCGCCGGGGATCGAGCCCAGGACAGGGCACTTCGCGTGTGGGTCGGGACGGACCTTTTTGTGTGGTGGGTTCAAGGGGTCGATGCAACGCGATGAATGATCGGAGGGATCACGCAGCGCGTGCGACGATCACGGATGTCCGCGAGCGACAAGGCAGAAATCTGGCAACGATGGAAGCGAGGCCAGTCGCTCAATGAGATCGGGCGGGCGCTGGATCGCATTCCTGGGGCGGTGTTCCATGTGGTGGCCGCACGCGGTGGCGTCGCACCCGCACCTCGATGCCGATCGCCGTTAGTCCTGACCGTCGCCGAGCGTGAGGTAACCCGATCTTCGTGCCCGACGTCAGCAGCGCCGTCAGCAACGTGATGAAAAACTCCGAGTCGGCAAAGAAGGCCGTAGACGCATTGCGCGGGCTCCTCCGGAAGAAACAATAGCCGGGACCGACGGAGGAACGCCGATGCTGCCGATCAAGATCATCCGTTCGAAGTCGCACGTCGTGCGGCACACCGATCGCACGCTGTCGGAATCGCAGCTGTCCGCCGACCCCGACCTGGTGGCCGCCGGCTGGGAGTTGCGGTTTATCGCCGACGGCCATCGGATGCCGGAGGCGCGCGAGCTCTATGAACAGATCGGCTTCGAAGTGCGGGCCGAGCCGCTGCCGGGCACCGACGACCCTGACGAGTGCAGTTCGTGCGAGGACATCGTCCAGCACTTCCACGCCATCTACACGCGCCGGCGCTCGTCGTAGCTGGTTAATCTTGGTGCCGGAGGAGAGAATCGAACCCTTTGGAATGATTCGCAAATTAACGCAGGGATGATGCGCATTGTCAGTCCAATAGGTTGATTCCGCTCACGTTGCGGCTTCGTAGTTTGTGCTCTCGCGTAGGGAGGTGTTCGCCCTGTTCACCGTGAGCCTCAGGGTCGAAGAGAAGATCCGGCGCCGCCGTTACGCTTCAGAGTGCCGGTGACGCGCGGGCGACGCGCTTCCTCTAGATCTTCCAGTCGGGCGTGGCCACGTACGCGCGCGTGATGTCCGCAATAGTCTGAGTGCCGCAGTTGCCCATGACCAGCTTCAGCTCGCCCTGCAGGATTTCGAGCACGCGATCGACGCCCGCCTGACCGAACGCCCCCAGTCCCCACAGGAACGGGCGGCCGATCCCGACCGCCCTGGCTCCGAGCGCGAGCGCCTTGAACACGTCCGTGCCGCGGCGCACACCGCCATCCACAAAGACGGGAATGCGATTGCCCACTTCGGCGACGACTTCGGGCAGTGCCTCGATCGTGGCGCGCCCGGTTTCGGTCGAGCGTCCACCGTGGTTCGACACGAGGATGCCGTCCAGGCCGTGCTCGACGCAGAGCCGCGCGTCCTCGCGGGTGTCGATCCCCTTGATGATGAATTGTCCCTGCCAGAACTTGCGCACGCGATCGACGAAGGCCCAGTCCATGGCCGGGTTCATCCCGCGCCCGCCGGGCATAGTCAGCGGGGCGGTCATCGGGCGCGACCCTCCGCCGGGCGTGCCCTCGTGGCAGGCGGCGCACTGGGTCAGGTCCTTCGGGCGCGTGCGCAGATAGGTTTCGCTGTTGCGCCCGGTGGTGTTGTCGACGGTCAGGGCAATCACCGAACAGCCGGCGGCCTCCACGCGCTGCAGCAGCATCTGGTTGGCTTCCCAGGAGCGTGGCGCGTACAGCTGATACCAGACGGGGCGACCGAGCGCCTTGTTGACGTCTTCCACAGCGGTCGAGGTCGCTGTGGACAGGATCTGCAAGGTATTGCGCGCCCTGGCGGCCCGCGCGATAGAGAGCTCGCCGTCGGCGAAGAACGATTTCTCGCCGCCGGTCGGGCAAAGGAAGATCGGGCTGGCGTAGGACGTGCCGAATAACTCGACGCGCATGTCGACCTTGGTGGCATCGCGCAGACGGCGCGGGCGCAACTGCACGTGCGAGTACCCGTCGCGATTCGCCTTGAGCGTGACGTCGTTGTCGACGCCGCTCGCCATGTAGGCCCAATGGCCGGGCAGGACCTTGCGGCGAGCCGCCTCTTCGAAATCGAGGACGCTCAGCGCATCGGCCGGGCCGGCAATCACGTCGGCGTCCGCCTGAGTGCGCTGGGCGAAGGTCCGCTGCGGAAGGAAAGCGGAGACGCCGCCGAGAGCCGCGACGTATGGGCTCGCGGCCAGAAACTTGAGGAATTCGCGGCGAGCAGTGGAATGATGCATAACGCTTCCCAAGCCCCGTATGTCCGAAGCTACATCATCGGCGCCGGAGACTTTAACGTCAATATCTACATCTACCAGAAAAAGTTTGCCGCCTGGGTGC
>JADGOC010000026.1 GCA_017883165.1 Acidobacteriota bacterium
GGCTCCGACAACGATTGCGTCAGAAATTCTGAGCAATGGGTTGCCAGAAGACGTTGGTGATGGTGCTGCCGAGCGACGTCACGCCGGCGATCACGACGATGGCGATCAGCACGGCCAGAAGCCCGTACTCGAGCAAGTCCTGTCCGTCGTCGCGACGAACCAGGTGGCTGACGGCAGCGAGCACGCGTTTCATGGAGACCTCGCAGAATGTGATGGGGGCGGGACGTGGGTCCCGCCCCTTTGACGATCGCTAGCCTCCCTACGTCGCCAACGCGGTTGCGATTCTCGAGAAGATCGAGTTGACGTTGGTGCCCGCCGAGGTGATGGCGACAACGCAGACGAGCGCGATGAGCGCCACGAGCAGCGCGTATTCGAGCAGGTCCTGCCCTTCGTCGTGGCGCGCCAGCGTGCGGAGATACGTAACCAGACTCATGACTTCCTCCCGGCGCGCATCACCGCGCCATGTGCGTGTGCCAATTGCGGTCACGCGTCATCGCGTGATCGCGCGGCATCACCCACCATCGCAACGGCCGTACCACGACGCGCGACGCGCCATCGCCGCGCATCGGCAACTCGTTGCGCGCACGAGCGCTTACGACGCGGCCGGTACGCGGCGCACCGGTGCCGGCGGCGGCGCGTCGTCACGCCGCGGGTCTGCACATTCGTAATGCCGCACGCACTTTTCGTGCGAACGAGCCGGCTCGAAACGGCACACGCGACGACCGCATTTATGTGATCGTGGAAAAGCGCGAGCAAAAATGTCACCTCGCCGGCGCAATCGTGTCCAACGTCTTCAGGAACGGGATTTGCCATATCAACGGATGGCGTGATCTAAGAGGTGATGGTGATGCGGCGTGCGATCGGTGACGCGATGATGACGGCGGGCAGCGCGTTGACACTCGTGCTCGCGCTCGTCCTGCTCGACGATCGCGTCCGCGACCAGATCGGCGCCGTCGTCGACCCGCGCCATCCCAGCGCCGCCCTGGCCGACTTGGGCCACCGCGTCAACCAGATCGCGGCGATTGTGGCCGTCGCCGCGCGCAGCCAGAGCATCGATCACGCGCCGCTCGTGATCTTCGCGCTCGCGGCGACCGTGCTCGTGCTCTTCATGCTTCGAACCTGACATGCCGCTGATTCTTGCCATCGAACCCGACCGACGCCAGGCGTCGCAGCTGAAGCGTCTGACGCGCGGCTGCGCCGCCGATCTGGTCCTCGCCGATACGACCGAGCACGCGCTCGAGGCGATCGGCAATCGCATTCCGGATCTCGTGCTCGTGCCCGCGCTCCTCTCGCCGCAGGACGATGCGGCGCTGGCGACGGCGCTGCGCGTCATCGCGGCCGCGGCCCACGTGCAGACGCTGACGATTCCCGTGTTTGCCGCTCCCGTCGCACCCACCCGCGGCGGCGTGCTGGCCAAATGGCGGCGGGGCCGCGCCACACCCGCCTCCTCGCAGGGCTGCGACCCCGCCGTGTTCGCCGAGCAGATTGCCGCGTATCTGGCGGAGGCGGCTGTCGCCCGCGAGGCGCTGACGCCGGCCGAAGAGATTGCCGAGGAGCCGGCCCGGCCCGTTCAACCGGCCGAACCGGCGCCCGAGCCGCCGGCGGAGCCCGAAGAAGAGGAGTGGGAGCCGATCGTCCTTGAGGCGGAGCCGATCGTCCTTGAGGCCGAGCCGATCGTTGTCGCTACTGACCCGGAACCCGTGCAGGAGCCGGTGCCGGAACCGGTTCCGCGAGCAGCGCAGACCGAACTGTGGGCGTCGCTGTCACTCGCGCCGCACCGATGGCCACGGCTCGACGCCATGCTGGCGGAACATCACAGCGTCACGCTCGCGCCGGACGCGGCTGTCGCGCAGCCGGAGACGGTCGCCGCCGCCCCGTCGCGGTCGGAGCCCGCGCGGCCCGAACCCGCGCGGCCCGAGTGGCTCGACATGCTCGACGCGCTCCGCCACGACATCGACCGCCTGCGCATCGAGCGGACTGAAGCCGCCGCGCCGGCGCCGATCGATCGCGCTCAACCGGTTGCGCAGGCAAGGCCGGTCGCGCCGGTCGCGCCGGCCGCGCCGATCGCCACAGGGCCAACGGCCTCGCCGCGCAAACCAAAGCGGAAGAAGGACCCGCCGCCGGTTCAGGACGAGTGGGGATTTTTCGATCCGCAGCAGTGCGGGTTCACGGCGCTTCTTGCCAAACTCGACGAGATCAACGATTCGAGCCAGTAACCGGACCGCTTCTTGCCACGGCTCGTCTCGTCGCCGCTCCGATTGACGTAAACACCCGAGAAACGCGCCGCGCCGGCATGCGCGCGGCGGCATCTGCACGCGAGCGGCCGACGCGCGATGCAGAAATCGCCATCAGAGCAGGTCAGGCCTGGAGATCTCGTTCGCGTCCGCCGCCGCCGCTGGCGTGTCCTCGACGTGCGTGCACACGATACGTGTCAAGTGCTGACGCTTGCCGCCGTCGGCGCTTCCGAAGGCACGGCCAGCAACATCCAGCGTGTCATCGCTCCATTCGACACCATCGAGCGGATCGAACGGCCAACGCGGCTGCGCCTTGTCGCGCGCCGACGATGGCGGCGCGCCTGCCGCGCCCTCATCGCCGACCACACGCCGCCGGGCGCGCTGCGCAGCGGGCGCCGGGCGCGCATCGATCTGCTGCCACACCAGCTCGAGCCCGCGCTCGCCATCGTCCGCGGCCTCGGATCGCGGCTGCTCTTGGCGGACGATGTGGGGCTTGGGAAGACGATACAGGCGGGCCTCGTGTTGTCTGAGCTACGCGCGCGGGCGGCGATCGAGCGCGCGCTGATCCTCACTCCGGCGGGCCTGCGCGAGCAATGGGTTGGCGAGCTCGCGGAGCGCTTCGCCGTCACGGCCGCCATCGCCGACGCGGGCGAGATGCGCCGGCGCGTGGCGGCGCTGCCGGTCGGCGTCAACCCGTGGTCGACAATCGACGTGGCGATTGCGTCGTTCGATTACGTCAAGCGGCCCGACATTTTCGCGGCGGCCGCCGCCTGCCGATGGGATGTGTTGATCGTCGACGAAGCGCACGGCGTCGCCGGCGACAGCGGCCGCCACGAGGCGATTGCCGCCCTCGCCGCTAGCGCGCCCTACGTGCTGCTGCTCACGGCCACGCCACACTGCGGCGATCGACGCGCGTTTCTGTCGCTGTGCCGCCTGGGGCAACATGGCGATCGGTTACTGCTGTTCCGGCGCACACGCCTCGACGTCAGGCTCGGCGCCGGCCGGCGCGTGCGGCGGCTGCTCGTTCGGCCGAGCGCCGCCGAGCTGCAAATGCACGCGCTCGTGACGCGCTTCAGCCGCGCAGTCCTCCAGGACAAGCGAACAGATCGGCTTCAACAGGACGCGTCGAGGTGGCTCGCCATCGCGGTGCTCAACAAACGCGCGCTGTCGAGCGCGCGGTCGCTCGCCGAAACGGTCGAGCGGCGTCTGGCGGCGCTGGAGTCGAGCGCCCCGCGTCCTTCCCCTGCCGCAATCGACCCCTGGCAGCCGGCGTTGCCCCTTCCGGATCCCGACGACGAAACAAACGATGCCGATCGAGCGCCCGATCTGGCCGGTCTGGCGCTTGGGGATCCCGCGCGCGAGCACGCGATGCTCCGCGAGCTCGCCGCATCCGCGCGGCAGGCCGCGCAGCACGAAACCAAAATCGCGGCGCTCATCAGATTTCTCGATCGTGTCAATGAGCCGGTCATCGTCTTCACCGAGTACCGGGACACTCTCGTGCTGCTGCGCGATGCCATCCGCGCACCAGCCGCCGTGTTGCACGGCGGTCTCGATCGCGCCGAGCGCATCTCGGCGCTCGGCGATTTCATCGACGGCCGCCGCGCCATTCTGCTCGCCACTGATGCCGCAGGCGAGGGGCTCAACCTCCATCACAACTGCCGCATCGTCGTCACTCTCGAGCTGCCGTGGAATCCGATGCGCCTGGAACAGCGAATTGGACGCGTCGATCGCATCGGCCAGCGCCGTACGGTTCATGCCCTGCATCTCATCGCGCGCGACACAGGAGAGACGCGCATTCTCGATCGGTTGCGGATGCGGATCGCCCAGGCGCGGGCCGACGTCGGCGCTGCCGATCCGCTCGGATCTCACGACGACGATCTCGCGACCGCGAGGCTGGTGATCGACGGCGCGGCGGACGACGGCGGCGCGCCCTGCGTTCTATCAGAGCCGGATCCTCACGCTCCGATTCCAACCGTCTTGCGCGGCGAGGCCGACGCCGAGTCGGCACGCCTCGCGCTGGCGCGCCGCTTCGCGATCGGCCGTCCGTCAAGCTCGCAAGAGGACCAGCTTGTCGGATGGCTCGAATCCGATGGCGCGTGGCTGTCGTTTTCGCGCGCATCGCGCATGCTCGCGCGAACACGCATCCTGATGATTCTGAAAGTGGCGTATGAGGACGCAACCGGCCGGCCCATTGAATCGATGCTCGTCCCGGTGACGATTGCGTCCGCCCGGACGCAGCCGCCCTTCGAGAACAGACGATGCGTCGATGATGTCGTGAAGTCGGCGATGGCCAACCTGGGCCCAAGGATCGAGCTTGCGGTGGGGTCCTGGCGAGATGCGGCGCTGGCATGCACGCGCGCATTCTTCGACACGCGGCTGACGAGGGAGCGCGCCATCGCCGCGATCGACATCACATCGCCGACGGCTTTTCAGCCAGGCCTCTTCGACCATCGGTCCACACATCAGCATCTGACGATGCAAGGTGTCGTTGCCGATGCGGGCGCCGAAATGTCGCGCCGCCTCATCGCGCTCGAGCAGGCGTCGTGCGTTCTGGCACGGCCTGCGCAGCTTCTCCTCGTGCTCGCTCCCTGATCATGCTGCCAGGGTTCGGCGGACATCTCGTTTCAGAATTCTTCATCGAATCGCGTCTGGCCGCTGGCGCGGGCGCTGGAGAGAGTGACGAATTCGACACCGTCCGCGCCGAGGCGGTCCGCCGGCAGCTGGCGCGGTGGCGGAGAGGATCCCGCTCGCTTGGCCCGGCTTCGAGCGTGCGCGCGCTGCTCGAGAGCGGCGCGGCGCCGCTGGTCGACGCGCTCGGCTTTGACCCGCCAGCTTTTATCAATCAAATCGAACCGTCGCTTGCTGTCGCGAGTCTCCGTGCCGGCCCACACATCGTCGTGCTCGTCGTGGCACCGTGGGGCGAGCGTCTTGATCGGCTGTGGCGGCCCGCGGTCACTCATGCCATCCACCGAGGCGCCTCGTGGTGCCTCGCCTTCAACGGCACGCACCTTCGCAGCATCTCGGCCGCGCGGCCATATGCGCGGCGCTACTTCGAGTTCGACGTCGATCTGGCGATCGACGATCCCCGTACGTTTTCCGCGCTCTGGTGGCTGAATCGCGCCGACCGTGTCGAGCGTCTTGATTCCATCGTCGACGCGTCGGAGCGGCACGCATCGGGCGTGTGCCGATCGCTCAGAGACGGTGTCCTCGCCGCGTCGGCCGACGTCCTCGGCGCGCTCATTGGACGCGCCGTGCGCGGACCGGCCAACGATGCCGGGATCCCCAACGGTTCGCCGGATGCGTTCGAGCAGGCGCTGACGATCGTCTACCGCCTGCTCTTTCTCCTGTTTGCCGAAGCGCGCGGACTCGTCCCGCTCTGGCATCCCGTCTATCGCGAGAGCTACAGCATCGACGCGGTGCGGGCCGCAGCCGAACACCCGCACGGCGCGCCGGGCCTCTGGGACGCTCTGCGAGCCATCGCCAGGTTGGCGCATGCCGGCTGCCGCGCGGGCGATTTGCGAGTGACGCCGTTCAACGGCCGCCTGTTCGCGCCGTCGCGCACACCGCTCGCCGACCGGCGCGATCTCGATGACCTAGCGGCAAGACGCGCCGTGCTGGCGCTCTCGACTCGCGCGACGCCGGACAGAGCCGGCCGCGAGCGCATCGCCTACCGCGATCTCGGCGTTGAGCAACTGGGTGCGGTGTACGAAACACTGCTGGACTACGAACCGCGCGTCGCCGCTCCCCCGCCGCGGACCCCCAGGGGCCGACGCCACGAGTCGCGGCCACTCGTCTCGCTCGAGCCAGGCTCGGGCGTCCGCAAGGCGACCGGTACGTTCTACACGCCGCAGCCAATCGCCGAGTACTTGATTCGCCGAACGATCGGTCCACTCGTGCGCGACGCGTCACCCGACCGCATTCTCGGCCTGCGCATCGTTGACCCGGCGATGGGGAGCGGCGCGTTTCTCGTCGCCGCCTGCCGGTTTCTCGCCGCGGCATACGAGACCGCGCTCGTCAACCACGGCGGCTACCACGGCAGCGATTTCGGTGAGCCCGAACGGACGGCGATCCGACGCACGATCGCCGAACGCTGCCTGTACGGCGTGGATCTGAATCCGATGGCGGTACAGCTTGCGCGTCTGTCCATCTGGCTGGCGACGCTCGCCGCCGATCGGCCGCTGACGTTTCTCGATCACCGCTTGCAGGTCGGCGACAGCCTCCTCGGCGCGTGGCTCAGCCAGATGCACCAGCCACCGGCCGTTCGCCCACGAAAACGGCGCGCGGATCCGTCCTCGCTCCCACTCTTCAATGGTGACGAGATGCGGCGTGCCCTCGCGGACGCGTTGCCGGTTCGCTTCACGCTCGAGTCGGTGCCGGACGACACGCTCGACCAGGTGCGGGCGAAGGAGCGCGCGCTCGCGGGTTTGAACCGGCGCGACGGCGCGTTGGCGAAGTGGAAGCGCGTCTGCGACCTCTGGTGCGCGTCGTGGTTTTCACAAAGCGGTGAATTCCGGGTACCATGCTCGGCTTTCAGTGCGCTTGCCGACGCGATTCTCGCCGGCCATGGCGCGCTGTCGCGCGCGACGGCTGATGCGTATCTCCGACACGCGGACGCGATCGCCCGGTCGCGACGCGTCTTTCACTGGGAGCTGGAGTTCCCTGAGGTGTTCTTCGCGTCCAACGGCGCGCGACTGCCCATGGGTGGATTCGACGCGGTGATCGGCAACCCGCCATGGGACATGGTCCGCGCGGACGCCGGATCCGCCAATGCCCGCGCGCGATCGCGAGACGACATCGCGCAGTTCTTGCGATTCACGCGCGACTCGGGCGCTTACGACTCGCAATCGGACGGCCACGCCAACCGGTACCAGCTGTTTCTCGAACGGGCGATGTCGCTCACGCGAACCGGTGGACGCCTGGGCCTCGTGCTCCCGTCGGGACTCGCAACCGATCACGGCAGCTCGCGCCTGCGATCGCGCCTGCTGGGCCGCTGTGATGTCGACGCCCTCGTCGGCTTCGACAACCGGCGCGGCGTCTTTCCGATCCATCGCAGCGTCCGCTTCCTGCTGCTGACGGCAACCGCCGGATCGTCCACACGCGCGATCGCGTGCCGGCTTGGCGAACACGATCCTGCGGTACTCGAAGGGATCGGCGACGAGCCGGCGGACACGAATCCGTCATTCCCGCTTCGGATCACGACGGCGCTGCTCGAGCGGATCTCCGGAGAGGAGCTCACGATCCCCGATTTCCGCAGCGCCGTTGACCTGGCGATCGCCGAACGCGCTGCGGCCCTCTTCGCGCCGCTCGGCAGCCACGCCGGCTGGGCCGCGCATTTCGGCCGCGAGCTGAATGCGACCGACGACCGCGCACATCTTCACGATGCCGGCGGCGGGCTGCCGATCATCGAAGGCAAGCAGGTCGAGCCGTTTCGCGTCGCGGTCGCTTCATCTCGCCACGCCGTCGCCGCCGGCGACGCGCGCCGACTCCTCAAGTCGAGCCGCCACGAACGCCCGCGGCTCGGCTATCGCGATGTGGCCAGCGCGACAAACCGCCTCACCCTGATCGCGGCGATCCTTCCGGCGGGATGCGTCTCGACGCACACGGTGTTCTGCTTGCGGACGCCGCTGCCGCTCCCCGCGCAGCACTTCCTGTGCGGAGTCTTCAACAGCTTCGTCGTGAACTATCTGGTACGGCTCCGCGTGACGACGCACGTCACGACAGCGATGGTGGAGCGGCTGCCGATCCCGCGGCGCGATGACGGTCCGCGCGCGTTCCGCGAGATCGCGGCGCTTTCCCGCCTTCTTGCCCGCCGGCCGGATCCGGCCGCATCGGCGCGCCTGCAGGCGCTCGTCGCCGGGTTCTATCAGCTGACCGTAGAGGAGTTCGAGCACATCCTCGGGACGTTTCCGCTGATCCCGCGGGAAGAGCGGGACGCGGCGCTCGAGCGATATACGAAGACACAGAGATGAATTCGCGGATGCGACGTCGATGTCTGTACGGTAACCAGAATGGCACTTTCTTCCGAAGCATCCACGATGGGCCAAACGGACGCGACGCCACACTCCCCCGGCGCCAGATATTTCCGCGGTCGATGTCTTTCCTAAGTAACGCCTCGTCAGTGCTTTAGAAATCGTGGCACTCGGCGTCGCGTAGCGGGCCCATACGAATCCGTGTGCTGGTTACGGACTTTGTAATTGAAGAGGCGCTGGCACAACGGGTGCACCGCATACAGCATATTTTCGGCGGTCCGTTGGATAGGAACAACGTATGACACGTCATGTCCGACATCGGCTCTTCAGACGGCTCCTCGACACCGCAGGGTCCAACCTGCTCGAAGCGGCGATCATCACGCCGCTGCTCCTGCTGCTGACGCTCGCCGTCGTGGACTTCGCGTCGCTCTTTTACGTGTACCTCGCGCTCGAGAACGGCGTCAGCCAGGCCACGCGCTACGGCGTCACCGGCAATTTGATGGACGACCCGCTGCATCCCGGCACGCCCCTTTCGCGCGAGGACTCGATCAAGCTCGCCATGCGCCAGGCCACGCCGAGCCTCACGATTGCCGACAGCGCCTTCACCTTCAGCCATCTCCCGGCCGGCTCCGGCGCCTGGGCCGGCGGGACGGGCGGGCCGACCGACATCGAGAAAGTCCAGATCGACTACACGTGGACGCTCTTGACGCCGCTCGTCAGCCCGTTTTTCAACGGCGGGCAGATCCACTTCACCGTCGATTCCGCGATGAAGAACGAAGGCAGATTCCAATGAAGAAGGGTCTCTCCAGCTCCAGCGGCCAGAGCATCGTCGAATTCGCGCTGATTCTGCCGCTCGTCATGGTGGTGCTGCTCGGCGTCATCGAGTTGAGCTACGCGCTGCTCGACGAGCACGTCGTCACCAAGCTGACGCGGGAGGGCTCGAACCTGATTTCCCGCGATACGAGCCTTCAGGACGCCGCCACGGCGATGCGGAGCATGAGCACGCGCCCGGTGAATTTCGACACCAGCTCGAAAGTGATCTTCTCGGTGGTCAGACGGGTCGCGACGACAGGAGCGAGCAACTTCAACAGGGACGTCCTGTACCAACGCTACGAGTACGGCGCGCTCTCGGCGACGAGCCAGTTGACGACGCGCGGGGCCGGTTCGTTTGGACCCGCTCCCGACTATCAAGCCGCCAACTCGGACAACGACACGAGCCTCCAGCTCACGAATCTGCCGTCCAACCTGCTGATCACGGGCGGCATGCTGTACGTCACCGAGATCTACACCACGCACACGCTCATCACGCCGTTCGACCGGTTCGGAATCTCCGTGCCGAGCACACTCTATTCGATTGCCTATTTCTGAAAAGGCTGACCGACATGAAGAGACACACATCCGATCGCGCCAGACAAGACGGTTTCGCGCTTGTGTATATGGCGGTGACGCTGACCGGCTTGCTGATCTTCACCGGGCTGGCCGTCGACAGCGGCCGAGCCTATGTGGTGAAAGCGCAGTTGACCAAGGCGGTCGACGGCGCGGCGCTCGGAGCCGCGCGCAATCTCAACAGCGGCGATCCCAGGGGCGAAGCGACGCGGATCTTCCAGGCCAACTTCCCTGCCGGGTACATGGGCACGTCGTCGGCAACCGACCCGACGTCCGACCCTGGTTTTTTCTCGCTGGCCACTGATGCCGGCACCGGCGTGAACACCGTCACCGTCACCGCCGCGGCGGTGCTGCCGACGACGTTCATGAAGCTCGTCAATTTCAATCAGGTGACGGTGGGCAGCTCCGGGCAGGCCACGCGGCGGATGGTGGACTTGTCGCTGGTGCTGGACGTGTCGAGTTCGATCGGATCGCAGTGGACCACCGTCCGAGACGCCGTCAGAGAGTTCGTGAATTCCTTCGATCAACTCCACGATCGCATGGCTCTACTGACGTTCAGCAACGGCGCGCAAGTGTTGGATGCGATGCCGGCAGGCCGCGGGTTCGACAAGACGAGAATCATGAGCGACGTGCCCAATACGCTGCCCGGCGGCAGCACGAACATGGTGGAGGGCTTGTATCGAGGGTGGGACGAGCTGCGTTCCGTCCCGCTCGGCACACAGTCTGGCGTGCGTGTGATCGTGCTGTTCACCGACGGCGCCTCCAACGGCGTGCCGGGCAACTGGGATGGCGCGGCGTTCGCCAAGTCGATCAGGACAGCCGATTTCCCGAAGAACCTTCCTGATCCGGACGGCCAGACCTGGATGGCCCCGGCGTTCGGCGGCCTCTTCAATACAGCGACAGGCGCGCAGGCTGGAGTCGTGAACGCAACCGGCGACGCGACGAGCAAGCCAGCCATGAAATCCGTCGTGCTTCCGTCTCCGTACCAGTTCATGCCGCCGACGACCTGGCACACGCAGAGTCGCAGCGCCGGCATCCCGACAACGTTCCCATTCCAGACCAACGGCTTGAATGTGAATGGCGTGGCGCAGAGCACCCAGCGTCCCATGATCCCGGATCCCGTGACCGGGAAGTACAAATCGACCTTGTGGAACATCAACAACGCCGCGCGGAATGTCCTCGAAATCATCGCAGACCAGGCGCGGAACGACAACGGCGACTACCGCATCCGCGTCTACACGATCGGCATGGGCGACCTGGTGCGCTATGTCCTCGGCACGATGCCGGAAAGGCCAGAGGACATTCTCAAACGCATCTCGAACGACGCGTCATCGCCGGACTTCAACAGCGCCCAACTCGAAGGCAGGTATTTCTTCGCGCCGACGGCGGCCGACGTGTCGCCGGCGTTTCAGGGCATCCAGAATCAGATTCTGCGGTTGAGCAGGTAACACGCGATCGCGACCGCCGGCGTCATCCACAGAAACGCCGGCTGCGGCGCGCCGGCCGCGTGCATCGCGAACGCCACGCCGGACACTCCGACGAACGCGGCGACGGCCGCGCTGACGATCGCCCGGCGGCCACTGCGGACCACCCGCGCCGCCGTGGCGAGGACTGGGATCAGAAGGACGACGAGATCGAAGGCCCAGCCGCCGTACGAGGTCAGGAAGCACGAGATCAGCACGAGTCCGGGAAGTTGACTCGTCCACTCCCAGCCGGCCCGCGTGCGAAACCACATCAGACCGACCACCACGGCCCCCAGACACGTCGGAACAAACTGCGGCCAACTGCTCGCCGTGCCCATCGCGGCACGGAAGATCGTCGCAAGGTTCGGCGATTCGAACGTCAGTGTCGGCGGAGCCGACGCAATCAAATAGTGATACTGCCCGAACACCCGTGGGTTGGTCGATATCGCCACGAGGCTCGCGCCGGCGACCGCGCCAATGGCTCCTGCCAGAACCTTCCAGCGTCTCTCGACGATCGTCCACGGAACAAACGGCACCCACACCAACGCCACGAGCTGCGGCTTGACGAGCGTCAGCGCGAAGAAGACGCCGGCCGCGAGCTCGCGATGCCGCGCCAGCGCCCACAGGAATCCGACCAGTCCCAGCAGGATGATCGGACTCAACTGGCCCATGCGAAGCGCGATGAGGGTCGGCATCCACAGCAGCGCCAGTCCGCACGCGCGGGCGCTGTGGATGGGTGAGCCACCGTAGAGGATCCAGAGCGTCGACGCACACCAGAGCGTGATGACAAGTTGGACCGGGAGCCAGATCGACCGGGCAATGTGAAAACTGACCGCGCCGATGGGCATGGCGAGCGCCAGCGTCCAGGGCGGGTTGTACATCATGTCGGGATCGGGATGTTGCCAACCGATCTCGCGTTCTTCCTGGAGCATGGCCGCGGGCTCGTATGGATTCTGCCCGCTCGCGTTCAGCCGGCCGGCCGCCCAGTACTCCGCGAAATCATCGAGCGGCCATTCGATCGGTAATGCCGCCAGGACGAGAAATAGGGAGAAGACCGCGGCAGCGAGAGAGAACGCGCGGCGCGGCGACATCGGCCGCTACACCGCGGCGGTCAGAGCGCACGCTCCGACAAGGCCGCGATCGTTTACGCTGTGCCACAAAACAAAGAGAAGCCCCACCATCGTTCCGACGGTGAGCTGCATCCTGAACATCGCCGGAAGGCCGCCGCAGATCGGGGCGATGAACGAGGCGCACAACAACCCCGCGAGCGCGGCGCGGTGTGTGATGTCGGCCGATCGCGCGAGCCAGTTCGACAGGAGAAAATAGACCGGCGCGAGCAAAACGAGATCGTAGGCGCCGACGTGTGGGCTGATGAGCACGAGCGCCAGCACGGCCGCCGAGTACCGGACCTCGATTGGCGCGCGGCTTCTCCAGATGCCCGACGCCACGACCAGCGTCGCGATCGCCGCCATGCCGTAGAGCGCGACGGCCAGCGCATCGGACGGCATCAGCAGCGTGAAGAGGCCGCGCAGCGAGTCGCTTGGCCGCGGCTCCAGAAGCGCCGCGATTCGAGGAAGCGATCGCAGAGCCTGCCAGTAAGCCGCCATGACGCGAGACCCCACCACGACAGAAGTCGCGGCGAGCTGCCCTGCCGCGCAGACGAGGGTGCCCGCCACCACCCGCCACTCGCGCGCGGCCAGAAACACCGCAGCGGCCGCCGCGACCCAATGAGGCTTGAAGACGAGCAGGCCGAGGGCGAGACCGGCCGTGAACCTCCATCCGCGGCGGAGCGCGAAGAGCGCCGCGGCCACGCAGGCCAACCCCAGCGAGGACAGTTGGCCGTGCAGCACCACGCTGTACAGACCGGGGAACGCCATGCAACTCGCCACCACCAGGTAGCGATGATCGCGCAGCGCGCGGCAGTCTCTCCACATCACCGCGCAGGACCCTGCGTAAAGAAGAATGATGATGGCCAGCCAGACGACCAGGGCGGCCTCGTAGTGACGAGCGGCCAGCGGCGCCACGAGCAGCGCCGCCTGCGGGCTCTCGATTGGAATGAACAGCGTGTCCGGCGAGGCCGGCGCCACGGCCTGCGCGCGCGCGTATTGCGCGCGCACGTCGTACAACTGATCCCAGCGGCCGTCGCGCGCCAACGATCCGGTGACATAGAAATGAAGGAAATCGGTGCCCTTGACCTTGCCGAGGCGATCGATGGGACCCTCGACGCTGAAATCAACGGCCAGGATCGTCCAGATACAGACCGCGATCAGCGTCGTATACGCGCGGAGCCGCTTCAGAGTGATCGGCGACGTGTCATGGATCACGGCCTCATGAGAACCGCAAGCCATGTGCCAGCCCGCTTCGCCGTTTTTCGGCGTGATATAGTCAGTTCTGTCCGTGGCGAACTACGGTTTCGCAATCGATCTTCGAAAATGCATCGGCTGCCACGCCTGCACCATTGCGTGCAAGGCTGAGCATCAGATTCCGGTCGGCGTCAACCGCTGTTGGGTCAAGACGGTCGAAAAAGGCACCTTCCCCAATACCCGCCGATTCTTCTTCCCCGTTCTCTGCAATCAATGCGACGAAGCGCCCTGCGCGCGCATCTGTCCGACCAACGCGCTCTTCAAGCGCGCCGACGGCATCGTCGATCTTCACGGCGATTCGTGCGTCGGATGCCGCGCGTGCATGGTGGCGTGCCCGTACGATCAGCTGTTCATCGATCCGAACACGCATACCGCCGAAAAATGCAACTTCTGCGCGAACCGCGTCGAGAACAGGCTCCAGCCGGCCTGCGTGAGCGTATGCCCAACCGAGTGCCGCATCTTCGGCGACCTCGACGATCCGGAAAGCGAAGTGGCCAGGATCGTCCAGCGCGAGGCGTTCACCGTCCGCAAGCCCGAGAAGGGCACCATCCCGAAGGTCTTCTACATCGCCGCCGAGGAAAGCGCAATCCAGCCGGAGATCGCCACGCGGCCGTTCATCTATAAAGAAGGTCAGGTTCTGCTGAGGCCGCTCGGCTCGCCGACCGCCGATCCCTCCCGCCCGGGCGACCCGCGCGTCGACTACGACGTGCCGCACGTCAAACCGTGGGGCCTCGACATGGCGTTCTACCTCCTCACGAAAGGCATCGGCACGGGCGCCATGTTCCTGAGCGCGCTCTTGTGGTTCATCGGCGTTCGCACGCCGTTGACGATGGTGGTGGGCCCGGCGATTGGATTGGTGTTCGTGACGCTGACGGCCGCTATCCTGATCGTCGATCTCGAGCGGCCCGAGCGCTTCCTGTTCATCCTCTTCCGCCCGAACTGGCGATCGTGGATGGTCTGGGGCGCGTACTTTCTGACCGCGCACGGCGCGATCGCGACCGGGTGGATCCTTGCCGGCTGGTTCGGTCTGAACGGCGTGCTCGCAATCCTCGCGATTCCCGCGATGGTCGCGTCGGTTCTTGCCACCTCGTACACCGGATTTCTGTTCGCACAGGGGCTCGCGCGCGACCTCTGGCAGGGGCCACACGCGGCGTTCGATTTGCTGGCACAGGCGATCATCGAAGGCGCGGCCGCGATGCTGATCGCGCTGGCGCTGGCGCCGCCGGTACGCGCGGGCGGCCACGCCGCCGCGGCGCTCGGCCTGGCGCTCGGCGCCGCGCTGGCCGTGCACCTGCTGATTCTGGCGATCGAACATCTCACGCCGAGCCCGACCCGCCATCACGAGCTGGCGGCGCGTGCGATCAGCCGCGGGGCGTTCGCGACCTATTTTTGGGGGGGCGCCATCGTCGGCGGCGGCGTGCTCCCGCTGGCGCTGCTCGGCGCCGCGTCGGTCGTTGGGACGCTGCAATCGCCGGCGCTCGCCGTCGGTATTTCGCTGCTCTCGCTCCTCGGCGCCTTCGCGTGGGAATACGTGTGGGTGGAGGCAGGCCAGAGCGTGCCGCTGTCATGAAACATGTCTGAATTCCGAACGCATCCGGATCCGTCGACCTGGGATGACTACGTCGACTTCGAGTCGACGAGCTGGCCGACAAAAGATCGGCGCCACTACTGGATCATTCCGAGCATCTGTTTCAACTGCGAGTCGGCGTGCGGCATTCTGGCCTACGTCGACAAGGAACAGCTGACCGTCCGCAAGGTCGAGGGCAACCCGGTGCATCCCGGCAGCCGCGGCCGCACGTGCGCCAAGGGCGTCGTCACGCCGAACCAGCTCGAGGATCCCGATCGCATTCTCTATCCGCTCGTGCGCGACGGCGAGCGCGGATCGGGTAAATGGCGGCAGGTCTCATGGGACGAGGCGCTCGACGACATCGGCGGCCGCATTCGCAAGGCGATCGTCGAGAACCGCCGGCACGAAATCATGTATCACGTCGGGCGGCCCGGCGAGGACGGCTACGTGAACCGCGTGCTGCAGGCGTGGGGCATCGACGGCCACAACAGCCACACGAACGTCTGCTCTTCGTCGGCGCGGCTCGGCCATTTTCTCTGGACCGGCAACGACCGCCCGTCGCCCGACTACGCCAACGCGCAGACGATTCTGCTGCTGTCGTCGCATCTCGAGACGGGCCACTACTTCAACCCTCACGCGCAGCGGATCATCGAAGGCCAATCGAACGGCGCCGCGCTCATCGTCATCGATCCGCGGCTGTCGAACACGTCGGCCAAGGCCGACATGTGGCTGCCGGCGTATTCCGGCACCGAAGGCGCGCTCCTGCTCGCGATGGTGCGCGTGCTGCTCGAGGAAGAGCTCTACGATCGCGAGTTCGTCCGGCAGTGGGTCGACTGGCGGACGTATCTGAGGGCCGAACGTCCCGACCTCGCCGTGACCTTCGACAACTTTATCGTCGCGCTGAAGGAACTGTACGCGGAGTTCACGCCGGAATTCGCCGCGGAGGAAACCGGCGTCGATGCGGAGCTGATCGTCCGATCGGCCCGCGCGATCGGGCGGGCGGGCAGCCGCTTCAGCACGCACAACTGGCGATCGGCGGCGGCCGGCAATCTGTGGGGCTGGCAGATCACGCGCTGCTTGTACCTGCTGGTCGTGCTCACCGGATCGGTCGCGACCAAGGGCGGCGTGAACCTACACCTCTCGAACAAGTTCGTGCCGAAGCATCCGACGCAGCCTCCGCCGGCCACGTATTGGAACGAGCTGCTGTTTCCGCGCGAGTATCCGCTCGCCTATTTCGAGATGAGCTTTCTGCTGCCGCATTTCCTAAAAGACAATCGCGGCAAGATCGACGTGTACTTCACGCGCGTCTACAACCCGCTCTGGACCAATCCTGACGGCTTCTCCTGGATGGAGATGCTGCAGGACAAAGAGAAGATCGGGCTGCACGTCGCGCTGACGCCGATCTGGAGCGAAACCGCGTGGTTCGCCGACTACATCCTGCCGATGGGCCTTGGCACCGAGCGCCACGACATGATGAGCCAGGAAACGCACGCCGCGCAGTGGCTCGGTTTCCGCCAGCCGGTGCTGCGCGTCGCGCGCGAAAAACGGGGCGAGAAGATCAACGCGACCTACGAGGCCAACCCCGGCGAGGTCTGGGAAGAAAACGAGTTCTGGGTGGCGCTGAGCTGGCGGATCGATCCGGACGGATCGCTCGGCATCCGCAAGCACTTCGAGTCGCCGTACCGGCCCGGCGAACCGGTAACGCAGGACGAGTACTACGGCTGGGTGTTCGAGAATTCCGTCCCCGGCTTGCCCGACGCGGCGGCGAAGGAGGGGCTCACGCCGCTCGCCTACATGCGCAAGTACGGCGCGTTCAAGGTCAAGGACAACGTCTACAAGATGCACGAGCAGCCGCTCGCCGCCGACGCGCTCGCGGGCGCGACCGTCGACACGTCCGAAGAAGCGGTGGTCAAAGACGGCAAGACGATCGGCGTGTTCGTCGACGGGGTCGCGCGCGCCGGCTTCAACACGCTGTCGCGGCGCCTGGAGTTCTACGCCAAGACGCTCGTCGACTGGGGCTGGCCCGAACACGCGGTGCCCCGCTACGTGCCGGGGCACGTGCACTGGCGGACGATCAAACGCGAGGAAGGCGAATTCGATCTGCTGCCGAACTTCCGGCTGCCGACGCTCGTCCACACCCGTTCGCCGGTGAAGTGGCTGTACGAGATCTCGCACAGTAACCCGCTCTGGATCGCAACCGGCGATGCGCGCCGCTATGGAATCGAGACGGGCGATCTCGTGAAGGTCAACACGCGGATCGGATACTTCGTCACGCGCGCGTGGGTCACCGAAGGGATCCGGCCGGGCGTGCTCGGGATGTCACACCATCTCGGGCGCTGGCGGCTGCACGAGGACGTCGGCAACCGCAACGCCTCGGCGCTCGTCCGGATCGATCGCGAGGGCTCGGGCTACAAGGTCTCGCAGATCCACGGCGCGCAGCCCTTCGAGAGCGGCGACCCCGACAGCGCGCGCATCTGGTGGAGCGAGATCGGCGTTCACCAGAACCTCACCTTCCCGGTGCAGCCCGATCCGGTCAGCGGGATGCACTGCTGGCATCAGCGCGTGACGCTCGAGAAGGCCGGGACGGACGACAAGTACGGCGACATCTTCGTCGACACCGACAAGTCGCACGCGGTGTACAGAGAATGGCTGGCCATGACGCGGCCGGCGCCTGGGCCTGGCGGGCTGAGAAGGCCGCTCTGGTTCGATCGGCCGCTCCGGCCCGCACCGGACACGTACAAGCTCTAGCGCACCGCCGCGAACACGCCGGCCGCGAGCTCGCACAGCACGATCGTCGTCAACACGACGAACAGCCAGTCGCGCTCGAGGGCGTACTCGCCCACCGAAATCACGACGCGGCCAACCGGCGTCGCCATGAGAATGATGAGGCCGGCATTAAGGAGAAAATGCGCCGGGCCCGCCGCCGACGGCAGCATCGACAAGCCTAAACCGGCCGCCAGACACACCGCGCTCGCCGCCACACCGATGCGCAGCACGAGGCCGACCGCCGCTTCGAGCCGGAGGTCGCTCACTGGTTCCCCCGCACGAACATGAGTGCCGAGACGATCAGCAGGACCACCGCCATCAGCAGCTTGAGCCACTTGGCCTGCGTCCGCGCACCGATGCGCAGCCCGCTCCAGGATCCGACCTGCACGCCGAGAACCGCCGCAGCGGCGAGCGGCGCGTTCAGCTGTCCGTGTCCGTAATAGACGACCGCGCCGCTGGTCGCGGTGACACCGATCATGAACGCGCTCGTCGCGGCCGCCGCGCGCAACGGCACGCCGCACCACGCGTTGAGCGCCGGCACTTTGATGACGCCGCCGCCGATGCCGAGGAGTGACGAGACGTTGCCGGCGACAAACGAGGCGCCGAGCGCGATCGGCAGGCGCCGGACACGATACGTGACGGTCCCGCCGCTCTCGTCTTCGTAATAGCGGCCGCCGAGGACGCCTGGGTCGGCCGCCGGATCGAGCAGGACGTTCCGCCGGCGCATGCGCGTGACCATGATCGCCGCCACGACGGCGGCCACCACGCCGAACACTCGCTCGAGCGTCGCCTCTCTGAGATGCTGCGCGGTGACGGCGCCGAGGAGGCTGCCGGCCACGGTGGCCACTTCGAGCACCATGCCGAGCCGCAAGTTGATCAGGTGCTTGCCCGTCCGCCCCGCCGAGACGGCGCTCGACGTCGCGATGACGGTCGTCAGGCTGATGGCCGCCGCCGCCGTGAAGGGGAAGTTGAGCACGAGGGTGAGAAACGGCACGAGGAACACGCCGCCGCCGATCCCGAGCAGGGCGCCGAGGCTGCCCGCCAGGGCGCCCGCCCCGAAAATGACCAGCGCGATCGCGGCCGTTATAGGGGGCATGTCACGTCGTAAACCTGCGCGTCTGGCTGAGGTAACGTTCGGCTTTCGCGAGCGCCAGCCGTTCCGCTTCCTCGCGCGTCGTCCCGTCCGCGCGCGCGAACCGCGCGCCCGGATCGACGTTGGCGATCGTGCAGTGATACACGTCGCCCAGCTTGTAGGTTTCGATCGTGATCGCCCAGCCGGCGAGTTCCTGCTGATGGCGCGAGTAGTCTTCTGGTTTCATCTCTTTACGGCTTCTCCACCTGGACGCCGACGAGGTTGCCCCACTCGGTCCACGAACCGTCGTAGTTCTTCACATTGTCAAACCCGAGCAGATACTTCAGCACGAACCAGGTGTGGCTCGAGCGCTCGCCGATGCGGCAGTACGCAATCACCGGCTTATCGGCGGTGATTCCCTGCGCGCCGTACAGTTTTTTCAGATCCTCATAGCTCTTGAACGTCCCGTCGTCGTTGCACGCCTTCCCCCACGGGATGCTCTTCGCACCGGGAATGTGGCCGCCCCGCTGGCACGTCTCGGGCAATCCGGGCGGCGCAAGAATCTCGCCCGTGAATTCCTGCGGGCTGCGCACGTCGATGAGCGCGGTGCTCTTGCTCTGCATCGCGTTCTGAACCTCGGGCAGAAACGCGCGCAGCGACAGGTCCGGCGCCTTCACCTTGTAAGTCTTCTCCGGGAACGCCGGCTTGTCCGTCGCGAGATCGCGGCCTTCGGCGAGCCACTTCTTGCGGCCGCCGTCCATGATGCGCACGTCCTGGTGACCGTAGATCTTGAGCTGCCAGAACGCCCAGGCCGCGAACCAGTTGTTGTTGTCGCCGTAGAGCACGATGGTGGTCTTGTTATCGATGCCGGTCTTCCCGAGAAGCGTCTCGAGCGCCGCGAGGGGGACGATGTCTCGGACGACGGTGTCGCAGAGCTCGGTGGACCAGTTCCAGCGGGCGGCGCCAGGCACGTGGCCCTGGTCGTATGCGGTCGTGTCGACGTCCACTTCGACGACGCGGACACCGGTATCGGTCGCGTGCTGGGCGACCCAGTCAGTCGTGACGAGTACGTTCGGAAGTGTGGGTGACATGACGATCCTCGCTGTCCAAGTTCAGAGCTGATGATTTTACACCGGCCTATGTGGCGCGGGCCTCTCAGGCCCGCGATCGTGGCGTCCCCGCGGCATGCGGCTTCAGCACGGCGTACAGCGCAGCCATGACTGGCGTCGGCGTCCGCGTCTTCGCCGCGCGGCGCACGACCGCTCCAAGGAGCGCCTCGACTTCGATCGGCTTCCCTTGCTGGAGATCGATCAGCAGCGACGACCTGGTGTCGGGCGGAATCGCATCGACGTACGGCAGGATCCGGTCGACAACGTCCGCCGGCAGCGCGATCCCGCCCGCGCGCGCCACCGCCTCGACCTCGCGGAAGGCGGCGATCACCTGCGCCCGCCCGAATGGATCCGCCCACAGCGGGCCGATCGGCAGCCTGGCGGCGCCGGTGAACGCGGCAAACGGCGCGAGAAAGCAGAACTTCTCCCAGATGGCCACGCGCGCGTCGGCGACCGGCTCGGCGATGATGTCGGCGCCGGTGAACGCATCGCTGATTCTCTGCACGCGCTCCGAGACGCGCGAGGTGTCGCCGGACACCTCGCCGAACACGATGCGCCGGTGTGTGCCGGTTTGCTCGATCACGCCCGGCTCACGGAGCGCCGTCGCGATATAGGTCGATCCGCCGAGCACGCGCGACGCACCGACCAGCGCCGCGATCTCGTCCACGCTCTCGACGCCGTTCTGCAGCGTCAGCGCCGTGGTCCCCTCGCCGACGAGCGCCTTCAAGATCGGCAGCGCGTCGTGGTTGCTGTACGCCTTGACGGTGAAGATGGCGACGTCAACCGGCGGGACCTGCGCCGCGTGCTCTTCCGCGCGCGCCTTGACCACGAAGCCGCCGAGCGGACTCTTGATCGCCAGCCCGCGTTCGCGTATCGCGGCCAGATGCGCGCCGCGCGCGATGAACGTGACGTCGTGGCCGGCGCGCGCCAATTTCGCGCCGTAGTAACCGCCGACCGCGCCGGAGCCGACGATGGCGAATTTCATCCGCGCACGCGCGCGCTGAAGGCCTGATACGCGCCAGGCGCCTGCTTGTTCCACCAGTCGATATACGCGTGGGCCACGCTCTCGAGGTTTCTGAACTCGATCGGATTCTTGTTCGCCTCGCGGATCTGCGGCAGCACGTCGCGTATGCGCTCCCAGCAGAGCAGCAGCTCGCGGCCGCTCTCGAAGAACAACTCCTGGCTGAGCACGCCGCTCGTCATGAACGACGCCACCATTTCCCAGTAGGTCGTCACCATGCGGTACGAGGCGTTCGGCTCGCTGCCCGGCGGGCAGAGCGCGTTGAACGCGTCGAGCGTCTTGACCTTGAACGACGCGACGAACCACCGCCGCGCTTCCCGCAAACGATCTTCGCGCCGCACTTCATACAGCGTTAGCAGCAGCTTCACATCGTCGTATGTCGCTCTCGGTACACCGCTCATCATGGTCGTGGATCCTACTTCTTGGCCGGCCGGACGAGGCCGACATTGGCAATCGTATCGCCCTTCTTCAGCGACGGCAGCGCGCGGACAAACAGAATGATGCCGGTATCGGGCGCCACGATTTCCTGCAGCTGACGATTCAGGTAATCGGTGACCACGCCGATCTTGGCGCCCTTGACGACGCGGGCGTCGCGGTCGACGAGCGGCTGAAACACGCCGTCCTGTTCCGCCGCAATCGTCACGACCTTTTCGATCCAGACCGGGGCATGCACCGGTGTCCCCGCCGGCGGCGTCATCTTGAGATGGGCCATCACGCCCCGCACGCCGTTGACGAGCATCGCCACGTCATGTGCCTGGACCGGGCCCGAGCGGCCGGCCTCGGCCGTGAATGACGGCTTGCCTCGCGTGGATGCGGCATTCTCGAGGTACCGCGCGGCGTTCGGATCCTTGGGACGATCGGCGGAGATGATGATGTGGTCCAGACCGAACGCCAGGACCATGGCGCGCGACGCCTCGTCCTGCTTCTGATTGCCGGTCACCGTCCAGTAGCTGTACGGGCGGAGGTTTTCGTCGAGGTCGCCCCCGTGCAGGTCGATCAGATGATCGCACCTCTCCACGACCTCTTTCGTGATGACGTACGACGCGCGATCGGTCTGCGTCCCGTTCGGATCGCCCGGATAGAACCGGTTCATGCTTTTGTTGTCGGTCGGGTTGACGTGCGGCACAATCTTCTCGAACGACGGGATGTTGACGATCGGAATGAGCACAAGCGTGCCCGAGAGCTCGCGGGGATTGACGCTGTTGATCAGGCGCTCGACGGCCATGATCGACGCGTACTCGGTGCCGTGGGCTCCGGAGACCACGGCGAGCACCGGACCCGGCTTCGCGCCGTGAAGGACGGCGACCGGAATGTCGTAGCCCGCATCCGAGCCGGCCGGCACCGTGAGGACGCCGAGCGCTTTCTGTCCCCGCGCGGCGGTCGCGGTCCCGACCGTAAATGATGGACGGGCGTCCTGTGCAACCACAAGACCTGGCGCCAATAACAGGACGACCGACGTCAACGCGGCACGTGTCAGCATGGTTTACTCTCTCGCCAGCAACTTTACAACGGTTCGAGCAACTGAATATAGTTGACTGTTGCGACCGCGTGAAATCCCAGCTTCTGTATATCAACGGTGAATTCGCGGAGGCGTCCTCCGCCGCCGTGCTCGACGTGATCGATCCGGCGACGACCGAGGTGATCGCGCGGGTGCCGGACGGCACCGCCGCCGACGCCGGCCGCGCCGTGAAGGCGGCGCGGGCCGCCTTCGACCACGGGTCGTGGAAAGACGCGACGGCCCAGGATCGCGGCCGCGTGCTTTTCAAGCTCGCGCAGATCGTGCGCGACCGCGCGACCGAGTTGGCCGAGCTCGAGACGCGCAACAGCGGCAAGCCGATCGTCGAGGCCGAGTTCGACATCGCGGATGTCGCCACGTGCTTCGAGTACTACGGCGGCCTCGCGACCAAGATTCAAGGCGACGTGCTGCCGGTGCCCGACAACGCGATGAGCCTCGCGCTGCGCGAGCCGATCGGTGTCGCCGGCCAGATCATTCCGTGGAACTATCCGCTGCTCATGGCGGCGTGGAAGCTGGCGCCCGCGCTCTGCGCCGGCTGCACGGCCGTGCTGAAGCCGGCCGAGCAGACGCCGCTCACGATTCTCGCGCTCGCGTCGAGCTTCGCCGACGCCGGTCTGCCTCCGGGCGTCGTCAATATCATCACGGGCCGCGGCGAGACGGCGGGCGCGGCGATCGTCGAGCATTCCGACGTCGACAAGATCGCGTTCACCGGCAGCGTCGAGGTCGGCAAGATCATCATGCGCGCGGCGGCGGCCACGCTGAAGAAGATCTCGCTCGAGCTCGGCGGCAAGTCGCCGAACATTTTTTTCGCCGATGCCGATTTCGAAACCGCGGTCGAAGGCGCACTCTTCGGCGTGTTCTTCAACCAGGGCGAGATCTGCTCGGCCGGCAGCCGCATTCTCGTGCAGCGGCCGATCTACAGGAAGTTCCTCGACGCGATGGTCGAGAAGGCGCGCACGATCAAGCTCGGCCCGGGCATCGACCGCGACACGAAGATGGGTCCGCTCATCAGCCGCGAGCAGCTCGATCGCGTGCAGACGTATCAGGCGATCGGCAAGACGGAAGCCAAGGTCGCGCTCGGTGGCGGCCGTCCGAGCGGCGGCGCGCTCGATCGCGGGTATTTCATCGAGCCGACGATCTTCTACGACGTCGACAATTCCGCGCGCATCGCGCGCGAAGAGATCTTCGGCCCGGTCGCCTGCGTCATGCCGTTCGACGACGAAGCGGACGCGATCCGGATTGCCAACGACACGTACTACGGCCTCGCCGCGGCCGTCTGGACGCGCGACATCTTCCGCGCGATGCGCACCGTCAAGAACCTGCGTGCCGGCATCGTGTGGGTGAATCACATGCAGCCGACCTATGTCGAAGCGCCATGGGGCGGCTACAAGCAGAGCGGCATCGGCCGCGAGCTCGGCAAGTGGGGCGTCGAGGAATATCTGAACGTGAAGCAGGTGTACATCAACCTGAGCGAAGAACCGATCAACTGGTACTAAGTCAGAAGGAGGGCTCTGTGACGTACTACAGCGGCAAAGACATGGCGCGCAGCTTCAGAACGGTCCGCGAGAATACCATGAAGATCGCGGAAGAGATCCCAGAGAACAAGTACGATTTCCGCGCGTCGCCAGACACGAAGACCATCGGGCAGATGCTCGCGCACATCGCGCTCGGGCCGCGCTTTCAGCTGTACACGCAGACCAACAAGATCGACGACCTGAAGAAGGTCAACTTCCCCGAGCTGATGGCGAAGTTCGGGCCTGAGGAGGCGAAGCCGCGCAACAAGGCGGAGATCATCGCGCTGCTCAAGGCAGAGGGCGAGAAGTTCGCGTCGTATCTCGAGAGCGTGCCAGACGCATTCCTCGCCGAGCAGGTCAAGATGCCGCCCGGCGCGCAGCCGGTGGCCAAAACGCGCTTCGAGATGCTGCTCGGGCCCAAGGAGCACGAGATGCACCATCGCGCGCAGCTCATGGTCATGCAGCGCATGATCGGGCTGGTCCCGCACCTGACGCGCCAGATGCAGGAGCGGATGGCGCAGCACGCCGCCGCACAGCCCGCGCGGTAACCACGTGGCGACGCGTGTCTCGTGCTTCCCTCCGGAGGCGCTCGCGTTTCTGCGCGCGCTGAAGCGGAACAACCGCCGAGAGTGGTTCAAGCCGCGCAAGGAGGAGTACGAGACGCTCGTCCGCGCGCCGATGATCGCGATCGTCGAACGGCTGGCCGACGATTTTCGGACGTTTGCGCCGGATCTCGTCGTCAGCCCGAAGACGTCGGTCTACCGCGTCTACCGCGACACGCGTTTCTCCGAGAACAAAACGCCGTACAAGACGCACGTCGCGGCGATCTTTCCCAGCCGCGGCCTGCCGAAGCATCAGGGCGCCGGGCTCTATTTCCACGTGTCGCCGGAAGAGGTGTGGGTGGGCGGCGGCATGTACGCGCCCGACACGTCGCAGCTCCAGGCCGTCCGCGAGCACCTCGCGAGCCATCTCAAGCGGCTGAAGAGCATCGTCGAATCGCCGGCGTTCAGGCGTGAGGTCGGTTCGCTCGAAGGCGAACGCCTGAAGCGCGTGCCGCGCGGTTTTCCTGGCGATCATCCCGCAGCCGATTACCTTCGCTACCGCCAGTTCATCGTCGGGCGCGAATTCCCGGCGGCGTTCGCGACGAGTCCGCGTTTCTACGACGCCATCCTGAAGCTGTTTCAACGGGTCGCGCCGTTCAGCCGATTCTTGAACGAGCCGTTGCTGAAGGGTTGAGGACGAACAGCAGCGCACCGGCTGCGAGCGCCGCGAGGCCGCCGACGAGCTGCTCGCGCGTGGCGCCGGCGACGACCGCCGCGGACACGGCGATGGCGACGATCGGCACGGCGGATCCGAGCGGAGCGGTGAAGGTCGCCGGCTTCACGGACCCGGCGAACGAGGGCGAGCGCAGCCGAAGCGTGGCGGCGCACGCACCCGTGTAGGTGACGAGCCGCGCCAGCGCGCTCACCACCGCCAGCTTCGCGAACGATCCGCTGAGCGCCAGCGCGAGCGCCACCGCCGACGTGAACACGATCGCCAAGGCCGGCGTGCGGAAGCGCGCGTGAATGCGGCCGAGGAAGGCCGGCAGCTCCCCGTGCTCGGCGAGCGCAAAGAGCATGCGCGATCCGGTCAGCACCTGCCCGGCGTTGTTGCCGGTCATCGAAATCACCGACCCCACGCCGACCAGGAGCGCTCCGCCGGCGCCGAGCATCAGCGCCGCGGCGTCGGCGATCGGCGTCGCGTGCGCCGCGAGATTCGGCAGCACGCCCTGCGCCACGATCTGCGCCAGCGTCATCACGATCGTGACCGACACGATCGTCGCGATGAGCGCAAATGGCACGTGGCGGCGTGGATCGAGCGCCTCACCCGCCGGCACCGGCACGACGTCATAGCCGCCGTACACGAAGATCAGCAGCAGCGCCGCAGTGGATGCCTGGTGAAACGAGATCGGCGGCAGCGTGGTGAGCCGCGCCGGATCGACATACGCCACGCCGACGATGATGAAGAGCGCGAGCGGCAGGAGTTTGCCGATCGTCAGCGCGTTCACGACCCAGGCGCTCTGCCGGATGCCGCGCACGTTGATCCATGCGAGCGCCGCCGTCACCGCGGTGAGCACCAGGTGGCGCGGCCAGCCCGACGTCATCACCGGCCAGTAGTAGCCGAGCGCCACCGCGATGCCCGCCATGACGCTCGCCTGGCTGGCCGCGCGCGTGAACCACTGCATCCAGCCGACCTCGAACGCAACGAAGCGGCCGAACGCGGCGCGGGTATAGAGATATGGTCCGCCGGTGCCCTCGAAGCGGCTGCTCACTTCGGCGAAGCAGAGCGCCACCGACAGCGACGCCAGCCCCATCAGCACCATGCCGATCGGACCCCACGGACCGATCTGCGCCGCGAGCTGCGACGGCATCAGGAAGATCGCGCCGCCGATCACCTGGTTGACGCCGATCGCCGTCAGATCCCAGCGTCCGAGCGCGCGGCGAAGCGTCGGCGCGACAGACGAAGTCGTCGAGGCGGACATGGTGGGTGGGTTGTATCATGACTGCTCCGGAACGGGTATGCACAAGACGTTGCCGCGACATTTCTACGCCGATCCGGCGTTCTACGAGGCGGAGCTCGAGCGCCTGTATTTCACACGCTGGATCTGCGCCGGGCGCACCGACCAGATTCCGAATGCGGGCGATTTCTTCACGCGCACGATCGGCGACGAGAGCCTCATCATCACGCGCGACGGCACCGGCGGGATACACGCCGTGTTCAACGTCTGCCGTCATCGGGGCACGCGGATCTGCGCTGACGCCGAAGGCCATTTCGTCGACCGCATTCAATGCCCGTATCACGCGTGGACGTACGACCTTCAGGGACAGTTGCTCGCCGCGCCGCACATGCCGCCGGAGTTCTGCAAAGCGGACTACCCGCTGCACCGCGCCGGATGCGACGTGTGGGACGGCCACATCTTCATGCACCTCGGCATCCGCCCTCCGGCCCTTCCCGCCCGTCCCGCCCTTCGCGCCCAGCTCGCCGATCTTCCCCAGCGCTTCGCGGCGTGGCGAATGGCGGATCTCCGTCTCGGGCGGCGCATCGTCTACGACGTGAAGGCGAACTGGAAGCTCATCGTCCTCAACTTCAACGAGTGTCTGCACTGCCCGACGCTGCATCCCGCGCTCAATCGCCTGCATCACTATCTCGGCGCCGACAACGTCGAGCCGACCGCGTGTTACGTCGGCGGCGCGATGGGGTTTCGAGACGGCGTGGAAACGATGAGCATGGACGGCAAGCGGCGGCGCGATTATCTGCCCGGCCTGAACGCGTCGCAGCGCCAGCAGGTGTTCTACTTCGCGATCTATCCCAATCTGCTCCTGAGCCTGCACCCCGACTACATGATGACGCACACGTTGTGGCCGCGCGCGCACGACCGCACCGAGATCGTCTGCGAATGGCACTTTCATCCTGACGAAATGGCCAGGCCGGGCTTCCAGGTCGACGATGCGATTGAGTTTTGGGATCTGACGAACCGCGAGGATTGGTGGATCTCGGAACGATCGCAGGCCGGCATCAGCTCGCGGGCCTACGAGCCGGGACCGTACTCGGAGCGGGAAGAACTGCTGTGGCGTTTCGACGAGATGATTAGGACCGAGGCTGGGGACGGCTAGTCGTGATCACCGCCCCACCCAGTCGCCGTAGAGCTCCGGCCGGCGGTGTTGTAGGAACAACTGGCGTGCGTGGGACGAAGCGTTCTGCGCGAAGTCGACCTCGGCGTAGAGAATCGTGTCCGCGCCGCCCGGCGCGCGCGCGATGACGCGTCCATCCGGCCCGCAGACAAACGATTCGCCGCCGAAGGTCAGCTTCTCCTCACGTCCGACCCGGTTGCAGAGCGCTGTGAAGTAGCCGTTCTGAAACGCCGCGACGCGCATTTCCGCTTCGTACAATCCTTCCGGCCACTCGCCGACCGACCCGGCTTGCGGGACGATGACCAGATCGGCCCCGCCGACGGCGAGCGCGCGCATGTATTCCGGATAGTGCCGGTCGTAACAGATCGCGACGCCGATCGCGCCCGCGCGCGTGCGATAGACCGGTGCGCCCGTGTCGCCAGGGGTGTAGTAGCCCTGTTCGTGAAAGCACGCGTACTCGGTGATGTGCACCATGCGCGTGCGGCCGGCCAGCGTCCCGTCGGCGTCGATCACGGGCGAGCAGTCGAACGTGCGATCGCTGGCGCGCTCGAAGAGATTGAGGACGGCGACCACGCCGAGCTCGCGCGCCTTGGCGGCAAACGCGTCGGTCGTCGGGCCGGGCACCGGCTCCGCCTGGCCGCGCGACCCGGGTCCGGCCGGATGCTGCGGATAGAACGGCTCGAAGGCGAGCTCGGCGAAGCCCACGAGCGCGGCACCTGCGCGCGCGGCGGTTTCGAACGCGCGAAGACCGCGCGCGACGTTTTCCGCCTTGTTGACGGTCGCGTGCTGCTGGACGAGCGCGATCTTCATTCTTTACCTTCTTGGCGACTATCTACTTAGAGCGGCATAGCTGTCTTACGAGCGGGGTTGAAAAACGGCGTCTTCACCACCAGGGCCGGCACGTGGTGTCGCACCGCTTCGACAGTCACTTCAATTTCAAGGGTCGTCCCTTCGGCACAATGCGGCGCCGACACAGTCGCCAGGGCGATCAATTTCTTCAACACCGGCGACCACGTCGTCGTCGTCGCGCGCCCGATCTGGCGGCCGTTCCGGTAGACGGGAACCGGCACGCGGGACGCGGTCGCCGCCAACTGCGGCGCCAGGCCGAGGCCATCGTACAGCCGCTCGACCGCTGGCCAGCTGATCTCGAGGCCGACGATCTGCCGGGCCGGTCCGCGGCGCTGTTCGTCGGCGAGCGCGGCGCGGCCGACAAACGGCCGCTTGTCGAGCTGCACCAGACGGCCGAGCCCCATTTCGAACGGCGAGTACTTCTGCGACTCGATCAGCGCCTTCTTGCTGCTGTTGAAATCGACGTCGATGAGGAGCAGGCCCGCTTCGACGCGCGCGACGTCGAGCGCCAACATCCCGGCGGGATGAATGTCGAACGCGCGGCCGCCTGTCATCAGCGCGTCCCAGACATCGACGGCGCGATCCCACGGCATCCAGATCTCAAAGCCCAGATCGCCGGTGTAGCCGGTGCGTGAAATTTCGACCGGGACGCCGGCGATCCGCCCGCGCGTCATGCGAAAGTATTTCAAGTGTCGGATGTCGGCGTCCGCCACCGCATCGAGGAGACGCGCGGAGGTGGGCCCCTGCAGCGCCAGCGCCGCCATCTGTTCGGAGATGTCGTCGATGGTGACGTCGAGGCCGATCGCATTCTGCGTGAACCAGCGCAGGCTCGGGTCGGCGGCGGTCCAGCGGAAGGTGTCTTCTCCGACGCGCGTCACGGTCCCGTCGTCGATCACCTTGCCGTGCTCGTCGCACCACGGCGTGTAGTAGACCTGGCCGGCGGCGAGCTTCTGCGCGTCGCGCGTGATCACGCGGTCGACAAGCTTCACGGCGTCCTTGCCGCTGATCAAATACTTGAAGAGCGGCGACACATCGATGAGCGCCGACGCGTTGCGAATGGCGTTGTATTCGTGTTCGTGGTGCGCTTCGTACGCGCTGACGGCGTAGTAGCCGGACCACTCGCGAAAGCTCAGGCTCTCGCAGAGCGGAAACGTGCGTTCGTGGACCGCGGTTCCAATCGGCATGCGCCGCATTATAGTAGGGCAGCATGCGCTACGACGCCATTGTGATTGGCGGTGGCCATAACGGCCTGACCGCCGCCGCTTACCTCGCGCGCGCGGGACGCAAGGTCCTCGTCCTCGAGCGCCGCCACATCGTCGGCGGCGCGGCGGTCACCGAAGAGGTCTTCCCCGGCTTTCACTTTTCCGTGTGCTCCTATGTCGTCTCGCTGCTCAGGCCGGAGATCATCCGCGAGCTCGACCTGCCACGCCACGGCCTCGAGATCCTGCCGCTCGACGGCACGTTCACACCGATGCCGAGCGGCGATTACCTGTGGCGTGTGAACGATCACGCCAAGACCCGGCGCGAGATCGCGCGCCACTCGAAGCTCGACGCGGAAGCGTATGACGAGTACGGCAAGGCGATGGTGGAGATGGCGCGCTTCGTCAAGCCGATCCTGAACATGACGCCGCCCAATCCGCTCACGCTCGATCCGCGCGAGCTGATGAAGCTCCTGTTCCTCGGCAAGCGCTTCCGCGGCCTCGCCGACGGCGATCGCTACAACCAGGTTCAGTTGATGACGATGAGCGCGATCGACTTTCTCGATCAATGGTTCGAGACCGATGTGCTCAAGGCGACGATGTCCGCGTCGGGGATCATCGGGACGTTTCTGGGCGTGCGATCCCCAGGCACCGCGTACGTACTCCTCCACCACTACATGGGCGAGATCGACGGTGCGTTCCGGTCGTGGGGGTTCGCGCGCGGCGGCACCGGCGCGATCTCGAATGCGATTGCGAGCGCGGCGCGCGAGGCGGGCGTCGAGATCCGCACGGACACCTCCGTCGCGCGGATCGCCACCCGGAACGGCCAGGCGACCGGCGTCGTGCTGACCAACGGCGACGAGCTGTCGGCCGGCATGGTGCTCTCCAGCGTCGACCCGAACCTCACATTCCTGACGTTCATGGACGCGAAGGACTTGCCGGACGACTTTGTGGACGACGTCCGGCGCTACAAGTATCGCGGCTCGTCGGGCAAGGTGAACCTGGCGCTCGACGCGCTGCCAGATTTCACGTGCCTGCCGGGGCCGGGCCCACACCTGCGCGGCGCGATTTCGATCTCTCCGAGCGTCGACTACATGGAGCGCGCGTACGACCAGGCGAAGTACGGCGAGTTCTCGCGGCGTCCGTACATCGACATGGTCATTCCGACGCTGACCGATCCGTCGGTCGCGCCGGCGGGCAAGCACATCCTGTCGTGCTTCGTGCAATACGCGCCGTACAAGCTGGCGTCGGGCACCTGGGACGATCAGCGCGAGGCGTTTGGCGACGCCGTCATCGACACAATCGCCGAGCATGCGCCCAACATTCGCGACATCATCCTGCATCGGCAAGTGCTGACCCCGCTCGATCTGGAGCGCGAGTTCGGGCTGACCGAGGGCAATATTTTCCAAGGCGAGCTGACGCTCGAGCAGTTGTTCTTCTTGCGGCCGGCGCCGGGCTGGGCGCAGTACGCGACGCCGATCAAGAACCTCTGGATGTGCGGGTCGGCGACGCATCCGGGCGGCGGCATCATGGGCGCGCCGGGGCGCAACGCGGCGCTGAAGATCCTGGGGCGGAGGGCGTGATGCATGACGTCGTCATCATCGGCGCTGGCCATAACGGCCTCATCACCGCCGCGTTTCTCGCGAAAGGCGGCCTGAAACCACTCGTGCTGGAGCGCGCCGAGCGCGTGGGCGGTTGCGCAATCACCTCGGAGATCGCGCCGGGCTTCCGCTGTCCCACGCTCGCGCACGCGGCCGCGATCGATCCGGCCATCGTGCGCGCGCTCGCACTCGATCGCCACGGGCTGCACATCATCAGACCGCAGGCGCACGTGTGCGCGCCGTCGCTCGATCGGCGCGCGCTCGTGCTCTGGGCCGATGCGCGGCGCGCCGCCAAAGAGATCGCGAGCTTCTCCGCTCGCGACGCCGAACAGTATCCGCGCTTTCTGGACAGCTTCGCGCGGATCGCGGGCGTCCTCCGGGCGATGAGCGCGACGCCGCCGCCGTCGATCGACGATCCGACGACGGGCGATCTGATCGAGCTGCTCAAGACGGGACGCCGATTCCGCGCGCTCGGGAAAGCCGACGCGTACCGGCTGCTGCGGTGGATGCCGATGGCGGTCGCCGATCTCATGAGCGAATGGTTCGAGAGCGAACCGCTCCGCGCGACGGTCGCGGCCGGCGGCCTGCTCGGGGCGTTCTTGGGTACGAGATCGGCGGGCAGCGCCGCGCAGCTGCTGCTCCTCGGCGCGGGTGAGGGACATCCAATCGGCGCCGGCTGGTTCGCCCGCGGCGGCACGGGCGCGGTCAGCGACGCGCTCGCCGGCGCGGCGCGCGAGGCCGGCGCCGAGATCAGAACCGGCGTCGAGGTGCAGGCGATCAGCGTCGCCGGCGACACGGCGACCGGCGTTGTGCTCTCGAGCGGCGAGTCGATCGCCGCGCGCGCGGTGATTTCGAGCGCCGATCCGAAACGGACGCTCCTCGGCTTGATCGATCCGGTGCACCTGGCCCCCGAATTCCTTCAGCGCGTGCAGAACATCCGGATGCACGGCACGCTGGCCAAGGTGAACTACGCGGTCGCGTCGCTGCCGCGCTTTGAGAGCCTGGGGGGCCCGGGAAGCCCGGGAAGCGAAGCTGTCCAGCAGCACGCCGCCGCCCTGTCGGGCCGCATCCGGTTGAGCCGCGACCTCGACACCATCGAGCGCGCGTTCGACGCGGCAAAATATGGAGGTTACGCCGGGGAGCCCTGGATCGAACTGACGATTCCTTCCGTCAGCGACACCGCGCTCGCTCCGTCGGGCGCCCACGTGATCTCGGCGTACGTCCAGTTCGCCCCGTATCACCTGCGCGGCACGACGTGGGACGCCGAGCGCGATCGGCTCGGTGACGCGGCCACGCGCACCATCGCGGCATACGCGCCGGGCTTCGAATCGACGATCGTCGCGCGGCAGGTCATCACCCCGCTCGATCTCGAGCGGACCTTCGGGCTGACCGGCGGACATATTTTCCACGGCGAGCTGTCGCTCGACCAGCTCTTCATTAC
>JADGOC010000126.1 GCA_017883165.1 Acidobacteriota bacterium
CTACCCCGCCAGCTCCCGGCTCGACTCGATGAATTCGACGATGGTGCTGACGCTGCGAAGGACGCGCTTGCCGACCTGCTCGTCGGTGATCTCGACACCAAACGATCGCTGCAGCTCGAGGACGATCTCGAGCGCGTCGATCGAGTCGAGCCCGAGGCCTTCGTCGAAGAGCGGCATGTCGTCCTTGATCTCCTCCGGCTTGATCGGCATCCGGAGGCAGCGCACGATCGCCACTTTCACCTCACCCGCGAGCGTGTCCCGACCGTCCATATGGTTCGTCCGTCCTCCTAGAGTAACCCGCCGTCGACGCCGATGACCTGTCCCGTGATGTAGCTGGCGGCGGGCGACGCGAGAAACGCCACCACCACCGCCACTTCCTCGGGCGTGCCCACGCGGCCGAGCGCCACGTCGCGCAAGAGCTCCTGGCGCCCATCGTCGGACAGCCCGGCGATCATGTCGGTTTCGATCAGCCCCGGGGAGACCGCGTTCACGAGCACGCCCTGACGCGCGAATTCGCGCGCCAGCGTGCGCGTCAAGCCCAGCAGGCCGGCTTTCGACGCCGAGTAGCTCGCCTGGCCGATGCCGCCGACGTCGCCGCTCGCCGACACGATGTTGATGATCCGGCCCCAGCGCCGCAGCAGCATGTCGCGCGCGACGGCGCGGATGCAGAGAAACGCGCCGCCGAGATTGGTGTCGAGCACCTCGTCCCAGCGCTCGCGCTGCATGTAGATGACGAGACTGTCGCGAACGATGCCGGCGTTGTTGACCAGGATGTCAACCGGTCCGAGCTCGGACCGGACGCGGCCGAAAAACTCGCCGACCGCCGTCTCGTCCGATACGTCGCACGGCGCCGCGAGCGCGTTGACGTGCTGCGCGCGCACGAGCGCGACCGTTTCCTGCGCCGCTGCTTCACGTTCGCGGTAGCAGATCGCGACCGCCGCGCCGCGCTGCGCGAGCGCGACGGCGATCGCGCGTCCGATGCCCCGAGAGCCGCCCGTCACGACGGCCACCCGGCCTGTGAGAGTCAAATCGTCCATGCTACAAGCTTGGTACCTGGCCGCAAATGTCGACGGGGCTGAAAGATCCGGCGGGAGGCTCGTTGATGATACCTGCAGCCGCTGGCGGCGCTCAAGATCGCCCGGGCGCCGCCCGGACCACCAGGCTGTAGTTCGTGCCGCCGCTCGCGACGCTGTTGACGAGAAACGCCTCGCCCCGCGTCGGCTGCGGACCTCTGCTGACGCACACGGCGAGCGCCGGGTCCGGCTGGAGGAAGCCGACCGTCGGCACGACAGCGCCGCCGGCGATCGACAGAAGACCCGCGATGAGGCCCGCCGCGCCCGACGCACCGGACTCGCCGATGGCGCCCTTCACCGAGGCCACGGGAATCGACCGGCTGCCGAACACCTCGACAATCGCGTCGGCTTCCTGCCGATCCAGCGCCAGCGATCCGTTCGACGTGCCGATCACCGCCGCGATCTCGTCGGCGCGGAGGTTCGCGTCGGACAACGCGAGCCGCATCGCCGTGACGAGACCGGCGCCGTCGGCGGGCCAGCCGTTCAGCGCCGCCTTCGACGCGGTCGCACCGACGCCGGCGATCTCGCCGTAGACGCGCGCGCCGCGCGCCTTCGCCGCGGACGTCGACTCGATCAGGAGCAGGAACCCGCCTTCGCCTAGAATGAACCCGTTGCGGTCGCGGTCGAAGGGACGCGCGCCCTCGGCGCCGCCGCCTCGCTCGCCGCGCATCGGAGACAGCGCGCGAAACCGATCGTGCACTTTGAAAAAGGTCTCTTCGACGCAATCGGCGCCGCCGGTGACCATCGCCGCCGTGCGCCCCTGGCGGATCGCGCCGACGCTGAACACGAGGGCGCTCAGGCTTGACGCCTCGCGCTGATTGAACGTGACGTTCGGCCCGCGAAGACCGAACTCGATCGCGCAGAGGCTGGCCGGCGCGTTCGAGACCGTGTTGCTGAAGAGAATCGCCGGCACGCCGGTTGGCCCGTGATCGGTGAGGCCGCTCAGATACTCGACAAGGCTGTCGAGGCCGGCCGTGAAGGTGCCGAGCGCGATCCCGACGTCGTCGCGGCCGCCGGTGTCCGGCGTGCAGCCGGCGTCGTCGAAGAGCAGGCGCGTGCAGGCGAGCGCGACGCGGCCGACCGCGTCGACGCGCCGGAGCTTGAGCGGCGAGAAGAACGCCGTCGGATCGAAGTCGCGGATCGTGGCCGCGAGGTGCGACCGGCACTCCGCGGTATCGAAGCGGGTGATCGGAACGATGCCGCTACGGCCGGATCCGATCGCGTCGATGAAAGCCCGGTACCCGATGCCGAACGAGGAGACGCAGCCGATGCCCGTGATCGCGACTCGTTCAGACATGAAGCCGGTACGCTACCATGCGGGTTTCCATCGTTCAACAATGCCGTCCGCTTCCACGCTGCTGCAATTGTTCGTGGCCGCGGTGCTCGTCGCGCCGCAGGCTCCGGCCCCGAAGGATCTATTCGATCAGATCTTCGCTCGTACGCTGGAGAAGCGGCAGTCCATCCACTCCATCCGCGCCCGATTCACGGAGACGACGACGTCCAGCCTGCTCGAGAAGCCGCTGGTGTCGCACGGGACCGTGATTGCCGCGCCGCCCTCGCGCGTGCTGATGACCTACACGGACCCCGAACGCCGGACGATCGCCATCGACAGCACGTCGCTCGTCGTCGTCTGGCCCGACCGCCGCGAGCGTGTGAGGATCGACATCTCGCAGACGCAGAAGCGGATCGATCAGTACTTCACGCAGGCGACGATCGGGCAACTGCGGTCGATGTTCGAGATCGCGGCCGAGCCCGATTCGGTGATTCGGGGGACCGATCGCGTCGACATGCGCCCGAAGCGCAAGCAGATCAAGGAAGGGCTCGAGCGGCTCGAGATCTGGATCGACCGCGAGAGTCTGCTCCTAGTACAGCTCCAGATGACGTTCCCCGGCGGCGACAGAAAGACCATCAGACTCGACGACGTCACCGTCAACGTGCCAGTCACCGACGAGATGTTTCGGATTCGGCCCTAGCATGGAATCGATTCTGGTCTTCGCGCGCCGGCACACCACGCTCGTGTTCGGGATCGCGATCGCCGCCGGTCTCTCCGGCATGTTCCTGGTGTCGCGCATCTCGTTCGATGCGAACATCCTCCGGCTGCTGCCGCAGCGGTCGGCGTCGGTCCGCGACTTTCAGATCTTTCTTCGCGACTTCGGCAGCCTCGATCATCTCTACGTCGTCTTCAACTCGGCCGGCGCCATCGGCGACCACGGCGAGCTCGTGGATCGTTACGTCGAGGCGCTGCGGCACGCGCCGGAGATCGAGTCGGTCGACGCGCAGCTCTTCGAACCCGGCAAGGACTGGAGCTACCTCTCCGACCGGGAGCTCTATCTGCTCGGCGCCGACGGGGCGGCGGCGGCGCTGGCCCGCTTTCGATCGCCGCAGCTCGACGGCGAGATCGCGCACGCCCGCGATCTGCTGTCGATGCCGTCGGCGCAGATCAAGGCGCTCGTTCAACAGGACCCGCTCGGTCTGCTGACGATGCTGCGCGATCGCATGGGTCGAGAGAAGGGATTCATGTCGTTCGATGCGACGCAGGAAGGCTACGTCAGTCCGGACGGCCGCAGCCGGCTCGTCCTGGTCAAGCCGAAAGGGCCGCCGTTCGACACCGATTTCTGCAAGGCGCTCTTCGCGCGGTTATCCGCCGTCGAAGCCACGGCGCGGCGGGAAGCAGCAGTGGAAGACCCCGACGCCGGCGCGGTCGAAATTCAGGCGGCCGGCGCATATCGCGTCTCGCTCGAAGCCGAGCAGCTGATCCGGCGTGAAGGGATCGTGAACTCGGTCGGCTCGCTGCTCCTGCTGCTGCTCGTCATGTTCGCCGTCTTCCGCACGCCCTGGGTGATGCTGTACGGCTGCGCGCCGCTCGCGCTGGCGGCCGTCCTGACGCTCGGCATCAACGGACTGATTCACGGCAGCCTGTCACCGGCCACCAGCGGATCCGCCGGCATGCTGTTCGGACTCGGCATCGACGGCGTGGTGCTGCTGTATCTCCGTTATCTCGAAGAGCGGCGGACGGGGGCGTCAGCCGACGAGGCCGTCCGACGCATGGGCGGCACCGCATCCAGCGTGGTGCTCGCGCAGCTGACGACGGCGGCCACGTTCTTTGCGCTGCTGTTCATCGATTTCCCGACGCTGCAGGATCTCGGGAGCCTCGTCGGTCTCGGCATCCTGCTCTGCTGCGGCCTGACGCTGCTGCTGCTGCCGGCGCTGCTGCCCAGACGGACGGACGCCCGCCCTGGACGAGCGCTCACGGCGGCCTGGCTCGGCCGGTTCGTCACGCGCGCCGCCGCGCCGATCGTCTGGGTCAGCGCGATCGCCACGATCGCGCTCGGGGCCGCGTCCACGCGACTGCACCTCGACACGAGTATCGACAAGCTGCAGGCTCAGACGCGTGGAGCCGTGCTCGAGAAGGAAGTGGCCGCCCGATTCTCGCTGCCGCGAGACGTGTTGCTGGTGCTCAACGAGCATGAGGACATCGAGCCGCTCCTCGAGGCGGATGCGCGCCTCGTACGCGCGCTGGCGGCCGAGGCGCCCTCGGTGGTGGCGAGCGGCATCGGCGTCCTGCTGCCGTCGGCACGCGAACAGGCGCGCGTCGCGCAGGTCATCCGCGCCACCGGCACGACGAGCGGCGACGCGCAGCGCGACATTCAGGCCGCTGCCGCGCGGACCGGATTCCGGCCGGACACCTTCGTCCCGTTTCTGGAGCGGGTTCCGCGACTGCTGGATCCCAACGAGCGGATCTCGTACGACGGGCTCATGACGCACGGCCTCGAGTCGATCGTCTCCAGATTCGTCGTCCGCCGGGACGGCCGCTATCAGGCGGTCACCTATCTGTATCCGCAGCAGGCCGTCGACATCGACGCCCTGCGCCGGATCGTCCGCGACGTCGATCCGCGGCTGCGGCTCACCGGATTGCCGGCCATCAACCACGAGTTGCGCCAGCAGTTCTTCCCTCAGTTTCTGAAGGGCATCGCCATCGGCACGGTGGCGGTCGCCCTCCTTATTTACCTGGTCTTCCGCACGGTCCGGCACACGCTGCTCGCGCTGCTGCCGACGGCGGTCGGCTTCGTCTGGAGCGCCGGCGTGCTGGCGCTGCTCCGCGTCGAGCTCGACCTGTTCTCGCTCTTCGCGGCGGTGACCTTTATCGGCATCGCAGTCGACTATGGTATCTACGTGCTGTACCGATACAGGTTCGAGCCGTCGAGCGGCATGGAGGATGTGATCACGAAAACCGGTGCGGCGATCATCATCGCCTGCGCCACGGCGCTCATCGGATTCGGCACGCTCATCAACTCGAGTTACGGACCGCTGCACGTGTTCGGCATCGTGTCCATCGTCACGCTGACCTGCTGCCTGACGGCGTCGATCGTGTTTCTGCCGGCGCTCGTCCTCGAAATGGAACGATGGTCACGGCCTGCGCGCTGATCGCGGCCTTCAACGAAGAAGCCCACGTCGCCGATGTGGTGAGGGGCACGGCCCCGTACGCGTCACCGGTGGTTGTCGTCGATGACGGTTCGACGGACGACACGGCGGCCAGAGCGCGCGACGCCGGCGCGATCGTCATCAGGCACGAACAGAACCAGGGCAAAGGGTGCGCGATCCGGACGGGTCTGGAGTACGTGCTGAAGCAGGACCGCTCGCACGTGCTGTTTCTGGATGCCGATCTGCAGCACGATCCGGCGGAGATCCCGCGGCTCGTCGCGCGCGCGGAACAGGGCCACGGAGACGTCGTCATCGGCGAGCGCGAGTTCAGCAACGACGCGATGCCGGCGGCACGCTTTTATGCGAACGTCATCGGCAGCGCAATCCTTTCGCGGTTCATCGGCGCCGATGTCGCGGATTCGCAGTCGGGCTTCCGTCTGATTCGCGCCGACCTGCTGCGGCGCGTCCGGCTCACGGGCACGGGCTATGAGATCGAAACCGAAATGCTCATCAAGCTGGTCCGAGCCGGCGCGGCCGTCGAGCGGATCACGGTGCGGCGCCTGCAGTACGAGGGGGCGCACAGCAAGATCCGCCCGTTCTGGGACACGCTCAGGACCTGCCTCCTCGCGGTCCAGTATCGGTATCTGTCGAGCTGACGACCGATGCGCACCGATGCCGACTTGTCGGCCGTTCGATGGCACGCGGGCGCGCTCAACAACGGGCTGATCTTCGGCCTCACGTACCACCTCGTCACGCGCCTGCCGCGCGCCATCGTCGACAATCTGCGCGTCGTGCGGCCCGACGCGACGGAGCGGGAGCTGAAGCGGCCGGCGCTGCTCACCTATCGCAGCTACGCGCGAGACACGATCGACTTCATCCGCAGCCTCGTCATGAGCCGGACGCAGTTCGAGCCGCTGATGGCCAGCTTCGATAGCGGCCGCCTCGATGATCTGCTGGCGCGGCGGCGCGGCGTCGTGATCGTCGGCGGACATTTCGGCAACTGGAAGCTGGGCGGCGTCGCGCTGCGACTGCTGCACGGGTACCCGCACGCCGGCGATGATCGGCTATCTGTCGGGGGTGCCGCTGCTGCCGGCATTCATGATCCGCCAGGCGGACGACCGATTCATCGGCGAGATGGGCGACCCGATCGTGGTCGACTCCACGAAGCCGACCGAGGAGGCCGTGCAGGCCGCGACGCAGGCGTTCGCGGCTCAGCTCGAAGATCGGATTCGCGCGAGCCCGCAGCTCTGGTATCAGTTCTACCCGTACTGGCGCTCTACCAGCTAATCCGGATCGGCGGATTCAGTCAGCGGCGGCCTTTGCCGCCTGGTCGACGCTGACGTCCGCGAGCGTGACGCTGCCGACGGCCACGCGAACGCCGTCCGCCAGGACTTCGCCTTCGATCTTGATCAGGCCGCCGATCCGTCCGACGACTCGCGCGCGTGCGTCGAGCAGCTGATGCGGCCGGGCGGCGCCGGGGAACTTGAACGGTCCGACGGCCGCGACGCGCAGCATCGCCGCGGAACCGGTCCGCTCTCCGCCGCTGGCTGCCGCGAGCCCTCCGGTCTGCGCCAGCAGCTCGATCAGCACGATCGCCGGCACGACCGGGTCGTCCGGAAAGTGCCCCTGAAAGTACCAATCCTCCGGCCGCGCGACGCGGAGGCCGCGCGCCGACTCGCCGGCGACGAGATCGGCGATCTCCTCGACGAGCCGCATCGGCGGTCGGTGCGGGAGCTGGTCGACGCCGAACGCTCTTACAGTCATAGGCGGTCTCGGCCATTCTAGCAGCCGTGCCGACGAGCGCCATCGGTGAGCGGTTTCAGCGAGTCTGTCGCGACGGGGCGAGCGCCGTCGCGGCGCAGACGCTTTCGGCCGGCACGACGACGACATTCGCCGACCTCGCCGCCGAATGTATCGCGATCGAGCGGGCGCTGGGCGATCTCGGCGTCGGGCGCGGGCGGCGGTGGTCTCGTTCGTCGGCGGCCGTCCGATTTTTTTCCGTTGTCCCACTCGTACGCGATCGGCAACCTCGTCTTGCCGCTGCTGTGGCAGGGCACGCGCGTCGCTCTCCCTCAGTCGTTCAGCCCGAAGGGCAGTTCGCGCGCGAGGTCGCCGACAGCGGCGCCACGGTGTTTCCGGGCGTCCCATTCATGTTCGAGCGAATCAAGGCGCTCGAACCGATCGATCGGCTGCCTGCGTCGCTGCGCCTCTTGATTACGGCCGGCGCCCGCATCGACGCCGGCACGGTCTCGTGGTTCCGGCGACACCTCGATCGCAAGGTGCATTCCTTCTACGGCAGCAGCGAGACCGGTGGGATCGCCTACGACGATTTGGCGTGCGGCGCGCGCTGCAGCGGCTTGCCTCGAGCGCCGACGAGGAGTGAACCGCCCGGCGGCCCGAGGAGACTTAGTAGGTGAGAATCTTCGCCAGCACAGGCACGACGGTCCGATCAGCGCGGGGAGAGGCACGCTATAATGCTGGCCCAAAGAGAGCGTTGCCCGCATGCCCGTTGCCCGACAGCTCGAGCGCGACGGCAAGGTCATCATCGAAGAATGCATCCAGACACACCAAAACACCCGACCTCGCCGGACGTCGCCGTGACCAATCGTACGTTCTACGATGCGCTCTGGCGGAAGGCCCGCCTTGAACGCCCGGACGGCTTCAACACATGGCCGATTGTTTCCGAGTTACTGCCGTTTGCGCCGGCGCGACTGGAAATCGGGCCGGGCCTGCGCCCCCGGTTGCCGATTGCCGGCACGCATTTCGTCGACATCAGCGCACCGGTGATCGAGCGGCTCAATGCGCGCGGCGGAATCGCCGTGTCAGGCGAAATCGGCGCGCTGCCATTCAGCGATCAAGAATTCGATCTCGTCTGTGCCTTCGATGTCATTGAGCACGCTGAGGATGACCGACTGGTCTTCGGCGAAGTGAGCCGTGTGCTCAAAGACGACGGTGTCTTGATTTTTTCCGTACCCTTACATGCGGATCTATGGACGGAGTTCGATGACTGGGTCGGGCATGCGCGACGCTACGACCCTTCGGATTTGCTGGCCATGATGGCGGGCAACCAGCTGGAGCTTGAAAAGAGCGCCGCGTTCGGCATGCAACCGACCAGTCCCCGGTTGGTGAAATACGGCATGTGGTGGCTCGAGCATCGCCGCACGTGGGCGATGTTTTGGTACAACTGGGTGGGCATGCCGCTGGCCCTGTTATTCCAGAAGCGGCTCAACCTTGTGAACGGCTTGATCGATACGACCGGCGTAGACGAGATGGTGGTTCTGTGTCGGCGTGGGGTGCGCTCGTCACCGCCCGGCGGCTCTCCTACCTAGGTGCGAGAAGCAAGATGCACCAGGTGCGCGACACCTTCCGCACCTGCATGCTCGCACTGAAGTATCGTTATCTCTCGGACTAGGCTGCAAATGCGCACCGACACCGATTTCTCCGCGGTCCGCTGGCACGCGGGCGCCTTGAACAACGGGCTGATCTTCGGCGCCACGTACCATAGCGTCACCCGCCTCCCACCCGCCTGCAGCTACGCCATCGGGCACGTCGCCATGTGGCTCGCTCACCATCTCGTGCGCGACGGCACGCGCGCCGTCGTCGACAACCTCCGGCTCGTGCGGCCGGACGCATCGGAGGACGAGCTGCGGCGTCTCGCGCTCCTGGCCTATCGCAGCTATGCCTGCGACACGATTGACTTCATCCGCAGCCTGTCGATGGACCGCGCCCGCCTCGCACCACTGGTGGCACAACTCGACAGCCACCGGTTCGACGAGCTGCTCGCACTCGGCCGCGGCGTGATCATCGTCGGCGGTCATTTCGGTAACTGGGAGCTCGGTGGCGTCGCGCTGCGACTGCTGCGCGGCTATCCGCTGACTGTGGTCGGCAAGCCCGAGCCAAGCCCGGTCGTCAGCCGGTTCCGCCGCCGCATGCGCGAGTCGCTCGGCATCGAGACGATCGAGATCGGCCAGATGCTCGAGACGGCGCTGCGAATTCGGCGCGTGCTCGGAGCCAACGGCCTCGTCGCGATGCTCCTCGACCGCCATCTCGGCCGGGATCGCGTGGACGTCACCTTCTTCGGCCGCCGCACCGGATTCCTCCGTACGCCGGCGATGATTGCCTATCTGTCGGGGGCGCCACTCCTGCCGTCGTTCATGATTCGACAGCCCGACGGCCGGTTCCTCGGCGTCTGCGGCGAGCCGATTTTCGTCGACACCAGCGTCAGCACGGAAGAGAGCGTCCAGAACGCGACGCAGGCGTTCGCCGTCGAGCTCGAGCGCCGCATTCGCGCCCACCCGCACCTGTGGTATCAGTTCTACCCCTACTGGCAGCAGCAGGCGCCCGAGCCAGCCGTCCAACGAACATCATGACCGCCCCGACCCGCCATCGATCACCGGGACAGCCTTCGCGCCTGCTCCTCGTCTATCCGGCGACCGAACAACTCGGGTGGGTCCGCCGTTTCCAACTGCCTCCGTTGTCGCTGCAGATGGTGGCTGCCGTCACCCCGCCTGCCTGGGAGGTGGTACTGGCCGATGAGGTGCACGAAGAAGTGCCCTTCGAAGGGGATTTCGATCTGGTGGGCATCACGGCGATGACCCACCAGGCGACCCGCGCTTATCAGATCGCTGATCGGTTCCGGGCGCAAAATGTCCCCGTCGTGCTCGGTGGCATGCACCCGTCGGTGCTGCCGGAAGAGGCGCTCAGCCACGCCGATGCCGTCGTCGTCGGCGAGGCCGAAACGGTCTGGGCAACCCTGTTGGCGGACTTTGCGGCCGGCCATCTCGCCCGGATCTATCGTCCGACGATTCCCACGGGGACGGAACTGACGATTCCCTGGGCCGAGCGCGAGATCCTGGCCGGCAGGAAATACCTGACGACGCAGACTGTTCAGGCCAGCCGTGGTTGTCCCTACGACTGCCCCTTCTGCACCGTCACGAATTATTTCGGAAAGCAGTTCCGCTATCGTTCCGCCGAGGACATGCTGGCCGAACTGCGCACCTTCCGCAACAGGCTGGTCGTCTTCGTCGACGACAACCTGCTGGGGAACCCGGCCCGGGCCAGACCGCTGCTTGAAGGGATGGCCGACATGAAGATCCGCTGGGGCGGCCAAACCAGTCTCCGTTTTGCCGAGGATCCGGCTCTGGTCAAGCTGGTGGCGCGCTCGGGGTGCATCGGCCTGTTCGTCGGCATCGAATCGGTGAGCGGTGTCCACGCCAACCTTGCCAAGTCTCGCTCCCGTTCGACGCGGAAAGACCTCGTCAAGCGTGTTCAGGACGACCGATTCGCCGTAGGCCGGCGGAAGGGGCCGATCGGCGAGCCTCAACGCACGGACCCCGTCGGGCAGCGGCACGTTGCGAATCGAGGCG
>JADGOC010000299.1 GCA_017883165.1 Acidobacteriota bacterium
AATAGCTGGTCTAGTGTCGCCTTCCACACAAATTGGCGGGATGCGGCTCGTCACACCGCTCCTGGTTGGCGCGGTGTGACGAAGCCCTTACATCGATGGTGCTACCTCTTGCTGGCGACCTCCCCACGGCTCTTAACGACCAGCGTGCCTTTCATCCCGATGGCTTCATGAGGTTGGCATACGTACTCGTAGGTGCCTTCGGTAAACCGCCCGTCGATCACCAGGTCGTACGTCTGACCTTTAGTCGTGAGGTATGGCCCTGTTACGGCGCTTCCGAGTTTGGCACCCGACGCCTGCTTCGTGAAGTGTACGTTGTGCATTACGCCTGCGGCCTCGACGAAGCGGAGGGTATCGCCGCGTTGCGCAACAGTCATCGCGGGCTCGAAGGCGTAGGGCACGGATTTTCCCGTGTCAACAAGCTTTACGACGATCATGTGCGGGCCGGAAGACGTCGCGGTCTGACCATTGGCGTGGGCGGAGAGGACGAACAGCCCCGCCAGCGAGACAGCCATCAAAGTTTTAAAGTGTGACATGGGTTTCTCAAAAAAAGGAATCGATCAATCGAATGTGCCGTAGCGGCAGGTTTAATTGATCGAATTGTGGTTGTTCGGTTACTGAAGGATGATACCCTGTTTGCTCTGCGGGGCCCGTAAGGGGCATCCTGAAGTTCAGTGGGGGAATCCCCCACTAGCGGCGGAAATGTCATGCTGCGGACAGCTACTGATTGACCCCGCTCGCGAGAAAGCCGCCGTCCACCGCCAGCAGGTGCCCCGTGACGAAGCTCGCCGCCTCGGACGCGAGAAAAACCGCGGCACCCACGACTTCTTCCGGCTGGCCAAAGCGCTTCATCGGCGTGCGCATCAATAGCTCGCGGCCGCGATCCGTGCCGTCGAGCAGCCCTTCGTTGAGCGCCGTTCGGAAGACACCGGGCAGAATCGCGTTGACGCACACGCCGTGCGGCGCCCACTCGACCGCGAGAGATTTCGTGAGCGCGGCCACGCCGGCCTTGCTGGCCCCGTAGGCGGCGACTTCGTAAAGCGCGACAACAGAGGTAAGGGAGCCGATGTTTATAATGCGGCCGTAGCGCCGCTCGATCATGTGGCGGCCGAACGCCCGGCACGCGCGCAGCATCCCGGTGAGGTTCGTGTCCATGATCTCTTCCCACTCGGCGTCCGAGACCTCGAGCGTCGGGCGTCGCACCGTGCGGCCCGCCGCGTTCACCAGGATGTCCACTTTGCCGAACTTTGCAATGGCGTCGGCGGCGAGCGCCTGGAGGGAATCCGTGTCCGACACGTCAGTGGTTATCGCGAGCGAACGGCGTCCCCGGGCTTCGACGGCCTGCGCTGCTTCCCGGACCAGCTTCGCTCGACGACCGGTCGGGACGACGTCGGCGCCGGCGTCGGCCAGGCCCAGCGCGATCGCCTTGCCAATGCCCGAAGTCGCGCCGATGACGACGGCGGTACGGCCAGTCAGGTCGAGTCCGGGGAATGACATGATTCGGTAGAATCTGGTCAGCGAGTTGGGGCGAGCGTAAGATTGCGCATGGATCTCGTCACCTTTGGCGAAGCGATGGTGCGGCTCACGCCGCCGGCTTTTCAGCGGCTCGAGCAGGCCCACAGCTTCGACGCCTACGTCGGCGGCGGTGAGCTGAATGTCGCCGTCGCGGCCGCGCGGCTCGGCGTCGCCTCGCGCTGGGTGTCGCGCCTTCCGGACAACGCGCTCGGCCGCATGATCGCCAGCCGCGCCCGCGAGCAGGGCGTGGAGGCCCAGATCGAGTGGACCGCCGACGACCGCGCGGGTCTCTACTTCGCGGAGCTCGGCGCCGCTCCCCGCGCGAGCAGCGTCCTGTACGATCGCGCGGCGTCGGCCATGAGCATGGTTACGCCAGGGAGCATCGACTGGGCGTCCGTATTCAGCGGCGCGCGCTGGTTCCACGTCAGCGGGATCACGCCGGCGCTGAGCGAATCCGCCGCCAAGGTCACGACTGAGGCGCTGGTCGCAGCCAAAAAGGCCGGGCTCACCGTCAGCTACGATTTGAACTACCGGAGCAAGCTGTGGAGCGCCGAGAAGGCTCGCGCGGTGCAGGAGCCGCTGATGGAGTACGTGGACGTCCTGATCACGACCGAGGAGGACACGCTGGTTGTGTTCGGCATCGGCGCCGAGGCGAAGGATGGGTACGAGCACGTGGACGCGGAGTCGTATGCGCATGTCGCGCGCGCGCTCGAAAAGCGATTCAAGTTTCGGGCGGTGGCTATCACACTGCGAGAGAATCCGCGGGTGTTGTTGAACAGCTGGAGCGCGATCGTCGCGGCAGATGGCAAGATCCACCGCGCGCCCCGCTATGAGGTGGAGGTCGTTGATCGCATTGGCGCCGGCGACGCGTTCAGCGCGGGGCTGATCGTGAGCCGCCTCGAGAGTCTTGGCTGGGAGGAAGCGGTCCGGTTCGCGACTGCTACCTCGGCGCTAAAGCACAGCATCCCGGGCGATTTCTGTTTGGTGACGCGCGGCGAGGTTGAGCGGCTCATGCAGGGGGCGAGCCTGCGGGTCTCGCGATGACAAGGCAGCGATCCCAACCTTGCGGCGCACAAGAAGGGGTAGTCGCGCCTTGATCACGTTTCGGTGGTTCGGGCCACGCGACCCGATTCCACTCGCGCAAATCCGGCAGATTCCGGCCGTGCGTGGCATCGTTGGCGCTCTCTTCGACATTCCGGTCGGAGAGCCGTGGCCTCTGAACCGCATCGCGGCTCTGCGCGAGGATGTTGAGCGGCACGGCATGTCGCTCGCGGTCATCGAGAGCATTCCCGTCCACGAGGACATCAAACTTGGACGCCCCACACGCGACCGGCTCATAGACAACTACTGTGAAAGCGTCCGCAGCATGGGGCGCGCGGGCGTGCCGGTGCTGTGTTACAACTTCATGCCGGTTTTCGACTGGATGCGCACCGATCTCGCGCGCCGGCTCGACGATGGTTCCACCGGACTGGCATTTGACGACGCCGCGCTCGCGAAGATTGATTTGTCGCGGGGCACGGCAGATCTGCCCGGTTGGGCCACGACTTATACGGCGGGCGCTCTGACGGCGCTTCTCGAAGCGTATCGCTCGGTGAACGAGAACAAACTCTGG
>JADGOC010000027.1 GCA_017883165.1 Acidobacteriota bacterium
GATCTGTGTGCGCGCCGATCAGCCGGGCCGGCCGGAGTTGGCGGAAGCGCGGACTCCCCCGTCAGGCCAATAGGCCGCGACTGAAGGCAATCAGCCCCGACGGGCGCTCGCGGCACCGCATGATATGTGCCCGCGACGACGACGCTGCGGTTGGTGGCGGGATCGTTGCGCCTGGCGTACTCGCCGGCCGGAAGGATCCACGTGAGCGCCGCCGCCACCAACACGCCGACGAGCAGCAGAATCAACGGATGCGGCAGGCGGACGCGGCTCGTATCGGTCATTGGCATCTTCGCTACGACGATGGACTGAGAACCGGCATGTGCAGATGAGCGGTTGGATGTTGTCGTAAAGCTCTCGCGCCCGTCAACCCGACGTGTGCCGGACGCGCTGTTCGCGAAGACGCGCGACTCATCTGTCCGATCCTGGGAAGCGGTTCCACAAGCGGTCGCTGTTCGATCTTGTTCGCCGCGATCGTTTGATCACCAAGCGAACCTTCTCCACGATTCACCCGTCCAACGTTGAAAGAAGCGAGCGTCGGGTGAAACAACTCAGTGGAGGGCTTATGAAGAATGCACACGTGGTCTTGAGTGTCCTGATGGCGTCCGCGGCCGTGCTCGGCGGCGCATCGATCGCGCGAGCCGACGATCACAAAGTGACAGCCAACGTGCCGTTCGATTTCATGGTCGGCGGGTCGCGCATGCCGGCTGGCCATTACATGATCACCACGGTGGGCGACAACACCGCCATGGTGGCGATCGCGAGCACGGACGCGCGACGGTCGGTGTACATGTTGACGATTCCGCAGGCGTCCACGGACGGGAAGGCGGCGCCGCAGCTCGTGTTCGAGAAGGTCGAGAACCAGTACGTGCTCAGGCAGGTGACACTGGAGAGCAGCGACGGGCACCGGGCCGTGGTCGCGCCGGCCAGCGCGAGGCGCGAGCTGGTCGCCGCCGCCTCGAGCACTCACATCCGCTGACGGGATGCGCGCCGCGAAGCTCGCGGCGCGCACCTCTGCTTCACTTGTCGGTCACGTTTGTAGCTGCTGGGCAGTAGACCCAATCGCCCGTGTTTCGCTTCGTGTCGCTTGGGTGGTGCCGGGGGCGGGAATCGAACCCACACGCCCCTTGCGGGACCCAGGATCTTCAGTCGGGGGAATGTCGGAATCACCAGGGATCTGGAAGCGACTGGTCGAACGGTCCATTGGGATCGTTCGACCTTTTTCAGCGCCCATTGTCCCACATTGACCCGCGGACTCAAGCCGGCTGTATTTCGGAAGGGACTGCTGGCGGCGTGAACGCGCGGGTGGTTGTAACGCCCCGGTGGGAACCGGGGCTTAGGAGCTGCGAAATGCTGCGAACGTCGGGCGGTTACTGCACTTGATATGTGAGGCGCACGGCAGCATGAGTGCTGGTGGCACCCGTCGGCGCCAACGCAAAGAAGACCTGCACGGACGTGACGCCCGTGTCGGGTAACGTGATCGATTGAGACAGCGTAACCTGTCCGCTACCTTTGGCGACCGCGGCGCTGGGCTGGGAAGTGTTCAAGACCGTATTTGTTTGGTCTTCGATTACGAACACGACCTGGCCGGAGTCGGCGCTGTTCAAGGAATAGCCGGCCGTGCCGGTGAACGTGACGCTCTGGCCATGCAGAAGCTTTGTTCCGAGTGGCGGGGCCATGTCGGTGACGCTGCTGACGGAGTCCGGCACGGGAGCCGGAGCCATGGGAGAACTGCCGCATCCGACGGCAGTGAGCGACGACAGGATCAATGTCGTCATGACCGCGGCGAAGGTAGGCCGTTTCTGCGCGGGGAAATCAGTAAGAAACATACAATTTCCTTATGTTCTCACCATACGCTTCCCGTGCCGAAATGACCAGTGCTTGCGGCGCAGCTGTCTTGCCGCCCGAACGGGATTGCTGAGTCCATCCGCCGAAATACCTGGTCGGCTCACCCGATCGCGGCGTCGTCCTTTCGTCGACGTTATCAGCCGCTTGATTGAGACGCTCTTCACGTTGCGCGCTCGCAACGAGTCGATCAACTCGTCGGAGATCGTAAAACGCGTATGAGCGTCGGTATCGATCATCTCGAAGGTGCGAGAATCAAAGGGATCGTTCGGATTCGGTTTGCGCAGAAGTAGCACCAGAGGCGAAGACTTGTCTGATAAGGCGTTCGTTTTGTCCGTCGGTTCGAGATGCCGGTATCGCACGGCAGCCTCGATGATCGCCCGCTCGTCAGCTCCGATCGCGACGGACGAAAAGGCGAGTGCTGCTTGCATGAGGCCGCCGCGAAGAAGGCGGGCTTCGCGAACGCGGACGCCATCGGTCCCTACCTGCGCTCGCTGATCGCGCTGCACCACGACACGCTGGCGACGGTGGTGAAATAAAGCCAAGGCGCTATATCGGTTTCCCGCCCTCGCACCGAAAAGAGAGGGTAACCCCTAAGGAGAACCTGTGTTCTGGTGGTTTGAACGCCGCGGCGAATTCCTGCGATACGAAGCGCGCGACCTCCACGCCGGCGGCTTCGAACTGCGCGTCATCAACCCCGACGGAACCGAACACGTCGAAAACTTCTCCGATTCGGGCGACCTCGCCAGACGCCAGGTCACCTTCGAGCACGACCTCGCCACCGAGGGCTGGACCGGCCCGCACGGCTGGAACCTCTAAGACTCCGCGCGGTATCATCAGGGCCGCAAGAAAGAGTCATGATGCGACCGCTCGTCTTCATCTGCGCGTTCGTTGCCCTGGCGGCGGCACTCGCGGCGGCGTCCCTCCCCGCTCAGGGAACACGCACGGTCATCGCGGTGACGACGCTCATCGACGGACGCGGCCAGTCGTCCCGCGACACGCGCATCGTCGTCCAAGGCTCCAAGATCGTCGCGATCGATCCGAACGCAGCGCCGATCGATTACGACCTGCGCGGCCTGACCGTCACGCCCGGCTGGATCGACACGCACATCCACCTGAACTGGCACTTCGACGCGAATCACAAATCCCTCAGCGGAAACGAAAAGCCCGAAGACGCGGCGCTCTACTCCGCCGAAGACGCCTGGGTGACGCTGCAGGACGGCTTCACCACGGTGCAGAGCCTCGGAGCATTCATTGACAAGGCGGTGCGCGACCGCATCGACCAGGGGCTGCTGCCCGGCCCGCGGATCCTCACCTCGCTGCGCCAGATTACCGACCTCAGCGGCGATGCCGACGCGCTCCGCGCGCTCGTCCGCCAGACGAAAGCCGACGGCGCGGACGTGATCAAGCTGTTCGCGACCTCCGGCCTCGGCGCGGGCGGCAACCAAACGATGAGCAATGACCAGATTCAGGCGACCTGCGGTGAAGCAAGAGCTGTAGGCCTGCGATCGGTCGTCCACGCCATCGGCGACGCCGGCGCGCGGGCGGCGGTCATGGCCGGCTGCACCTCGATCGAGCACGGCACGTTTCTCACCGACGAGACGCTCGACCTCATGGCCGCGCGCGGCACCTACTTCGATCCGAACCTGCTCGTGCTCCACAACTACCTCGACAACCGCGGCGGCTTCTCGTTTTCGACCGAGACCCTGGCGACGATCGAGAAAGGGATCGCGCCGACGATCGACGTCCTGCGCCGCGCGCGCGCGCGCCACGTGAAGATCATCTTCGGCACCGACGCGGTGGCCGGCGCGCACGGCCGCAACGCCGAAGAATTCGTCTATCGCGTCCGCGACGCGCACGAGGCGCCGATGGACGCCCTCATGAGCGCCACCTCGGTCTCCGCCGAGTCGCTGGGCCTCGGGCGCCAGATCGGCACGATCGCTCCGGGCTTCGACGCCGATCTCGTCGCGGTCGACGGCAATCCGCTGACCGACATCACCGCGGTCCGGCGCGTCGTCTTCGTCATGAAAGGCGGTAGGATCTACCGCAACGGGAGAAACTGACGTGGTCGACGTGTCCGTGCAGGGCGATCGGGTCGTGTTCGATGTCGAAGGGCTGGATCAGTTGTGGGCGCTGCGAACCCGTCTGCAGATTCCGCTGGCGCACGTCGCGGCCGTCGAGTCCGATCCGGGACAAGTCGGCCGCTGGTGGCACGGCTTCAGGTTGATGGGCACCTCGGTGCCGGGATTGTTTGCCGCCGGAACGTTCTACTACCACGGCGAAATGGTGTTCTGGGACGTCCGCGATCCCGCCCAGACGATCATCGTCTCGCTCGTGCACGAGCGGTACAAGAAGCTGATTCTCGAAGTCGCCGATCCCGCGGCGACCGTCGCCCAGCTGCGCGCGGCGCTCAAGGGCCAGACGGCGCACTAAGCTAGTGCACCTGGGTTGAGGCCGGCACCGCGGGCTGCGCGAGCACACGCGCGATCATCGCCTCGAGCCGCGCCTGCTCAATCTGAAACGGCCCGGCAACCGCGGCGCCGAGCGTGATCTCGATCGCGATCACCACGCCGCCGTCCTCGAACGGGTTGACGATCCAGCTCAGGCCCCGCAGCACCACCGGACGATCCGGCTCGGTGGGATTCTTGAGGCGGCCCATCGTGCGCAGCATGCTCTCGAGCACGCTGCGGACGTCATCGTCTGTCCACGCGCCCGCCTCGCGCACGACGCCGTCGATCGTCTCAGTGGTCGCGAAGGCGGTGCCGCGCAGCCACACGTCTACCGGAAACGCCATGAATCAATTCACCTCGTCAGGCATGGGTTTGGCGTTCCAACTCCTCGACTGACGTCACAGGCTGTTGGCACGTGAAGTCGTGGCAGACGTAGGCCGCCGCCCGGCCGCCGACTTCGGCCATCGCGCCGACAAATGGCAGCCGCGCGGCGAGCGCGCGCTGACGCTCGCGTCCCGCGCTCACCGTCACCGCGAACGGCAGATACTGACGCGCCGCCGCCCGCTCGAGCTCCTCGCGGCCCTCGTCGCCGACGATGGCGATTTGCTGGAGGCCGGCGAGGTACATGGAGAGCGCCGCCGCCATCATCGGCACGGCGCGCCCCATCTGCTCCAACCGGGAACCGAACGAGCGTAATGTACGATCGATCCGCTCGCTCCAGATCGGATCGGGCACCAGATGCGACAGCACGAGGAGGTTGACGACCGACACCGAGCTCGCGGTCGGTTCGGCGCCGTCGTAGTCTTCTTTCATCCGCAGCAGCACACTCGCGTCTGTGCCTGTCGTGCTGAACCAGCCGGCGCCGGCCTCGTCCCAGAACAGTTCGTCCTGGCGCCGCTGCAGCGTGATCGCCCACTCGAGCCACGCGGGATCCGCGTCGGCCTGGAAGAGCTCGAGCAGCCCGAAGATCAGACAGGCGTAGTCTTCGGCGTACGCGTCGATGTCGGCGTGGCTGTCGCGATACCGCCGCACGAGCGTGCGCGTGTCCGGATGCCACAGCCGATCGCGAATGAAGCCGGCCGCCTGGCGCGCCGCCTGCAGATACGGCTCGCCCGCGTCGCCGTCGGCGGGGCCCATGGCGCGCAGGACGCGCGAGCCGCGCGCGAAGGCACCGATCATCAGGCCGTTCCATGCGGTGAGCACCTTGTCGTCGAGGTGCGGCCGCGGCCGCCCCAGCCGCGCTTCGAACAGACGCACGCGCGCACGGTTCAGCACGTCGACGACCTCGGCCGCGTCTATCGTGGTTTGGCGCGCGATCTCGTCGACCGAGTGCGCGACGTAGAGAAGATTCTTGCCGGTGAACTCCTGCTGCGGATCGACCGGCGCGTTGCCACCTGGCTCGATGCCGAAGCGCAGCGTGAAGGTTGCGGCGTCGGCGCCGAGAATCTCGTCGATCTCCTCCGCCCGCCACAGATAGAACGCGCCTTCGGTCTTGTGCGGGTTCGTCTCCCCCGCGTGCTCCGGCGGCACGCTGTCGGCGTCTTCCGCCGAATAGAAGCCGCCGCCTTCGCCGGTCATCTCGCGCCGGACGTAGAGCAGCGTATCTTCCGCGACCTCCGCGTAGAACGGATCGCCGGAAATCTGGGCGCCTTCGAGGTAGGCCAGCGCGAGCTGCGCCTGGTCGTACAGCATCTTTTCGAAATGGGGCACGCGCCATCCCGCGTCCACCGAGTACCGATGGAACCCGCCGCCGATGTGATCGCGCATGCCGCCGAGGGCCATCGCCCGCAGGGTGCGCAGCGACATCTCACGCGCGGCATCGTCTCCACCGCGCCCGGCCGCGCGGGCGTGCTCGCGGAAGAGAAACAGCAGCTCGCTCGGGCGCGGAAACTTCGGCGCGTCGCCGAAGCCGCCGTGGCGCGGATCGAAGGCTTCGCGGAACTGCGTGACCGCCGTGGCGAGGGCGTCGGCGCCGGGCAGGCCGGACGGCGCGGCCGCCTGCGCGGCCTGCTTCAGCTGCGCGGTCAGCGCCTCGGCGGATTGCGCCACCTTCGCGCGATCGCCCTTCCACACGCGCGCGATCTCCTGGAGGATGTCGATGAATCCCGGGCGCCCCCACTTCGCGGAGGGCGGGAAGTAGGTGCCGCCGTAAAACGGCTTGAGATCGGGCGTCAGCCACACGCTCATGGGCCAGCCGCCGGATCCGGTCGTCGCCTGCACGAACGTCATGTAGACGCGATCGACGTCGGGACGCTCTTCGCGATCGACCTTGATCGAGACGAAGTGCTCGTTGAGAACCGCCGCCACCGAGTCGTTCTCGAACGACTCGTGCGCCATCACGTGGCACCAGTGGCACGTCGAATAGCCGATGGAGAGGAAGATCGGCTTGTCTTCGGATCGCGCCTTCGCGAACGCCTCGTCGCCCCACGCGAACCAGTCGACGGGGTTCTGTGCGTGCTGCAGAAGGTACGGGCTGCGCTCTCGCGCGAGGTGGTTCATCGGTTGTCTCACGCCCGCGGCGAAAGCGCCGCCGGCACTTCCTCCGCCCGCTCGCGCCGCAGCCGCGCGTACGCGGCCGTGAACTCGACGCCGTACAGCAGAATCACCGCCTGCAGATACACCCACACGAGAAACACCACCACCGCGGCGATCGAGCCGTTGACGCGCGTGAAGCGCGTCATATCGCGCACGTACCACGCGAACGCTTCGAGGACGCCTTTCCACAGCAGCCCGGTCACGAGGGCGCCAAGCCAGACGTCGCGGAACCGCACCTTGGCATTCGGCACGAAGTAGTACACGAGCCCGACGACGAGGATGAAGAACAGCGTGGTCGCATGGCGGACTGTGAATCCGCGCAGCACGACGAGGCCCGGGAATCCCTCGAGGACGCCGGTGAACCAGCTCGCGCCCACCACTTGCGACGCGCTGACGAGCAGCAGCGTGATCAGCAGAATCAACCCCGCCACGAGCAGCATGACGAACGAAAACAGCTTGTGTTTCCAGAAGCTGCGCTGCTGTTCCACGCCCCACGCGTAGTTGACCGCCGTGCTGATGGCGCCAAACACGCCGAGCGCGCCCCAGACGAGCGCGATCGTGCCGGCAACGCCGAGCGTGACGCGGCTGGTCCGGAACGCATCGAGCTGCGCCGTGATGAACTCGAACTGCGTCGGAAAATACTTGAGGACGAAGGTGAGGACGGTGTTGCGGTTGCCGGCGTCAGCCGTCGCGCTGCCGAGGAGCGAGAAGGCGAGCAGGAAAAAGGGGAACAGCGACAACAGCGCGTAGTAGGCGATCGACGCCGCATACGTGAGGTCGTCGCTGTCGTAGAAGCCTTGCAACCCGCGCCACGCCGAGAGCCCGGACAGCGTGATGACGTCGCGGACACCCCGGCCGAGAGCGGCGCCGGCCCGCTTCGCGCTGTTCACGCTGCCATTATGTCAGGCGGCCCGACTTGACTCCACCCACGACGTGGCAACCGTGCGCGCCGTGGGCGGGGTCATCAGCGGTCAGCTCCGGCGCGAGACGGTGCTGGCGGCCTCACGCACGTACTTCTGTGCGTCTTCGGCGCCCTTGGACACCGCTTTCTGTGCGTCTTCGGCGCCCTTCGACACCGCGTCGCGGGCTTTGCCGTACACGTCCCGGCCGCGATCGGCCAGTTCGCCCGCCGCTTCCGTCGCGCGGCGATACTGCTCGGACGCCGTGTTGGCGAGGGTGCCGGCCTGGTCGGTGAGCTGGCTCCGCAGCTCCGAGCCCGCCTTGGGGGCGAACAGCAGGCCCAGCCCGGCGCCGAGCACCGTGCCGGTGAGGAGACCCATCACGAAGCTGCCACCTCCACCACCTTCGTTCTCGAAGCGATCGTGTCCGTTTGCCATTGACTCCTCCTATTGGAACCGTCTTTATCTTATGCCTTGCCTGCTTCGCTCGATGGCGGCTGAGGCCGCGCCCCGGCGTGCAGCACGCCCTCGATCGCGTTGCGCAGCCCGCGAACGAAACTAATAACCCGGCTGGTCTTCGCCCGCACGTTCGACCGCACGCGATCGGCCGCGTCATCGACGCGGTCCATCGTCGTGCGGATGGCGTGGTCGACCCGTTCGGTTTCTTCCTTCACCGTCGCCGTCACGTCTTTCACGTCGTCGAGAATCGCGTTGACACGCTGCATCGCCGGCGCCACGTGGCGCGATTCGATCGTCGTCAGGAGATCGGAGACGCGACGGAAGATGACGTAGGCGCCGACGCCCATCCCGAGCATCACCAGCACCTCGAGCACGCTCACTCCCGCCACGATCCCGAGCAGCAGATTGGTCGTTCCCAGGTTCGCGTCCATGTGGGCTCCTGCCTAGAATGGAGACGTTTGATGCGGCGTCGGATAGCGTGACGGCGGCTGCGGCCCCGATTCGCCGAGCACTTCGTTCAGCAGCTTCCACCCTTCGCTGGCGACGCCGGCCGCCGTCAGGGCCGTGCCGCGGAAGTGGCTGAGATCGCGGGCGAAATCGTCGAGCACGGGCTCGATCTGGCGCCGAAGCCGACGTCCGTGCTCCGAGAAGAACAAATAGCCCGCCACCGCGCCGAGGATCGCGCCCACCACCGAGGCGGCAATTGCCCGCGAGTTGTCGCTCACACAGCCTCCATTCCGTCTTCTGTGCTTCAAGTTGTATGCCACACGCGGGTGTGCGGCTGAGGTCGCGTCAAAGAGGACGGCTGAGCTTGAACCTTCCCTACTGCCGCGCTGGCGGCGACGCCGATACCGCCCGCGCCGACTTCGCTCCATCTCGGATCTCGTGCTTCTTCATCTTGCTGTACAGCGTCGGCCGGTACAGCCCCAGAATCTGCGCCGCCTCCTGCTTGTTCCAGTTCGTGCGCTGGAGCGTCTGGAGGATCGCCATCTTCTCGATCTCCGCCAGGGTGCGGTGCGGCGGAATCACGAAATCGGCGGCGGTCGCCGATTCCTCGCGAATCGACTCCGGCAGATCGGTGACGGCGATTTCCGACCCCTTGGCCACGAGCACCGCGCGCTCGATCGCGTTCTCGAGCTCGCGGACGTTCCCGGACCAGCGGTTGCGAATCAGCAGGTGATACACCGACGGCGCCAGCGTCTTCACGTTCTTCTGATACCGGGAGCGGAACTTGTCGAGGAAGTAGTCGCAGAGGAGCGGAATGTCCTCGGTGCGCTCGCGCAGCGGCGGCACGCGCATGGTAATCGTGTTGATGCGGAAATACAGATCCTCGCGCAGCTTTCCTTCGCGCAGCGACGCGTCGAGATCGCTGTTGGTCGCGCAGATCAGACGAAAATCGACGTGGACGATCCGGTCGCTGCCGATCGGCCGGTACTCGCGTTCCTGCAGCACGCGCAGGAGCTTGGTCTGCAGGTACGGCGGCATCTCCCCGATCTCGTCGAGCAGCAGCGAGCCGCCCTCGGCCATCTCGAACAGGCCTTCCTTGTCCATCGTGGCGCCGGTGAACGCGCCCTTCTTGTAGCCGAACAGCTCCGATTCGATCAGGTCCTTCGGGATCGCCGCGCAGTTGATCTTGATGAACGGGCCCTTGTTCCGCTTGCTGTTGAAGTGAATCGCGTTGGCGATGAGCTCCTTGCCGGTGCCGTTCTCGCCCTGAAGGAGAATGTTCGCCTCGCTCGCCGCGACGCTCTCGACCAGGTCGAAGAGCTCCTGCATCTTCTTACTCTTGCCGATCACGTTCTGGAACTTGTAGCGGTCCTCCAGGCGCGCCTTGAGCTGCTCGTTCTCGTCGATGAGTGTCTTCTGCTTGATCGCCTTCTCGAGCTTGTCCAGGAGACGCTCGGCGTCGACCGGCTTCTCGAGGAAGTCGAACGCCCCCGCTTTCACCGCTTCGACCGACTGCGGAATATTCCCCTGGCCGGTGATGATAATCACCCCCGCTTCGGGATCGAGCTGCTTGAACCGACGAATCAGCTCGATGCCGTCCACATCGGGCAGCATCAGGTCGGTGATGACGGCATCGGGATGCCACGTCTTGAAGATCTCTTCGCCGCGTGTCCCAACGGGCGCGGTCTTGACCTCGAATCCGGCGTGCTCGAGCAGAACTTTCAACCACTCGGTCATCACCGGCTCATCGTCTATGGCGAGCACGCGTCTCTTGCGTTTAGGACTCATGGACAAGAAGTGTAGCAAGACAGCGCAACGTATGAATACACATCTTCATAAATCGGGTTCTATCGCTACATTTATAGATGAGCTTGTGGCATCTACCGTTCCCTGCCCTGCCCCGACGTCACTCACGCGGCTCGTGCCATAATTCCACGCATGTCCGAGCCGACGCCGCCACCGCCCGCTCGTCCCATCACCCCACTCAGAGCCGGCCTGAGCTCACCGCAGGTGGACAAGATGCTGTGCGAGCGATGCGATGCCGAGATGTACCGCATGCACGCGGTCTGGCGCTGCGCGTCGTGCGGCTTCAAGGCCGATTGCTGCGGGTGGTGACGAATGGACGCGATCGAGTCTCACGTCAACGCCGCCGACCCTGGCTTCAAGACCAACCACGACCGGATGCAGCAACTCGTCGCCCAGCTCCGCGATCGGCTGGCCGCCGTCGGTAACGGCGGCGGCCCGAAATACCTGCAGCGCCATCGCGAGCAAGGCAAGCTGCCGGTCCGCGAGCGGATCGACACGCTCATCGACCCCGGCTCGCCGTTTCTCGAGCTCTCGCCGCTCGCTGCGTTCGACATGTACGACAACGGCGCGCCGTCGGCTGGAATCGTCACGGGCATCGGCCGCGTCTCGGGGCGCGAAGTGCTCATCGTCGCCAACGACGCGACGGTGAAGGGCGGCACCTACTATCCGACGACGGTCAAGAAGCACATCCGCGCGCAGCAGATCGCGCTCGAGAACCGGCTGCCCTGCGTCTACCTGGTCGATTCGGGTGGGGCGTTTCTCCCTCTGCAAGCCGAGGTGTTCCCCGATCGCGAACATTTCGGCCGCATCTTCTTCAACCAGGCGCGCATGTCGGCGGAGCGCATTCCGCAGATCGCGGTCGTGATGGGATCCTGCACGGCCGGCGGCGCCTACGTGCCGGCGATGTCCGACGAAACGATCATCGTCAAAGGCACGGGGACGATTTTCTTGGGTGGGCCGCCGCTCGTCAAGGCGGCGACGGGCGAAGAGGTCACCGCCGAGGAGCTCGGCGGCGCCGATGTGCACACGCGGCTCTCGGGCGTAGCCGATTACTTCGCCGAGAACGACGAACACGCGCTCGCGTTGTGCCGCACTGTCGTCTCGACGCTGAACGCGGCGAAGCGGCTCCCCGCCGACATGACCGCCCCGGAAGAGCCGCGATACGACCCGGCGGAACTCTACGGCATCGTCAACGCGGACATCCGCAAGCAGTACGACGTCCGCGAAATCATCGCGCGCCTGGTGGACGGCTCACGCTTCGACGAGTTCAAGGAGCGCTACGCGACGACGCTCGTGACGGGATTCGCGCGGCTGCACGGATTTCTCGTGGGCATCATCGCCAACAACGGCGTGCTGTTTTCGGAATCGGCGCTCAAGGCGACGCATTTCATCGAGCTCTGCAACCTGCGGGGCATTCCGCTCATCTTCCTGCAGAATATCACCGGCTTCATGGTCGGCCGGCAGTACGAGCGCGCGGGAATCGCGAAGGACGGCGCCAAGATGGTCCACGCGGTGGCAAATTCCGTGGTGCCCAAGTTCACGGTGATCATCGGCGGGTCCTTCGGGGCGGGCAATTACGGTATGTGCGGCCGCGCGTACGAGCCGCGGCTGCTGTGGATGTGGCCGAACGCGCGCATCTCGGTCATGGGCGGCGAGCAGGCGGCCGGCGTCCTGACGACCGTCAAGCGCGAGCAGCTCGCGCGCGAGGGCAAGCCGTTCTCCGCCGACGACGAACAGGCGATCCGCCAGCCGATCCTCGACAAGTACGATCACGAGGGCTCTCCCTACTACTCCACCGCGCGGCTGTGGGACGACGGGATCCTCGACCCGGCCGAGACGCGACAGGCGCTGGCGCTCGGGTTGTCCGCGGCCTTCAACGCGCCGATCCCCGAGGCGCGTTTCGGTGTCTTTCGAATGTAAGAAGCACTACCACGGAGGACACAGCGGAGAAACGGAGGGCACGGCCACATAATGTATTCATAGAAACCGTGAACTCCGTTGACCTCCGTGACCTCCGTGTTAGTGCCTTTCACATGGTCCTATGTCCTACAAGTATCTGAGCACCAAACGCGACGGCGCGGTCGAGTACCTGACCCTCAACCGCCCTGAGGTGCGCAACGCCTTCAACGAAGAGGTCATCGCCGAGCTGACGGCGTGGACGGCGGCAGCCGCTGCGGCGGCGCGCCCAGCGAGCGCAGCGAGCGACGCAAACAATATCGGCCTGCGCGTGGTCGTGCTCGCTGGCGCGGGGAAAGTCTTCTGCGCCGGCGCCGATCTCACGTGGATGTCGAAGATGGTCCACTACAGCGAGGAGGAGAATCTGCGCGACGCCACGGCGATGTCGCGCATGTTCGCGGCGCTCGACGCGCTCCCGGTGCCGCTCATCGGCCGTGTTCATGGCGCGGCGCTCGGGGGCGGCTGCGGCCTCGCCGCCGTCTGCGACATCGTCGTCGCCGACGACCAGGCGGTGTTTGGCTTCACCGAGGTGAAGCTGGGGATCCTGCCGGCGGTCATTTCGCCGTTCGCGCTCGCCAAGATCGGCCGATCGGCGGCGCGCGAGCTGTTTCTGACCGGCGCCCGCTTCCCGGCGGCGCGCGCGCGAGAGATCGGCCTGGCGCACGCGGTGGTGCCCGCGTCCGAGCTCGATGCGACCGTCGAGCAATACGTGCGCGAGATTCTGACGGCGGGTCCCGAAGGCGTCGCCGCCGCGAAGGCGCTCATTGCCGACGTGTGGAGGCTGACGAGTAAAGACGCGATGCCGGTCACCGCGAGCGCCATCGCCGCGAGGCGCGTCTCGCCCGAGGGCCAGGAAGGCATGAAGGCGTTCCTCGAAAAGCGCAAGCCTTCATGGAGCGCTTGACCGCGTCATGATCCGCCGCCTGCTCGTGGCCAACCGCGGCGAGATCGCGCTGCGCATCATCCGCGCGTGCCGCGAGCTCGGCATCGAGACGGTGGCCGTGTACTCCGAGGCCGACCGTCGCGCGCCGCACGTGGCCGCCGCCGACCGCGCCGTGGGGATCGGCCCCGCTGCCGCCGCCGAAAGCTACCTGTCGATTCCGCGCATCCTCGACGCCGCGCGCGCCAGCGGCGCGGACGCGCTGCATCCCGGCTACGGCTTCCTCGCCGAGAATCCCGCGTTCGCGGCAGCCTGCGAACAGGCCGGCGTCATCTTCGTGGGCCCGCCCTCACAGGTGCTCGCGCAGATGGGATCGAAGATCGGCGCGCGCCGGCTGATGCAGACGGCCGGCGTCCCGGTCGTGCCCGGCGAAACTCCCGAGGATCAAAGCGACGACGAGCTGCGGCGCGCCGTGGACCGCGTCGGGCTGCCGGCGGTCGTGAAGGCGTCGGCCGGCGGCGGCGGCAAAGGCATGCGGCTCGTCCGGCGTGCCGAGGAGATCGCCGACGCGATTCAGGCCGCGCGCCGCGAGGCGGTCGCCGCGTTCGGCGACGGCACGTTGTACGTGGAGCGGCTCGTCGAACGGCCACGCCACGTCGAGGTGCAGGTGTTCGCCGACGGCCACGGCCAGGTCGTGCACCTCTTCGAGCGCGAGTGCTCGGTCCAGCGGCGGCATCAGAAGATCATCGAGGAGAGCCCGTCGCCGGCGCTGACGCCCGCCTTGCGCGAGCAGATGACCGGCGCCGCCGTGCAAGCCGCGCGTGCCGCCGGCTACCGCAACGCCGGCACGATCGAATTCCTCATCGAGGGGACGGGCAACGACGCACGCTTCTATTTTCTCGAAATGAACACCCGCCTTCAGGTCGAGCATCCGGTCACGGAACAAGTCACGGGCGTCGATCTCGTCCGCGCGCAGCTCGTCGTGGCTTCAGGCGAGCCGCTACCCTGGCCCCAGAGCGCGCTCACCCAGCGTGGGCACGCCATCGAAGCGCGGATCTACGCCGAAGATCCGTCCCACGGTTTCATGCCGCAAGCGGGCCGCTTGCTGCTCTACCGCGAGCCTCGACTGCCCGGCGTGCGGATCGATTCGGGCGTAGTCGAAGGCGGCGATGTGTCGATCTACTACGATCCGATGATCGCCAAGGTCATCGCGACGGGCGAAACGCGCGAGTCCGCGACGGCGCGCCTCATCGCCGCCCTGCGCGATTATCCGATCCTCGGCATTCGTACCAACGTTCCCTTGCTTCTCAGGATTCTCGAGCATTCGCGATTTCAGGCGGGCGACATCGACACCGGCTTTCTCGACGGCGAGGGCGCCGCGCTGGCTGAAGCCCTCGACATCGAGACGCCGCCATGGGTCCGCGCCGCGCTGGCTGCCGACGACGAGCCCAGCCACCAGCCACCAGCCACCAGCCACCAATCCCTCGACGCGTGGGATCCGTGGCGCCAGCTCCGGGATTGGCGCGGGTGATGTCCAGTCCGTTTTCCGTCACGCGCATCGCCGACGGCACCTATCGCGTCGAAACCGACCGGCAGAGCGAGACGGTCTACGTCGCTGGCCCTCCGGCGAACCGATGGGCATTCTGGAACGGCCACGTATTCCGCGACACGCGTGCGGCGGAAGCCGCCGCGGCCCATGCCGCGCGGCCGCGGACCGCCGTCGTGCAATCGCTGACCGCACCGATGCCCGCCACCGTCATCAAGGTGCTCGTCGCGCCGGGCGCCACGGTGAAGAAGGGCGACACGGTGATCATCCTCGAAGCCATGAAGATGGAGTTGCCCATCCGGGCGCCGGCCGATGCCACCGTCATGGCCGTACACTGCCGCGAGGGCGAGTTGGTGCAGCCGGACGCGCCATTAATTGAATTGACATGACCCCACGCCGCATCACCATCGTCGAGGTCGGCCCGCGCGACGGACTGCAGAACGAACACGTGTCGATCAGCACGGCCGACAAGATCGAGTTCGTGAACCGCTTGAGCGCCGCGGCGCTGCCGGTGATCGAAGTCTCCGCCTTCGTCAGCCCCAAGTGGGTGCCGCAGATGGCGGATGCGGCCGACGTCTTCAAGGGGATCACGCGCCGGCCGGGCACCCGCTACACCGCGCTCGTGCCGAACCTGGCCGGACTCGATCGCGCGATCGCGGCAGGCGTCACCGAAGTCGCGGTCTTCGCCGCCTCGACCGAGACCTTCAGCCGCAAGAACATCAACCAGAGCATCGAGGAATCGCTCGTCACCTACAAACAGGTCTGCGACCGCGCGCTCGCGGCCGGCCTTCGCGTTCGCGCATATTTGTCCACCGCCTTCGGCTGCCCGTACGAAGGCGAGGTTGCGCCGCAGATCGTCGCCGACCTCGCGGCGCGGCTCGTCGGACTCGGCGTGTTCGAAGTGGCCGTCAGCGACACGATCGGCATCGCGCATCCCGGGCAGATTCCGCGTGTCCTCGACGCGGTCCTCGCGCGCGTGCCGGTCAGCGAGATCGCGCTGCACTTTCACGATACGCGTGGGACCGCGCTCGCCAACGTGCTCGCGGCGCTGCCATATGGCGTGGGAACCTTTGACGGGTCGGCGGGAGGACTGGGCGGCTGCCCCTACGCGCCTGGCGCCGCGGGGAATCTCGCCACCGATGATCTGGTCTACATGCTGGATGGGTTGGGAATCGAAACCGGGGTGTCGCTGCCGGCGCTTTCGGAGGCGTCGGCGTTCATCGGCGCGCGGCTCGATCACCCGCTGCCGTCAAGATACGCGCAGGCGGTCAAACATTCGTAGGGGCGGCGTTACGTGGTTTCCTGCAGCACCTTCACCACTTCTTCGAACGGCACCATGTTGATGGCGTCGTAGTCGGCCGGGCAGCCGAACTCGCGCTGCTGGGGAGCGGTGGGATTGCCGAGCGTCACGCACAAGCCGCATCCGATGCACAAGTCCGCGCGCACGGCGCACACCATCCGGCCGTCGCGATCCGGCTCTTCGATGATGCAGCTGGCGACGGGGCAGGCGGCTTGACAGATCGAACACGCAAACGCGCCGAAACAGGCGTCGGGATCGATGACGGCGATCGTTTTCGGCGCTTTCTTGCGCGCGCCGCCCATCATCTTGGTCCACATGGGACCAAATTATACGCGATTTAGTGGATCGGATGGCCCGATGGCGGCTCCGCCGCCTCGGGCATCGTCGCAAAAAGCGACGACGTGTCTTCGTAGATCGCACCAAGGGCGTTGGTGCCGAAATATCGCGGGTTGGTCGAGTCGGACGGATCCGCGCCGGCCTTGAAGGCCTGCGCCCCGTTGTTCGGGCCGATCAGATTGCACGAGTCCGGCGCGCCCACCATCGACGTGCCGGTCATTTGGATGGTGTAGCCACCCTTGTCAACCGTCGGGCCCGTCCCCATGTCGCTGGCGACAAATCCGTAACTGGAGCCGATCGGCGGCTTGGCAAGCGACGGCAGATCCGGCGCGTAATACCCGTTTCCGCAAGACAGCGCGAATGCCAGTTGCGCGGTGCTCAGGGTGCGCATCGTCGAGATGGCGGAGGCGGCGGTGGCTGAAGTTCTGGCCGACATGAGGCGGGGCACGGCGATCGCGGACAGGACGCCGATGATGCCGCACACGAACAGTAAGTCGATGAGGGCAAATCCTTTATCGCTACGTGAGCGCACGTCGTCCTGTGGTCGCGGACCCCCGGCCATGAGCATAAAAATTCTATATTATGTTTTCGGCTGAAAGGCCGTAGACCTGTAGGCCCGGCCCCTCAGCCCGGTGACACCCGGCCGCGTCAACCCTGCGGGGGATGCTTCGTGCGCCACTCCTCGCTCTTCTTGATCGCCGTCGCCACTCTTTCTTCCGCCTCGGCCTCTGTCAGCCCATTCAGGCGATTACGCAGGTACGCGTCGAAGACCCACGCGCTGATGCCTTCGTAATCGGGATGGCCGCTGATCCAGAGGCCCTCCGGCCGCTGAAGGCCGTCGGGTGATTTGTAGAAGGCGTCCAGCCACATCATCACGCGCTGAATCTCCGGCCCCTGGTTTTCCATCGAATCGGCGGTGAGATGCTGCGCGCGCGCGAGCGCCGGCGCCTGCTCGTCGGCCAGTTGGGCGCGGAGCTGTCCGTTCTGGCTGTAGAAATGAAACGAAGTTGCGGCGAGGATCGCCGCGGCCACCGCGAGGACACGAGTCAGCATAGTGGGGGGATTGTACTCGGACTGTCAGCGGCGCTGAAACTCCGGCGCGCCGAGCACCAGGCCGGTTCTGAGTGCCGCCGTCGCGCGCGGACCGGACGCGCCGGCCAGCGCCTGGCGCGTGGACACGGACAGATCATCGGCGAGCGAGAACATGATGATCCGGTCCGGCGCTTCGTCCGCCGTCCCGCCGAGCGCGAGATTGACGCGGGCGCCGCCGACACGGCCGCCGGCGAGCGCCAGCGCGAAGTTCAGCCGATCGATCAACGCCCCGGTCGCCATCCATGCCGTCGCGCGATCGCCGTACCCGGTCGGCGGGAGGCACTGATACAGCGGCTCGCCGAGCGCGGCGATCGTTCCGAGCGCCGCGTTGGGCACGACCACCTCGGCACCGGTCGCACGCAGCGCGCTCGCGACGAATTCGAACGGCGTCTTCAGCTTGGCGCGCCGCGCGGCCGGGTCGAACAGTTCCGGCGACGTCAGGATCGTGCGCACGACCTCGCGCAGATCGCCGTCGGTCTTGCCGAACGTCCGCGCCGCGCGATCCACGAGCGCCGGGGGCGGATCGTCGGCAACGAAACGGCGCGCGAGCTTGGTGGCGATGAAGCGCGCCGTGGACGGGTGCCGCGCGATCAGATCCAGCACCTCCTCGCCGTCCTCGATGCCGCGCGCGGCCTTGAGGGTTTGGCCGAGCACGCGCTTCTGCGTGCGATCGTGCGCCTTGTCGTCGAACGCGAAGCCACTCGCCTCACGCGGCTTCCGCATTGTCCACCCGGTGAACGCGCGCGCGACGTCGACGACGTCGCGCTGGGTGTAGCCGCCATCGACGCCGAGGGTGTGGAGCTCCATCAACTCGCGCGCGTAGTTCTCATTCAACCGCCCCGCGCGGCTCAACCAGTTGTCCAGATAGAACAGCATCGCGGGACTCTTCGCCACCGCACCCAGCAAATCGCGAAAGCGCCCCAGCACGTGGGGCCGGATGACGTCGCGCTCGTACTCGAGCATCACCGGCTTGTCGTCGATCTTGCCGGCGAAGACATTGAAGTGGTTGAACCAGAAATCGACGAGCACTTCCTGGAGCTGACGCTCGCTGTAGACGGCACGTAGAAGTTTCCCGGCTTGCAGCTCCTGCAGCACCTGCTGGTTGCGCCGCTGGAACGACCACTCCTCGGGGAGCACTTCGTTTTGGCCGATCGCGGCCGCCGGCCTGTCGCCGCCCGGCAGCGTCACGGCGGCGATCGGCGTGAGGAGCGCGCGAAGTGGCTTGCCCGCGGGGAGCCGGCCAGCCCGCTGCGCGGCCATCTCGGCGCGGGCCGCCACCATCGGCAGGTAACAGCGCGCGGCGAACGTCCGCGCATCGGTCGTCCGCGTCGTCAGCGGCTGGAGCCGCCAGTCGAGGTCGGGGTCGGGGATGGTCTCGGGATGCAGTTGCTGATCGATGAAGGCGACGATCCCGAGGTGCTGGACGCGGGCGACGTCGCCGGAACGAGCACCGTAGCCCAGCCGGTTCAGGAGGTGGACGATCGTCGCGGCGTCGGGACGCCGCGCGGCGCGCGGCAGCGTCGAGCGGGGGTTACGCGCGCAACCGGCGAGGCCCGCGGCCAGCACCGCCGCCACGGCCACCGCCGCCCGTCGCGCGCGCATGACGTGGTTACTTCTTGGAACGCGACACGTCGGGAACGTCTTCGCCGAGCGCGGTCGCGAGATCGGTCTGGTGCTCCTGCTCCTCACGCAGGATCTCGCGGATGTCTTCGGCGATGGCGTACTCGCTCAACGCCTCGCACTGCTGGACGCGCTCGCGGTAGGCGCGGATCGTGTTGTTCTCGTTGACGAGATCGGCGCGCAGCATCTCGGTCGCCTTCTTCGAGATCTTCACCGGCTGCGGCGTCGCCGTCGGCGTCCCGCCCAGATAGTCGATGTGCTTGGAAATGGTGAGCGCGTGCGCCAGTTCCTCTCCTGCGTGCGCTTCGAGCTCCTTGGCGATGTTCATGTACTCGGCGCCTTTCAGCGTCTGCGAGTAGATGACGTAGGCGATGATCGCCTGGTACTCGCGCGAAAGGTCTTCGTTCAGATTCTCGATCAGTTGCTTGCGTGTGAGTGTCGCGTCAGCCATGTCGTCGTTTTCTCCCGTCCTCGTAGTCTAATGGAGATTCGCGCGAGCTACCTCAGCCGCGGACGCGATCAGAACTTGAACGTGATACCAACGCTGGCCCGGTTGAAGTCGAGCTTCTGGCCGACGACGAGCTTCCCGAGGTGGAGCAAGCCGACGTCCTGCAGCGTGTGGAAATGGCGAATGTCGCCGCGCACGCCCACGTTCTTCAGGAAGAAGATGTTCACGCCGCCGCCGATGTCGTAGCCGACCGCATTGCTGTCTCCGCCGACGGCCGTCGGATTGAGCGACGCGTGCACGTGCGGGCGCACCAGGCCGATGCCGCCGACCGCGTACGGCTGCACCGGGCCGGCCGGCACGCCGACCATCAGGTTGCTCATCGCCGTAAGAATGCTGCCCTGGTCGCCCGGCGTCTGCGCGAAGAAGTCTTGCGCGAACGCGATGTCTTCTTCGAACCCGAAGACGCTTCCCATCTTGCCGATCGAGACGCCGAAGTTGGTATGTTTCGCCTGGCAGTTGGTCAGGCTGGCGCAGTCTGACGAATCGCCGCCGAAGTGGTAGCCGATGAACGGCGTGATGAAGCCGTCGGCGCGCGCGGGCAGCGCCGACAACGCGAGAAGCGTGGTGACGAAGGCCGTGAGTCGTAGTGATCGCACGATCTGATCCTCCGTTCCCATCATGGCACAGGTCACGGACCGACACGAATTGTCCGTCCCCCGTGACAAGGAATGTCAACGGATGCGCAGCCTGGTGCATCCGTGTGCAGCCCGGGCAGGCATCAACTTTGGAGTGCATCAGATCGATGATGAGCTTCTTCACGGCCGGTCCCGATCTGGTTCGGTGGGAGCTGACCACCGTTGCCGGCCACGCCGGTCAGTACCGGCTGACGATTCACCATGCGCACGGCGCGATCGTCGAGTACTTCAACGACGTCACGGCCGCGCTGCTCAGGCAGGGCGAGCTCGAGGCGCTGCTGATGGCGGCGCGCTCGGGCGCTCGCACCTCTGAAGCACCCTGGGTGGACGTGCCGCTCAAAGAGAAGTCTGGCTAGCCTGATATATTGCTGGCGTGATTGACACCGACCAGCAGCTCGCGGCGTTTCTGCGCACGCTCCGGACCGCCGCCTGGGTGGCGGTCGACACCGAGGCGGACAGCCTGCACGCCTACCCGGAAAAACTGTGCCTGATTCAGATCAGCACCGCGGCCGGCGACGAGCTCGTCGACCCGCTGGCTGGCATCAACATCGATCCCGCACTCGAAGCGCTCGCGGATCACGAAGTCGTCATGCACGCCGCGGACTACGACCTGCGGATGCTGAAGAGACATCACGCGTTCACGCCCCGGGCGATTTTCGACACGATGCTGGCGTCGCGTCTCCTGGGAGGTCGGCAGTTCGGCTACAGCCATCTTGTCGAGCACTATCTCGGGGTGACGCTGGAGAAAGGCGCGCAGAAAGCGAACTGGGCGCTGCGGCCGCTCGCGCCGCGGCTCGAGGCCTACGCGCGCAACGACACGCGGTATCTCAAGCCGCTGGCCGACCGGCTGACGGCCGATCTGCAGGCCGCGGGGCGGCTTGCGTGGCATCAGGAAGCGTGCGCGCGATTGATTCTCGACAGCACGCGGCCATCGTCTGTCGATCCGGATGCGGTCTGGCGCATCAAGGGCAGCCAGGTGCTCAACCGGCGCGCGCTCGCGGTGCTCCGCGAGCTGTGGCGCTGGCGCGAGCGCGAGGCCATCGCCGCCGACCGGCCGCCGTTCTTCATCTTGAGCCACGAGGTGCTCGTCGCGATCGCGGCGGCCGCCGCCGGGCACAATCCTCTCGAGACCGTGCTGCCGAAGCACATTTCGGACCGCTGGCGAGCCGGCCTGACCAAGGCTGTTGCGGAAGGCCTGGCACTGCACGAGGAACAACTGCCCAACGTGGTGAAGAGGGTCATCGATCGGCTGTCGGACGCGGAACAGAAGGGTGTGCTGGATCTGCAGAAGCTCCGCGACGCGCGCGCGGCGGAACTGGGGATCGACCCGACGCTCATCGCCAGCCGGGCGACGCTGACGGATCTCGCGCGAGACTGGGACGAGCACGCCGGCGAGCTGATGGCGTGGCAGCGTGAGCTGATGACGCCCTGAGGCGCGCTCTCCAGTTGTCGCTAGAACTCGGTCACCGTCAGCGACACGATCGTGGTCGCCGACACGAACGAGACGGTTCCGGCCGCCCAGCATTGAATCGAAAACGTGTGGGTCCCCGCGGGAACGTTCGAGTACACCCGCGACGTGGACCAGAGCACGTAGCCGGTGCCGCCGAAAAATCCTTCCTTCGTCGGGTCCCACGTATCCAGCGTCGGGAACGCGTTCACGCCCGCCCACACGCCGTCGATCGCCGGCTGACACGACACGCTGCCGCCGGCGCTGTTGAGCGGCACCAACACTTGAATGAGGAGCGGCCGGCCGTGCGTCGTGCCGATGAATCCACTGCCGGTAATCATTTGAAACGTCTGATCATTTACCAGCGTCATCGGAGCGTGCGCGGCGCCTGGCGTGAAGTTCATCGCGCCCACGAGCGTCGAGCCCGCCGGACCTTGCGAACCTGCGGGACCTTGCGCGCCCGCCGGACCCTGCGGTCCGGTTGAACCTTCCGCGCCCGCGGGACCCTGCGCGCCGGCGGCGCCCGCCGGACCCGCGACGCCTTGAACGCCCTGTAAACCCTGTGAACCTTGTAGACCGACCGGGCCGATCGCGCCCGTGTCACCCTTCGCGCCGGGCGCGCCGGGCGCGCCGTTGCAGACGAACGCGGGAATCGTGTTGGCCACTTCGACGGCATTTCCATCCACGAGCGTAAGCTTCATACCGCCCACTACCCCGCAACCAGCGCCATCGTCTGGCGCGATCGCGACGCTGTAGCCTTGCGCGCCGGTCGCGCCGGCGTCGCCTTTTTCGCCTTGCGCGCCGGCTGCGCCTGCCTGGCCCACGGGACCCGCCGATCCGGCCGGACCCGCGGGTCCAATCGGTCCTGGTGATCCAGCCGGTCCTGCTTGTCCTACCGATCCTGCTGGTCCTGCCGGTCCCGCCGCTCCTACCGCTCCTGCCGGTCCCGTTAATCCTGTTGCACCGATCGGCCCCGTCGGTCCCGCGAGTCCTTGCGGCCCCGCGACGTTCCAGCTAATCCGCGCTTCATGCCATCCGCACGCTTGTTTCACGGTGACGATGCGGACGGCTCCGCGATCGTCACCATCGCGATCGGCAACGGTCTTCACGCACGCAAAAATTGTGGTGGACGACTGCGCGTCAACCGCCGGCGGCAGCGCGGTGAATCCGATGGCGAATGCGCCACCGACCACCAGACGACGGCACCAAGGCTTTCGAGACATGGCAACCACCTCCAAGCAGCGCGTCGCTGCTTGTAACTGACGTTTCGCGGGGCGGGACGGGGGGCGCCATATCTGCTGAGGTGGCAAGGGCGGTACCGGGCGGTACAGTCACGAAACTGCTGGGGATTGCACGCAACCGCACAGTGAGGAAGTGTGCCGACTTGGCCCGCGGCTAACAAAGGCGTCAGTGAGGACGCCGCGACGGGATTGCAGTTCGCGTGTCGATCTACTCTCTTCGCGGTCGTCGCGCAGCTGGTTTGAGACTAGCTTGCCGTTCTTCCAGAGATCGCGCGGCACGTTCGCAAGACTCCGGGCGGACTCTGCAAAAGCCAAGAGCTCTTGGTTCGTAAAGTGGCTCGGTCGAGTATCAGCATTCGGCAACAGCACTGCGTATTCATCGCCCCCGAAACGATAAGCAGAGCCGCGAGCGTGCACGTGCGCCTCCAAGGCCGCCATGAAACGCGGGAGCAATTACAGGTCGATGTAGCTCCGATAGTAGTCGAGCTCGGACAGGAAGAGTGTCGGCGCTTGCGCAAGTTGCTTGTTTAGTTCTTCTATCAGATGGGGATCACTAACCAGTGCTTTCGATGCGTCAAGCTTGTTCGCCAGATCCAGCCGAGCGTCCAAGACCGCCCGCTTCAGCCATGGCAACAGCTTTGCCTCGATGTTCTTCGGGGCCAGCCCCGAATTCCGTTGTCATCCACGCCGCGGAATAAAGATGGCCCTTTCGCCGGGCGGCTCCTGTGGTCGCGACCGGCGTCGAGCGATTTCTTCAGACTTCCTTTGCGAACGAGCGTTCTACGCCCTGGAACTCCCCTTGCACGGGTGCCTCACATGTTCAAGAGAGCCTTGCTCGTCGCACTGGTTTGTTTCCCGCTCCTCTCCGGCACAGCCGGGGCGACGCCCATCAATCTACTCACCAATGGCAGCTTCGAATCCGGTCTGACCGGCTGGACCACGAGCGGGACCCAATTGGCCTACGCTCCCACTGTGGTGACGACTGGGACCTCCTGCTGTTTCGGCGAGTCTGTGCCGAACGATGACGTCGTCGGTGGGAGTCCGGACGCCGCAGGCACCCATGGAGTCTATTTCGTCGATGACCTGGCGCATCAGTTTCTGACGCAGTCGCTGTTCCTGGCCGCCGGTAGCTACGAGATCGGCTTCGATGCGTATGCGCCGTTCAACGGCTTTGGCAATCCTGGCGACGCATCGTTCAGCGGGACGATCGCCGGGGTGCAACTGGCGAACTACACGGTCCATACGCAGGGCAATCCGGGGCATTGGATCCTATTCTCGGGTATCGCCAACGTCGTGGCGGACGGTACGTATGACGTGGCGTTCGACTTTCAGACCTTTGGCGGAGCCTCCGCCGACGTCGTGATCGATCGCGCCTATATCGCGAGCAGCGCTCAGGGCGGCGGCACGCCGATCGGAGGCGAGGTGCCGGAGCCCGCCTCGCTCCTCCTGCTCGGCACCGGCCTGATAGGCGGAGCGCGTCGCTGGTGGAAGTTCCGGATGAACGGCTAGGCGCCATAACCGCACCGCACCAGCTCACCAGGGGCCGCTTTATCGGAGCGGCCCTTCGTGTGTTACGTAGGCGCGCCAATTACTCATGGCTGAGCCACGTTACGGCGTTTTCGCCGCGGGCCGGACGGTCGGATACTTGATGCCCAGCTGCTCCAGGTACGTTTTGTACTTGGTCGGGTCGTAGTAGTACTTCTTCATTTCCGGCCGGTATTTCGCCATCGTCTGCTGGTTCAGCCAGATGGCCGGCTGGTCGCCCGGACGGATGAACGGGATGTACTTGACGTCCTTCGTCTGCACGTTCTTGAAATAGTCCCACGCCTGCGTAATCAGCTCCGGCCGCGTCATCAGGTCGATGACCGTCATCGCCATCACCTTCGAGCCGTACTGAATGCCCTTGTGCGCGATGGGCGTCGCCATGGAGATCGCGTTCGCCCAGTTGTGACCCGGACCCGCCTGCATGTTCGCCGGGTAGTTCAGCGTGACGGTCGGTACGTTCCACGAGATGTCGCCGATGTCGTCCGACCCGCCGCCGCGCTTGTCCTCGTCCGGGATCACTTCGCGCCCGCGCAGCGGGTTGATCTTCGTCGCCAGGCCGATCTCCGGCACCTTCAGCTCGTGCTGCAGCGCTTTGGCGAGCGTCTGGTCCGCTTCGGTCCACGGCGGCAGGCCGACCTTCTCGATGTTCGCGTACATCGTCTCGGCCACGGTCTTGTTGAAGTGCCCCGGCCACGCCGATCCGAGCAGGCGCGACGACTGCTCCGTATTCGTCATCATCGTCGCCGCCTTGGCCATCGTGTCGCCGATGTCCCACAGCTCCTTGATGTGCGGGTAGTCGGTTTCGCGGAAGTAGTACCAGACGCTCGCGTTGGGCGGGACGACGTTGGGCTGGTCGCCACCGTTGGTGATGACGTAGTGCGAGCGCTGCTGGAGGCGGAGGTGCTCACGGCGGAAATTCCAGCCGACGTCCATCAGCTCCACCGCGTCGAGCGCGGAGCGTCCGCGCCACGGCGCGCTGGCCGCGTGCGCGCTCTCGCCTTTGAAGTTGTATTCGACCGACACCATGCCGTTGCCGCCACTATCGCCCCAGCTCACCTGCATATTCGCGCCGACGTGCGCGAAGATCGCGACGTCGACGTCCTTGAAGGCGCCGGCGCGCACGTAGTACGCCTTCGAGCCGAGCAGCTCCTCCGCGACGCCCGGCCACAGCCGCAGCGTCCCCTGGAGGTGCTGCTGTTCCATGATCTTCTTGACGGAGAGCGCGGCCGCGATCTGCAGCGGCATGCCGGAGTTGTGTCCCTCGCCGTGCCCCGGCGCACCCTCGATGATCGGGTCGTGATAGGCGACGCCCGGTTTCTGCGACGCCTGCGGGATGCAGTCGATGTCGGACCCGAGCGCGATCACCGGCTTGCCGGATCCCCAGCTCGCCATCCACGCGGTGGGAATGCCGGCGAGGTTCTCCTGTACAGTGAAACCGTTTTTCTTGAGGATATCGGTCAGGTATTTTGACGTCTCGAACTCCTGGAAGCCGAGCTCGCCGAAGCTGAACACCTGATCGTTCATCTTCTGAATGAACTCGCCCTGGCCGTCGACTTCCTGGGCGACGTCTTTTTTGTATTGTTCGACTCTCGGGTTGGAGGCGGCCGGTGCGGACGCTGGTGCTCCCTGCTGTCCGGACACAGCGGTGAACGAAGCGGTGACAGCGGCGATGAGCGCGACGGTCCAGACGCGTGATGCACGCATGCGATCCTCCAAGGAAACAGTGCGCGGATCTTATATCATTTGAGGATGCCGCCCTTCGTGCCGCGCGAGTCGCTGCGACGGACGCGCCAACCGTTCGGCTGTGTCTTGGGACAGTACGGGCGGCGATGACGGCGACCACTGCGTACGCGGTCGTCGGAATGCTGTCTGGCGTCCAGCCTGATCACGAGCGAAAGTAAGGGCGAGCGCGCCGTCGTTGAGCGCCCACGCCTCGTTTTCGCCGTCCCCCCGTAAGCTCCCCCTCTAACTTCACGATCGGCTCATTGCGCCGGAGCGTCTCGCTCCACCGGGTACGGACGGTCCCGTCCATTGCCGCGCGCGGCTGGGCGGGCTCCTGCGCTACTATCATCGAGCCGCGTGACGGTTCGATCGAACTTCCGGATAGTACGGGCCCAATCAGTCGCGTGGAGGTGTCCATGAAGGCTCTTCGCTCACTCATCCCGCTCTCGTTCGGCGTCCTCGTCCTTGCCGTCAGTCTCGCCGCGCAATCGACGCCTCCGACGTCCGATCCGGTCAAGCCGGCGCTCTTCCAGGGCATGGCGTGGCGCAACATCGGTCCGTTCCGCGGCGGCCGCGCGACGACGGTCGCCGGCGTGCCGTCGCAGCCGATGGTCTACTACATGGGGGGCGCGGGCGGCGGCGTCTGGAAGACCGAAGACGCCGGGCTGTCGTGGTACAACGTCTCGGACGGCTTCTTCAAGACCGGATCGGTCGGCGCCATCGCCGTGGCCGACTCGGATCCGAACGTCGTCTTCGTCGGTATGGGCGAGGCGCCGGTGCGCGGCGTCGCCACGTCGAGCGGCGATGGCGCCTACAAGTCGACGGACGCCGGCCGCACGTGGACGCACGTCGGCCTCGACGCGACGCGGCACATCTCACGTATCGCCATCCACCCGACCAATCCGGACATCGTCTACGTCGCAGCGCAGGGGAGTCCGTGGGCGCCGACGCCGGAGCGCGGGGTCTACAAATCGGTCGACGGTGGGAAAAGCTGGAAGCAGATCCACCACGGCGAGAACGACACGTCGGGCGCGAGCGACATGGCCATGGACCCGACGAACCCGCGCACCCTTTACGTCGCCTATTGGGACCATCAGCGGTTCCCGTGGCAGGTGCGGAGCGGCGGACCCGGCAGCGCGATCTACAAGACGACCGACGGCGGCGACACCTGGACGAAGCTCACCGAGGGGCTGCCGAAAGGGACGATCGGCAAGATCGGCGTCGCCGTGTCGCCCTCCAATCCGCAGCGGGTCTGGGCGAACGTCGAGGCTGACGAGGGCGGCGTCTACCGCTCCGACGACGGCGGGATGTCGTGGCACCGCACGACCGACGATCGCGTCACGCGCGCGCGGGCCTGGTATTACACGGCGGTCACCGCCGACCCGCTCGACGACAACGTCGTGTACGTGATCAACGCGCCGCTGTTGAAGTCGATCGACGGCGGCCAGATCTTCACGCCGCTGGCGGCGCCGCACGGCGACAACCATCAGCTCTGGATCAACCCGCACAACGCGCGGAACATGATCAACTGCAACGACGGCGGCGCGAACATCAGCTTCGACGGCGGGAAGAGCTGGTCCACGCAGGACAACCAGCCGACGGCGCAGTTCTACCGCGTGGCGGCGGACGATCAGTTCCCGTATGTCCTCTATGGCGGGCAGCAGGACAACACGACGGTCGCCATCCCGAGCCGGTCGCTGACAGGCGGCATCAACCGGTCTGACTGGTTCGATGTCGGAGGCTGCGAGAGCGCGCACGTCGCGTTCGATCCCAAGAACCCCGCCCTCATCTACGCGACGTGCTATCAGGGCATCCTCACCGAGTACGACCGGAAGACGAAGTTTCGGCGGCTCGTGTCGCCGTATCCCGAGCAGGGGCTCGCCGAACCGTCGAACGAGCAGAAGTACCGCTTCAACTGGAACGCGCCGGTCGCGGCGTCGCCCGAGCACCCGAACGTGATCTACATAGGCGGCAGCGCGCTCTTCCGGACCGAGAACCGCGGCCAGACGTGGACCGTGATCAGCCCCGACCTCACGCGTAACGAGAAGGACAAGCAGGGGCCGGGCGGTGCGCCGATCACCAACGAAGGCGCCGGCGGCGAGGTCTACGGCACGATTTTCTACATCGTCGAATCTCCGCACGAGGCGGGTACGATCTGGGTCGGCACCGACGACGGCCTGGTGCAGCTCACGCGGGACGGCGGAAAGACGTGGACCAACGTGACGCCGAAGGCGGTGCCCGCCCACGTTCAGATCAACGCCATCGAGGTGTCGCCGCTCGACAAAGCGACGGCGTACGTCGCGGCCACCGGCTACAAGTGGAACGACTTCACGCCGTACGCCTTCAAGACGAACGACTACGGGAAGACCTGGAAGGCGATCACCGCCGGCTTCCGCGCGAACGACTTCGTGCGCGAGGTTCGCGAGGACCCGGCGCGGCGCGGTCTCCTGTACGCGGGCACGGAAACCGGCGCCTACGTCTCGTGGGACGACGGCGAGCGCTGGGAGAGCCTGCAGTTGAACCTGCCGGCTGTGCCGGTCACGGATCTGAAGGTGCACGACAACGATCTGGTGGTGGCCACGCAGGGGCGGGCCTACTGGATCCTCGACGACCTGACCCCCCTGCAGCAGATGCACGACACGGTATCCCGGGAGGACCTGTTCCTCTTCAAGCCGAAGGCGAGCGTGCGCGTGGACGCGCCGCCGCCTGGCGAGGCCGGCACCGGCAAGAATCCGTCGGCAGGCGCGGTCATCGACTACACGCTGTCGGACAAGGTCGCAGCCGATCTGGCCCGCGCGGAGAAGCCGGCGACGCTGACACTCGAGATCCTCGACGCCGGCGGCAACCTGGTGCGCAGGTTCAGCAGCGAGGAGACGAAGTCGATGCCCGGCGCCGGTCCGCAGCCGAAACTGCCGATCAAGGCGGGCATGAACCGCTTCGCCTGGAATCTGCGGACCGAGAATCTCACGCCGATTCCCGGCATCCTCCCCAACGGCAATATGGCCGGATACCTCGTGGCGCCTGGCCGCTACCAGGTGAGGCTCACCGAGGGCGCGACCACGCGGACCGAGGCGCTCACGGTGACGCCCGACCCGCGGATGACGCTCACGGCGGCTGACTTCACGCCCCAGCAGGCGATGCTCGCCTCGCTGACGGCGCGCATCGACGAGATCGCGAAGGCCGCGGGGGCGATGCGCAGCGTGCGCGATCAGGTGGACGCGCTGCTCGGCCGCATCCCCGACGGGAAGGTCAAGGACGCGGGCAAGGCGCTGGCAGGAAGGATCACGGCGTGGGAGACGCAGATCGTCCAGCCGAAGCGGAAGACGTTTCAGGACGTCATCAACTTCAGGAACGAGCTGATCGATCAGTACATGGCGCTGCGCGATGCCGTGGATGGCAACGGGCCGCCCGTGATCGACGCCCTCAAGGCCTGCGCTGCGGAGCTCGACGCGCAGTGGACGCCGCTCGGCGCGACCCTGAAGTCGCTGGAGCAGGAGGTGGCGAGCTTCAACGGCCTTGCGAAAGACAGCGGCGTCGGCGCCATCCAGATGAAGGGGCTCTGAGGGGTCGGTGCGCGGTACGACTGGCTGCTGCTGGCCGAGGGGCATCTGACACGGCGGGTATTCGGGGCGATACTGCAGCGGATCTGGCCGCTGCCGGTCCCGACGGGCTAACGGCGACCGCGGTGGTCCGCAAATATTACATCCGCGCCGGCCAGCAGGCGTCGGTGGGACCTGACGCCCTGAAACAGGGCAAACCGCTCTTTGCCTCGTCTTTGCGTCAGTTCCTGCCGAAATCTGGTCCCTTTTCCACAGGGTTTTCCACAGGTCATGTCGAAAGGGTAAACGACCCACTTCTGGCACATGCCCTGGCACTTCCGGCCATCTTGGTCGCTCGTTTCCGTTCGGGCTCTTCCGGTTTTCCACAGCCAGGCAATCGCAAGCCAACTGAGGCGAAAGTCGGGTGCGGATTCATCGTCTGATAACGGTCGGTCTGCGCGTCAGCTCGGACGGGGGCGGGTTGGAGGTTTCAGCCCAAGCCGATCCCGTGCCTCTCGCCGTCATGGCACGGCGTGGAGAACTGTCCGAGAAATGCCTCAGAGCCATGGTGTTTCAGGCCGTGCTGTTCGGACGCGGACGAAGGCGCCGGTCTCGGGAGCCGGCAGAAGGTCGCAACGAGAAATCCCGCGGCACGCGGAGGGTCCTGGTGTATAACGGTGCGCATCCCGATCGGCCAAAACGGAGATCCCGGATTATCACATTGTCAATTCCTGGAGGACACTTGTCATGAGCCTTGTCGAGCGCGTCAAGAACATTTGCCTCACGCCGAACACCGAGTGGCCCGTCATTGCCGGGGAGACGGCGACCACAGGCGGGCTGATCACGGGGTATGTGGCCCCGCTCGCCGCCATAGGAGCCGTGGCCGGTTTCATCGGCGGCTCGCTCGTTGGCCGCAGCCTGCCATTCATCGGCTCCTATCGCGTGCCGATCGTCGCCGGTCTTGGATTCGCCGTTTTCACTTTTGTCATGGCGATCGTCGGCATCCTGGTCCTCTCCTTCGTCATCAACGCCCTCGCGCCGACATTCGGCGGCGAAAAGGACAGCTCGCAGGCGATGAAAGTGGCGGTGTATTCGTACACCCCGGCGTGGGTGGCGGGGATCTTACAGATTGTGCCGACGCTCGGCGTGCTGGGTGTGCTCGCTGGGCTCTACGGCTTGTACCTGCTGTACCTGGGCCTCCCGCGCCTGATGAAATGCCGGCAGGACAAAGCCATCGGCTACACAGTGGTCGTGGTGGTGTGCGCCATCGTGCTTTCGGTCGTCATCACCGCTGTTGGCGCCTTGGTCGTCGGGGCGGGCGCGCTCGGCGGTGCGGCGCTCGGCAGCCGCTCCGCCCGCGGCGAGGTAGAGTTCGACAAGGACAGCCCGCTCGGCAAGCTCCAGCAGCTCGGGAAGAGCATGGAGCAGAGCAACAAGGAGATGGAGGCCGCGGAGAAGCGCGGCGACCAGGCCGGGCAAGCGGCGGCGGCGATGAAAGGCCTCGGCACGCTGCTCGGCGGCGGCAAGCGCGTCGACCCGATTGGCGTCGATCAACTCAAGTTCTTCGTGCCGGAGACCTTCGCGGGCCTGCCCAAGACGAGCAGCAGCGCCGAGAAGAACGGCATCGCCGGCCTCATGGTGTCGAAGGCCGCGGCCACTTACAGCAACGACGGGGGGAAGAGCGTGACGTTGGAGGTGACCGACACCGGGGGCGTCAGCGGCATCATGGGGCTCGCCAGCTGGGTCGGCATGCAGGGAGAGAGAGAGGACGAAAACGGTTCCGAGCGGACGACGAAGCAGAACGGCCGCCTCATCCACGAAAAGATCTCCAAGACCGGCGGCACCAACGAGTTCGGCGTCGTGCTCGGCGACCGTTTTGTGGTGAGCGCAACGGGGCGCGGCGTGCCGATCAGCGAACTGAAGTCCGCGGTCTCCAGCATCGATCTCGCCAAGCTCGAGTCGATGACGGGCGTCGGCGTCACCAAGTAAGCATCGGGCCGGCTAAGGCTTCGCGACGGCGGGACGCTCGGACCACCCGGCGGTTGGGCCGTTGCCGTAGTGGCCGAGCGTCAGCGTGAACCGCTGCCGAGAAGGATTGACTCGTCTCCGGGTTCGAACCGACCGCGATCGACGACGATCGACTAGGGCCGGCCGGATGCGATCCGTCGTCTCTTCCGCATGGCAGCCCCGACCAGTCCGGTAGCAAGCAAGGTCAACGTGGCCGGCTCGGGAACCGCGGTCGGGGCGGTGCCGCTGCAGCCGTTCACGTTCGTGGTGCCGGCCAATGTGTTCGCGGTCTCCGCGAACACACAGCCGTTGATCGTGCCCGCAAGCGTCCCACTTCCCCCCGACGCGGCGGACATGGTGAAGCTCTGTCCCGCTAGAATGTTTCCGTCAAAGGTGATAGGTCCGGAGCTTCCGACGCTGATCGTGGCGATGGTCCCAATGATCCAGAAGATGTTACCCGCCTGCGCCTGGTTTTGCAGCGTGAATGTTAAAGCACCATTCGCGGTGAAGGCCCCAGCGGTTCTGATAACGAAAACTTCATTCGGGTCATTCTGGGCATCGAATGTCAAATTAATGCCTGTCGTCGTCGAGATGTTGTTCAGCACAAATGTGTACACATTGTTGCCGATGAACGTACGGTTCACCGTGAGATCAGGGTACGACTGCGTGGATGCCAAAAGGTCGGCCGTGTTGAACGCGTTTACGAAGTCGATGTACGCGTTATTAGAGGCCGTAGAGCCGGGCGCAAAAACGACGCCACCGACGGTGGTTCCCGCCGGGTTGAAGCCTGTAATCGTACCCGCTGAATCTCT
>JADGOC010000300.1 GCA_017883165.1 Acidobacteriota bacterium
GCACGGGGGGATCGGCACCGGCGCGCTCCGCCCGGCGGCGTAGCCCGCGGGGGCGGTTGGCGTCCCAGCCGTAGGAGCGCGTGGTCACGTGGCCTTACGTACGGTTGTAGAGCTGCCTGAACCCGATATCGGCATCGTCTTTCGCGAACGAGTGCCTCGCCTAGCCGCCGCTTCGATCCGCCCGCCACGCAGCAAGGACTCGTCGCAGACCCCCGACCGGTGGTAAGATTGGGCCCATGAAGCCCAAAGAACTCACCATCCGCGGCCTGATTCTCGGCGCGCTCATCACGACGATCTTCACGGCGGCCAACGTGTACCTCGGCCTCAAGGTCGGCCTCACCTTCGCCTCGTCGATCCCCGCGGCGGTGATCTCGATGGCCATCCTCAGCGCCGTGAAGGACTCGTCGATCCTCGAGAACAACATCGTCCAGACGGTCGCGTCCGCGGCGGGCACGCTCTCGGCGATCATCTTCGTGCTGCCGGGACTCGTGATCGTCGGCTGGTGGACGGGATTCCCCTTCTGGCAATCGTTTCTCATCTGCCTGAGCGGCGGCGTGCTCGGCGTGCTGTTCACGATCCCGCTCCGGCGCGCGTTGGTCACGAACTCCGACTTGCCTTACCCTGAAGGCGTCGCGGCCGCCGAGGTGTTGAAGGTCGGATCCGGCACGCGTGGTGAAACGACGGACGACACGGGCGAATCGAGAGAAGGGCTCGTCGCCGTGATCCTGGGCTCCGTCGCGTCGGGCGGGCTCGCCATCATCACGTCGACGCGCGTTGCCGCCGCCGAAGTCACGGGCTTCTTCCGTCTCGGGACGATGGCGTCGAGCGGATATAACATCGCGTTTTCGCTCGCGCTACTCGGCGCGGGGCATCTCGTCGGATTGTCGGTCGGCATGGCGATGCTGGTTGGTCTCATCATCGCGTGGGCGATCGCCGTGCCCGTTTTGACATTGATGCAGCCCGCCGCCGCCGGCGTCGCGCTCGCCGCGCACACGACAACGATCTGGCGCACGGAGGTGCGGTTCATCGGCGCCGGCGCTATTGCCGTTGCCGCGATCTACACGCTGGCCACGCTCGCGAAGCCGGTCGTCGGCGGACTCATAAGCACGCTCGCCGCCTCGCGGGCCGCGAAGGTAGCGGATGATCGCGACCGCGATCTCTCACCGCCGTGGATAATCGCGCTGACGGCCGCGTGCTTAGTTCTGGCCGGGTGGCTGGCCTTCAGCTTTGCGCGCTCGACCGTACTCGCGCCGAGTGCGGTCACGCTCACCCTGATCGCCGTGCCGTTCGTGCTGCTCGGCGGTTTTCTCATCGCCGCGATCTGCGGCTACATGGCGGGGCTCATCGGGGCGTCGAACAGCCCGATCTCGGGCGTGGGCATTCTGTCGATTGTGTTATGCGCCTCGGCTATCATCGTCGCCGTGCCGCCCACGGCGGCGACACGGCCCGCGCTCGTGGCCTTCGCGCTCTTCGTGACGGCGATCGTCTTCGCGTGCGCGACGATCTCGAACGACAACTTGCAGGATCTGAAAACGGGCCAGCTGGTTGGCGCCTCACCGATGCGTCAGCAGATCGCCCTCATCGTCGGCGTGGCCGCCGGCGCGGCGGTGATCCCGTTCGTGCTCAACCTGCTCGCCAAGGCGTACGGGTTCGCCGGGGCCGCGAACGTCGGCGTCCTCGCGCCACATCCGCTGCCGGCGCCCCAGGCGACACTCATCTCCGCACTCGCCCAGGGCGTGATTGGCGGCAACCTCGATTGGAAGATGATCGGCATTGGCGCGCTCGTTGGTGTCGGCCTCATCCTGCTCGACACGACGCTCGGCGCGATGAAGAAGCTGCGCATTCCGCCGCTCGCGGTCGGCATCGGGATCTATCTCCCGATGTCGGCGACCTTCGCCGTGGTCGTTGGCGCGGTGATCAGCCATTGGTATAATGGGCGCGCGCGCTCGGCGGCGAACCCACAACGTGCCGAGCGACTGGGGACGCTCGTGGCCTCGGGGCTGATTGTCGGCGAAAGCTTGTGGGGCGTGATCAACGCGGGCCTCATCGTCGGCTTCTCGAAGGACGCGCCGATCGGACTCGTCCCCGAAGACTTTGCCTTGGCCCCTTGGCTCGGACTGATCGGATTCGTGGGTGCAATCATGTGGCTGTACGGGTGGATGTTGAGACGGTCGGAAACAGCATGATCTAGGGCAAAAGCCTTGAAGCCCAGGCACGGGTAGAGTGTCTTTCGTTTCACTGGCCTACTCCACCACACCCGTCACGGATCCCGACCTAAGAGTGCGAAAAAGGACACCAACGCGCCTATGCCGGCTGTAACCACGACAGCGGGATACGTCCCCAGGCGAGCTCCGGCATAGAGGGCATGGACTGTTCGCCCCTCCGCTCGGAGCACCTCGCCGCGCACCGTCAGCCCGACCCAATCAACCCACATCAGCGAGACGTCGGCGCCGAGGCCATAACCTCGGGCCCTCCCGGAAGGGGGAGGCGCATGCACCAGTGCCTCGAGAGGACCGGCTGACACATCGACTGCACCGTGAGCACCGAGCCATCGGCGTGCTCGCGCTTCCACTCCGACCCGCTCGCCCTCCGGACCATCGCCGAGCATCATGGCCGCGCCGAACGCTGCGCTCGGACCATGATTCACCATCCCCCCTACCGACACATTGAAGTGCTCGTGTAAGTCGCGGCGGATCTGTGGCCCCGCCGACGTCTGTTCGGTGAAGTGGCTGGCGCCGAGCGCTTGATAGCCATTGAGCTCGGTTATCCAGAATTTCTTGCATGCCGGCCGCGGCTGCGGCTCGAAACACCACCCGGCGTCGCTGTTCACCGCGCGGAAGAGCGTCGTGTCCAGCCGCGCCGAGTAGCGCACCGCGTCGGACGTCCCCGGTGCGGTTTGCCCAGACGCGGCCGACAGCGCGAGTGCCACCGCGCAAAAGGCCACGCGCACGAAACACGCGGGTGGTGGTGCCTCTGGCCGAGCGCCGTGTGTTATGCGTGGTCTCGTTGGAGTTGCCCGGATAGGAAAGTCAATCGACGTTGTGGAAGTATGGCGAGGCTCTGCAATCGATGTCGAGACCTCCCTCGCGGACGCTCAAACCGAGATTCTCGAC
>JADGOC010000301.1 GCA_017883165.1 Acidobacteriota bacterium
CTTGTTGTTCAACATGATCGGGAAGTTCAGCGGATCCTCAGGGCTCTGATTCTTCACCTGATAGATCTGGACCTCAACGGAGGTGAGGTTCTTCTCCAGATCGTCGAGCGCCTTCGCCGTTGGGCCGACCTTGCTGTCTAGCTTGTCCTTCCGATCCTTGATCTGCGGCTTGATGCCGCGCACGAGGAGGACCGCCTGGTTCGCCTCGCTGGTCTTGTCGCGGACCTGCATCGCGAGATCGAACTCCTTCTGCAGATCGGCGTCGGTGACGTCCGCCAGTAGCCGCGGTTCCCGCTTGATGGCGAACGACTGCGTCTGCGACTGCCCATCGGCCGTCACGCGCACCTGGTACGTGCCGGGAGGCGCGAGGGGCCCGCGCGTGTCTGCCGCCCACATGATCAGGCCTTCGAAGTCGGTCGCATCCGCGTAGCGCATGTCCCAGTTCAGGCGGTTCAGACCGGCGGCGACGCGCGGCTTCGGCACCGGCGGACGCCGGAAGAACTCGAACTCCTCACTCGTGGGTCTGTCGGCCGCCGTGCCGGTGAAGCTGCGGATCACCGTGCCCTTGGCGTCGAGGAACTCGACCGTGACCTTCTGCGCCGGCTGCTTCAGCAGATAGTCGACCGCCACCGCGCGGTCGAGCCCGCGCAGCCCATCCGCCGGCTTGAACAGCTGCAGATCGGAGGTCTGCGTGCCCCACTGCCGGAGCGGCGAGATGTTGTCCATGATGTAGAAGGCGCGGCCGTGGGTCGCGATCACCAGATCGCGCGCCTCGACCTTGATGTCATGGACCGGCGTGTCCGGCAGGTTCTGCCGCAGCGACTGCCAGTTCGCGCCGTCGTCAAGCGACATGTAGATGCCATGCTCGGTCCCCAGATACAGCAACTTGGCGCGCTGGGTGTCCTCGCGGATCGCCCGGACGAAATCGCGCGGCGCCACACCGTTGACGATCTTCGTCCACGTCTCGCCGTAGTCGTCCGTGCGCCACGCGTAGGGCGCGAAGTCGTCGTGCTGATAGTGATTCGCGGCGACGTACGCCGTGCCCGGCCGGAACGGCGACGCCTCGACGAGGCTGATGCGCGCGAAGTCTGGCATGTCCTTCGGCGTGACGTTCTTCCACGTTTTCCCGCCATCACGCGTCACCTGCACGTAGCCGTCGTCGGATCCCGTCCAGATCAGGTTGCCGTCCTTGGGCGACGGCGCGATCGTGAAGATCGTGGCGTAGGTCTCGACGCCCGTTTCGTCGCGCGTAATCGGACCGCCCGAGTCGCCCATCGTCTTGGGATCATGACGCGTGAGGTCCAGGCTGATCCGCGTCCAACTCGTGCCGCCGTTGGTCGTCTTCCACAGGTGCTGCGAACCGACATACAGCGCGGTCGGATCGACCGGCGAAAAGACGATCGGGAACGTCCACTGGAAGCGCTCGGTGATCTCCTTCGTCGCATAGCCCATCGGGTTGTCGGGGTACGGATTGACCGCCCGCAGTTGGCCTGTCTTGCGGTTGAACTGCGTGATAATGCCGCCGAAGCTGCCGGCATAGAAGATGTCGACGTTCTTCGGGTCGTTCGCAATCCAACCGCTTTCGCCGCCGCCGACCGAGTAGAAGACGATGTTGACGATGCCGAATACCCCGCCCAGGCCCGGCGGCGGCTGGCTTGATACGCACGCCGTCGAGTTGTCCTGCTGCGCGCCGCAGACGTGGTAGGGCACCTCGCTCGTCGTGATCACGTGGTAGAACTGCGCCGTCGGGTGGTCCTCATTGGTCCAGGTCTCGCCGGCGTTGGTCGTGACCGTCGCGCCACCGTCGTTCGACGCGATGAAGCGGTTCGGGTTCGTCGGATCGATCCACATGTCGTGGTTGTCGCCGTGCGGTGGGCGCAGGGTCGTCCACGTCTTGCCGCCGTCGGCCGACTTCATGAAATCGACGTTCGGCTCGTAGATCAGGTCCTTGTTCTTGGGATCGGCGAAGACGCGCGTGTAGTAGAAGGCGCGCTGCCGGACGTCGCGGCTCTCGCTCACCTTCTTCCACGTCGCGCCCGCATCGTCGGAGACAAAGCTGCCGCCGTCTTCCGCCTCGACCTGCGCGTAAACCCGATTGGAATCGGCGCCGGAAACCGACACGCCGATCTTCCCGAGCACGCCCTTCGGCATCCCCGAATTGCGCGAGATCTCGGTCCAGTGATCGCCGCCATCGGTCGACTTGAAGAGCCCGCTGCCAGGGCCGCCGCTCGACATCGCGTGCGAGACGCGATACGCGTCCCATAGCGCCGCATACAGCACCTGCGGATTGTTCGGGTCGAAGTTGACCTCGATGCCGGCCGACTTCTCGTCGCGATAGAGAATCTTCTCCCACGTCTTGCCGCCGTCCTTCGAGCGGTAGATGCCGCGCTCGGGGTTGGGGCCCGCCTGGTGACCGAACACGGCCACGTACACGAGGTCGGGGTTCGTCGGGTGCACGCGGATCTTCGAGATCGTCTGCGCCTCGACGAAGCCGATGTGCGTCCAGGTCTTCCCGGCATCGGTCGACTTGTACATCCCGTCGCCCGGCGCGATGTTCCCGCGCAGCTCGCTCTCACCCGTGCCGATGTAGACGACGTCGGGGTTCGACGGCGCCACGACGATGGCGCCCACCGACGAGCTGGTCAGTTGGCCGTCCGTCACCGGACGCCACTTCACGCCGCCATCCGTGCTCTTCCACAGACCACCCCCGGTCGCGCCGAAGTAGTACTCAAGGGGCCGCGCGGAGCTGCCGGCAACGGCAATCGATCGGCCGCCGCGCGGCGGTCCGATGTTGCGCCACCGAAGCGCGCCGAACGGGCTGGTCTGCGCCGCGTCGGGCGCGCGCTGGGCCGTCAGGGTGGTCGGCTCGAGCGCCAGCGCGCCAGACAACAGAAGGAGGACGAGGAGCGGGATGAATCGTGGCAAGCGTGACATAGGCACCTTCTCCAAGTGACGACGTTGACTGCATGTCGATTCTACGGCTATCCGGCACGGTCGCGGCCGGAACCTGATCGGAAAGCGCGAATTTCGCGACTGGCGCTTCGACCGCGTACTATCCGAAAATTCAGCCGAGCAATAAGGCGAGTCGTCGGGCGGCG
>JADGOC010000127.1 GCA_017883165.1 Acidobacteriota bacterium
GTCTCATACGCGGTCGAGGGCGGAAATGAATTCCGAGGCGACGCGTCCGGCGTCCCGCACGCCCGTGAGCTTGCTGAACGCGTCCTCGAGCGTCGCCGTACCGGTCGACTCCCGAATTTGGGCGGCGGTCCCGTCGGCGATCTGACGGCCGCTGCTGATGATCACGATCCGCGTGCACATGCGTTCGACGACGTCGAGGATGTGCGAACAAAACAAAATCGTCTTCCCCTGCGCGGCCAGCCGCTTCAGCACCTCCTTGACGACCATCGCCGCGTTGGCGTCGAGGCCGTCGAGCGGCTCATCGAGAAACAGCACCTCGGGCCGGTGCATGAGCGCCGACGCGATCAGCACTTTCTGGCGCATCCCTTTCGAGAACTCGCTCAAGCGCTGGTACTGATCGGCCATCAAGCCGAACAGATCGAGCAGCTCGCCGCTTCGCGCACGGGCGGTGTCGCGATCGAGGTGATGCAGGCAGGCGATGAGCTCGAGATACTCCGCGGCGGTCAGCCCGTCGTACAGCGCCGCGGTCTCCGGCACGTAGCCAATTCTCTTTTTCGCTTCCATCGGCTGCTCGACGACGTCGAAGCCGGCGACGGACGCGCGGCCGCTGGTGGGACGGATCATGCCGGTCAGGATCTTCACGGTCGTCGATTTTCCCGCGCCGTTCGGGCCCAGAAAACCCAGAATCTCACCGGGCTCCACGCGCAGGTTGAGACCGAAGAGCGCGATCTTGTGTCCGTATTCGCGCGACAGGTTCTCGGTGACGATCATCGCGCCGGCCCCTGCAGCGCCCGCTGCACGGCGGCGTCGGCGAGCGGCGCCATCACGGCGTACCCCTTCGCGTTGGGATGCAGATCGTCTTCGCTCAAATCCGCCTGCAGCATGCCGCGATCGTCGACCATGGCCGAGTAATAGTCGAGATAGACGTGATGATGTTCCGCGGCGTACTGACGGATCCACGCGTTGACGGCGACGATTCTCGACGGCGGGCGGCCGGCCGTCATCCCCAGCGCTGGTGGGCGCCGGTGGTAATCGCCGACAGGCGTGACGCTGCTGAGGACGACGCGAATCCGCGAAGCCTGTGCGAGCTCGCACATCGACGTCAGGGTGCCTTCAATTTCCTCGTCGGTCATCGGCCCCGTATTCCCCGCGATGTCGTTGGTGCCGGCGAGGATGACGACCACGTCGGGATGCAGCGCGATCACGTCCGAGCGGAAGCGCAGGAGCATCTGCGGCGTCGTCTGTCCGCTGATGCCGCGGTCGGCGTACGGCTTCCCCGGGAAGAATCCGCCAAACTGCGGGCGGTTCCAGAAGTCGGTGATCGAGTCGCCCATGAAGACGACGCGAGGCTTCTCGTCACGGTTCGCCTCGCGATACCGCCGAAGATCGGCGAAGTCCTTGAGGCGCAAGTCGGCGCGCACCATGTCCTGCAGCGCGCGGACGAGATCCGGACAATCGGGCAGCGGCGACTGCGCCGACGTCCACGCGGCCATCGTCAGGACGCATACAATAGCGAGCGACAGCTTTTTCATGAGCACGCACCTCGAGTGCGCGGATAATACACCCCCATGCAGATCATCAGGCAGCCCAAGGTCTACGACGTGTGCATCGTCGGGTCCGGGGCGGGCGGCGGGATGGCGGCGAAAGTGCTCGCCGAGGCCGGCGCCGAGGTGCTGCTCCTCGAAGCCGGACCGATGTGGGACAGCGAAACCGACTCCAAGATGATGACGTGGGCGTACGAGTCGCCGCGCCGCGGCGCAGCGACGGCGACCAAGCCCTTCGGCGAATTCGACGGCTGCATCGGCGGGTGGCAGATCGAGGGCGAGCCGTACACGCAGGCGCCGGGGACGACGTTCGACTGGTGGCGCGCGCGGATGCTCGGCGGCCGCACCAACCACTGGGGGCGCATCTCGCTGCGCTTTGGACCGAGCGATTTCAGGCGCCGCAGCCTCGACGGCCTCGGCGACGACTGGCCGATCACCTACGACGACTTGAAGCCGTTCTACGACAAGCTGGACACGCTCGTCGGCCTGTTCGGGACGAAGGAAGGGCTGCCGAACGAGCCGGACGGGATCTTTCAACCCCCGCCCAGGCCGCGCTGCTACGAGCTGATGGTGAAGCAGGCGGCCGATCGCCTGAAGATCACGTGCATTCCCTCGCGCCTGTCGATCCTGACGCGGCCGCTCAACGGCCGTGCGGCGTGCCACTACTGCGGGCAGTGTGGACGCGGCTGCGCGACGCATTCCAATTTCTCGTCGCCGTCGGTCTTGCTGCCGCCCGCGCTCGCCACCGGCAAGCTGAAGATTCAGCCGAACGCCATGGCGCGCGAAGTCGTGACCGACGAGCACGGCCTCGCCACCGGCGTGTCGTACGTCAACACGCAGGATCGCCGCGAGTACGCCGTGCGCGCGCGCATCGTCGTCCTCGCCGCGAGCGCGTGTGAGTCGGCGCGGCTGCTGCTCAACTCGAAGTCGCCGCGGTTCCCGAACGGCCTCGCCAATGCGAGCGGCGTGGTCGGCAAGTACCTCACCGACTCGACGGGCAGCTACGTCGCCGGCTACATTCCAAAGATGGCCGACGGCGTCCCGCACAACGAGGACGGCGTCGGCGGCATGCACCTGTACATGCCGTGGTGGCTGGACAACTCGACGCTCGATTTCCCGCGCGGCTATCACATCGAGTTCGGCGGCGGCCGCGACCAGCCGGGCTACGGCATCATGGGCGGCATCGAGCAGTTGAACGGCGTCGGCGGCTACGGCAAGCAGTTGAAGGACGACTATCGCAAGTACTACGGCTCGATCGTCGGCTTTTCCGGGCGCGGCGAAATGGTGCCGAACGAACACTGCTACTGCGAGATCGACCCGCGCGTCGTCGACACCTACGGCATTCCGGTGCTGCGCTTCCACTGGACGTTCAGCGACTACGAATACAACCAGGCGAAGCACATGCAGGAGACCTTCCGCGAGATCATCCACGAGCTGGGCGGCACCCCGCTCTCGCCGATGCCGACGCGGGAGCAGGGCTACCGCCTCGACAACGGCGGACGGATCATTCACGAAGCGGGGACGACGCGCATGGGCGACGACCCGAAGACGTCGGCCGTCAACAAGTGGGGCCAGGCACACGACGTGAAGAACCTGTTTGTCGCCGACGGCGGCCCGTTCGTGTCGAACGCGGACAAGAACATCACGTGGACGATTCTGGCGCTGTCGATGCGCACGAGCGAGTACATCGCGCAGCAGCGCAGCCAAGGGAGCCTGTGATGAAGACGATCTCTCGACGGGCGGCGCTCAAGCTCTTCACGTCGGCGCCCGTGGCGGCGGCGGCGGTGATCTCCTGGACGCCGCTCGAGGCCGAGCAGGCGCACGAGCGCATGCGAACGGCCGCGCGGCAGGCTGCCAGGCAGGGGACGCCCTTCAAGCCGAAGTTCTTCACGGCGCGCGAGTTCGCGACCGTCTCCGTCCTCGTCGATTTGATCATCCCGAGGGACGAACGCTCGGGCAGCGCGACCGACGCCGGCGTGCCGGCGTTCATGGATTTCATGATGATCGATCAGCCACGGCGGCAGGTCGCGATGCGCGGAGGGCTGGCGCTCGTCGACCACCTGTGCGAGGAGCGCTTCGCGAATACGCCGTTCGTCCGCTGCACCGACGAGCAGCGCCGCCAGATCCTCGACGACATCGCGTCTACACAGACGACGCCGGAGCTCAGCCATGCCGTCGCCTTCTTCGCCAGCTTTCGCGATCTCACGGCGAGCGGCTTCTGGACGACCAAGATGGGCATCGCCGATCTCGGTTATCAGGGCAATGCGTTCGTCTCGAAGTGGAACGGATGTCCGGACGCCGCGCTCGCGAAACTGGGCGTCAGCTACGGCGCGGATCACGAATGAAGACAGGCCGGCTCTTCCTCGTATCTTTTCTGACTCTTTTCCTCGAAGTCGCGCTGATCCGGTGGATGCCGGCGTACATCCGCCTCCTGTCGTACTTCTCGAACTTCATCCTCCTCGCGAGCTTTCTCGGCATCGGCGTCGGCTGCCTGCTTGCCGGCCGGCGCCATAATTTCTTCGCGCTGTTCCCGGCGCTGCAGCTCGCGGTGGTCGTGGCCGTCAATCGCCTGCGGCTCGAGGTGGCGATCCCGAGCACGACGAGCATCTACTTCTCGAGCGGCACGGCCGAGAAGGTGACGACGGTCGAGAGCACGATGCTGCTGCCGCTGCTGTTCATCGTCGTCGCGGCGCTGTTCGTGACGATCGCGCAGCGGATGGGCCGCGAGCTGGCGGCGCAGCCGCCGCTTCGCGCCTACACCGTGAATCTCCTGGGCAGCCTCACCGGCGTCGCCGCATTTGCCGTCGCGTCTTGGCTTCAGCTTCCGCCCGCGGCCTGGTTCGCCATCGCGTTCGGGGCCGCGCTGCCGTTCATCGTCGAGCAGCGGCGCGCGATGGCGGTTGCCAACATCGCACTGCTGGTCATCTCCGTGGCGGTCGTGTATCAGATGGAGCGCGGCAGCCTCTGGTCGCCCTACTACCGCATCACGGTCCACCAGGATCGGACCGACACCATCGTTGAGGTGAACAACATCTTTCATCAGTCGATGGCGCCGCTCGACCAGAAGGAATACTTCTACCAGTGGCCGTATACCGTGTTCGGCGACACCTTCGACAACGTCCTGATCCTCGGCGCGGGCACCGGCACCGACGTGGCCGCGGCGCTGCGGCACGGGGCGCGCCACGTCGACGCGGTGGAGATCGATCCGGTGATTCTGCGTCTCGGCCTCGAGCACCATCCCGATCATCCGTACTCGGATCCGCGCGTCACGATGATCTGCGATGACGCGCGGCACTTCCTGCGAACGACGACGAAAAAATACGACCTCGTCGTATTCGCGCTGATCGATTCGCTGACGCTGCAATCGAGCTTCTCGAGCGTCCGCCTCGAGAGCTACATGTTCACCGAAGAGTCGCTGCGGGCGGTGCGCGATCATCTGTCGCCGCGCGGCGTGATGGCGCTCTATAACTATTTTCGCGAGAAGTGGCTGGTCGATCGGCTGGCCAACACCGTCGCGCTGGCGTTCGGCGAGGAGCCGAAGGCGCACGTGCATCAGGATCGCGCGTATCTCGCCGTCATGCTCGCGGGGCCGCGGCTGAAGGAGCTGGCCGCGGTGCCGCCGCCGCCGAGCCGCTTTTTCGCCTACGGGCAGCCGCAGGCGCCGAGCCCGGCGCGGACGCTCGACCGCGATCCCACGATTATTCCCGCGACCGACGACTGGCCGTTCCTCTACATGCGAGCGCCCGAGCTGCCGCGTCACTATCTCGCGGCGCTCGCGGTCGTCCTGGTGGTGTCGGCAATCGCGGTCTTTGCGGCGCTCGGCACGTCATTGATCACCGGGACCGCCGGCACGGCCCGATGGTCGTGGCACTTCTTCTTTCTCGGCGCCGGCTTCATGCTGCTCGAGACCAAGTCGATCGTGCAGTTCGCGCTCTTGTGGGGATCGACCTGGTCGTCGGCGTCGCTCGCGATCGCGTCGGTGCTGCTGATGGCGCTGGCCAGCACCCTCGTCGTCTCTCGCGTGGACATTCGCCGGCCGTGGGCGGTGGCCTCGGTGCTCTTCGGCCTGCTGGCGCTGAACTACGTGCTGCCGATCGGGCGCATCAGCTTCGAAAGCCGCGCGGTGGAGTCCGCCTTCTACGGGTTGCTCGTGTTCAGCCCGGTGTTCTGCGCGGGGCTGCTCTTCAGCAGCAGCTTCAAGCGCTCGCCGTCGGCGGCGATCGATTTCGGCGCGAACCTGCTCGGCGCGATGATCGGCGGGGTCGGCGAATACCTGTCGCTCCTCGAGGGCTACCGGTTCCTGCTGATTCTCGTCGCCGGATGTTATCTCGCTGCCGTGCTCACCGCGCGCCTTGTCGGCCATCACGTTACCGAGTAAGGTGTACAAAATGAAACAGTCCGCCTTTCCCCGCTGGGGTAAGGTTCACACACCATCGACGGTACGGCCGTTGCTCCGAGCTCCGGCATCGCATGAACCGATTGTCGCCGTTTTATTCGGCTAGGGGGCCCGCGTGATTGCTCAGCGCTATTCCGCACAACGTGTCGTTCGAACGGCGGTGATTGGCGTCGCCCTGCTGGCGATCGCGTCCACCGCGCACGCCGTGCCCGCGTTTGCACGGAAGTATCAGACCAGCTGCCAGACGTGCCACATCGTCTTCCCGAAGCTCAATGCCTTTGGAGAGGCGTTCCGTCTGCGTGGCTACCGCATGCCGGGCGAAACCGAGGAGATGGTCAAACAGCCGGCCGTCAGTCTCGGCTCGCCGGCCTACAAGAAGCTCTGGCCGCAGGCCGTGTGGCCCGGCGAGATCTCGAGCGCCGTGCCGCTGGCGGTCAACGTCAAGATGGCAGAGGTGAACACGTCGTCGGTCAACGACGACGGCTCGGTGAGCCGCATCAGCAACGACCTGCAGTTTCCGCAGGAGGTCAACATCTTCGGCGCCGGCACGCTCGGCGAGCACGTGTCGTACTTTACCGAAGTGACCTTTAGCGCGAACGCCGACGGTTCCGTCGCCGTGGATCTCGAGCACGCGCACATGGGCTTCGACTCGCCGTTCGGGCCCGAAGATCTCTTCCACTTCCGGATCGGCAAGTTCGCGCCGAACGTCGTCGATGGATTCCAGGAGATGTGGATCGCCACCGACGGCGCAATCGATTCGCTGTTCAACTACAACCCCATCGGCGTCAACGGCGGCACCGGTCTCGGCGCGGACGCGCTGTCGCCGAATTCGATCTCGCTGCCGGCGCTCGTCAACGGCGTCGAAGGGTACGGCATCATCAATCATCGCGCGATGTGGGTGGCTGGGCTCGCCAACGGCGTCATGGCGGCGCCCGGCGACACGACGGGCCGGTTCGACGGCAACAACGCGAAGGACGTCTACGCGCGCTTCGACTACAAGTTCGGCGGCATGGGGCTCGACGGCGACACCGGCGGTCAGCCGATTCCGGAGAAGAATTGGCACGACAACTCGCTGCGCGTCGGCGTCTTCACCTACCGGGGCGACGCCAGCAGCATCCCGTTCGCCCTCGAGACCGATAGCGGCGTAAACGTGAACATCGAAGACAGTCACTTCCTGCGGACCGGATTCTACGCGAGCGTTTTTTATCAGGACCTGAATGTGTTTGGCGCGTACCTTCACGGGACCGACACGCTGAATACCACCGACGCGGCAACCGGCGCGCTGCTCCAGGCGATCGAGCCCGCCTACCACGCGTGGTTCACGCAGGCGGACTACATGATCTATCCGTGGCTCCAGGCATCGGGACGCTACGAAACGGTGACGCCGGCCGACCCGGCGGTGCAGAGCATCCGCATCGGGACGCTCAACATGAGCGCGCTCGTGCGGGCGAACGTCAAAGTAATGGTCGAATACCAGCGCGATCTTCGGCAGGGCGACAACCACTCGCTGAACGCCCTGCTGCGGTTCGCGTTCTGACACACGCAGGGCGATTCCGCGTCCTGCGACAATTCGGGGAGGGTTTATGCATCGTCGGTTAGGCGTGTCGGTCGTGCTCGCGGGGCTGATGGCCATCGCGCTTTGTTCCGTCTCCACAGACGTCGCCGGCGCGGCCGGTAGCGTCATCCAAGGCACGGTCAAAGCGACCGGGCTCCCGTCGAGCGCTGACGCCGTTGTCTACCTTCAACAGGTGTCCGGTTCGTTCCCCGCGCCGGCGAAGCCGGCCAACATCGACCAGCGGTCGATGCAGTTCAACCCGCACGTACTGCCGGTCGTCGTCGGTACGACGGTCCAGTTTCTGAACAGCGACCCGACGGCGCACAATGTCTTCTCGCCGGACTACGAGAAGTACAACCTCGGCACGTGGCCGCAAGGGCAGACGAAGGATCACACGTTCGCCAAGTGCGCGAAGGTGCCCTGCGCGTACGTGCAGCTCTGTCGCGTCCATCCGGAGATGGAAGGGTATGTCGTCGTGCTGCAGAACCCCTTCTACGCGGTGACCGGAGCAGACGGGCACTACAAGATCGACAACGTGCCGCCGGGCACCTACTCGGTTGGCGTGTGGCACGCCAAGCTGAAGTCGGCGCCGAAACCGGTGACGGTCGATGGGACGAAGCCGGCCGTGGTCGATTTCGTGCTGGGCCGCTAACAGAACGCGGACCATGGGCAGCCGTACTCGTGCAGGGCGCCGCGGAGTGTTGCTGCTTGTCGCCCTGGGCCTCGTCGCGCGTCCAGCGACGAGCGGAGACCAGGGCCCGACGGCTGTCGAGGTCACGCCGGTCGAAGGTCCCAGCACGCTGCATCACCTGGGGCTGACGATCGAAGGCTCCAGCATGGGTTGGGGCGGCCAGTGGAGTCCGCCGCCTTCGCTGGTGCCGCCTCCTCAAGGTAGCGACAACACGGCCCGCCGCGCCTTCGTGCTGAACGGCGCCGATCTGTATCGCATCAGCTGCCGCGCGTGCCACAAGCCGGATGGATCCGGTTCACCGCCGGAGATCAATGCCCTCATTGGCCCGGTGCAGGCGGCCTCTTTTCAATGGATGACCGAACGGATGAAGGCCATGGGCCGGCCGGCCGATGCGGCCTTCATCCGCCAGCTCACGGAGGGCACCGAAGCCGATTTGCGGAAGCGCCTCAAGGTGGGCGGCCACAACATGCCGTCCTTTGATCATCTTTCCGAGGCGGAGATCACGGTCTTGCGGCCCTACCTGGACGAGATGGCCGGCGTGCCCGGGGCCGAACACCGGCAGCGGGTCATCACCGAACCGAGCGCTCGCGTTGGTGAGTTGATCGTCAAAGGCACGTGTCATATCTGCCACGATGCCACCGGACCCTCGAACACGCCGACCACGACGGTCATGAACGACGTCATTCCCCCGCTGGCGAGCATGCCGCACCAGAAGACGTTCTACCAGTTCGTGCAGAAAGTGCGTGAAGGCGCGCCGATTCCGTTGAGCGCCGGCGGCGTGTTGTCGAGAGGCCGGATGCCGGTGTTCAACTACCTGAACGCGTCGGAAATCGCGTCGGCATACTCGTACCTGAGCATCTATCCTCCGAAATAGGCCACGCGCCTGCTGCCTTACGACGTTCCGGTGAGGGTCGGTATACTCGTTGACGACGTGTTCAAGGCTTTCCTAGGCAGATTTCAATCTCCAGTTCTGACACGAACGCGCGTGCGGCTCGCCTACGCCGTCGCCGTGACGACCGATGCGCTCCAATTGCTCCTGGGTCCGTTCGGGTGGGCATTTGCCGATGAACTGCTCGACGTGACGGCGATGATCCTGACATGGCGGCTCATCGGGTTCCATCCCTTGTTGCTGCCGACCTTTGCCCTGGAGTTCCTGCCGGTTGCCGACATGCTGCCGACGTGGACGGGATGCGTGGCGATTGTCGTGGCCCTTCGCAAGCGTCAACAGGCCAGGATGCCGCCACCTCCTGCTCCCGGACCCATCATCGACGTCTAACGCGACCGAATAGACGCCGCACTGGCGGCGGGTTTCTTGGGCCGTACGGTCGCCACTGGGCGACTGCTCGTTACCAATCGGTGACGATCAGTGCCCCGCCGTCAGCGGGCGAGAAAGACGGGCGCCGTGAACAGCGTGTACTTCTTGCGGCCGGCCTTTTGTACCCACGCGAGCCGCGTCCCGTCGATCGACCACGCGGGCAGCAGCGCGTCTTTGATGCCGGCGACGGTCTGCTTGTGCTTGTGCTGGTCCAGCAGCAGCAGGTGGCCCGTCTCGCGATCGGTGTAGGCGATTGTGCCGCTCCCGCTGGGTCCCCAGCTGAACATCAGCCCCGGGATCGGCACCTCGTTCACGAACTCGCTGATGGTCTCGCCGAGCAGCGTGAAGCGCGCCACGTTCTCGTGCTGCCCTTCGGCGATCTTGTCGACGGATATGCCTTCGGGAATGCCCATCTCGCCCGGACGGCCGGAGCCGGTGCCGATCTTCACCTTCTCGAGCGTCTGCCTAAGATCGATCATCAGCGAGCCGATGCCGGGTGCGGTCCGATCGGACTTGAACTCCCAGTAGGCGGTCGCCCATTCGGGCTGCGTGTCGATCGCCGTCGCGGCGCCGCCGGCCGTGGGCACCAGATAGTGTCGTCGCCTCGCCGACCTCGGATCGCCGTCCGCGGTCTGGACATACAACTGGGCGCCATCCGGCGACCAGCCGATCTCGCGTAGCTCGCCTTTGAGCTTCCCGAGATCGAGCTCCGTGACGGTCGCGGGAGGGCCGACCTTGACGGTCGACACGTCAACGGGTGCGGCGGATGCCGGAGCCTGGCTGGACGAGATCGACAGCAGCCACGTGACCATCACCAGCAGCATCAGCAGCCTCCCAGTTCGTGTGCGGCGCACGGTTCTCCACGAGCCAGCCGTACAGCAGCCCGGAGTCGTTGTGCCAGCGCATCCCGTGATGCGGGCGCCACGCCCAACGCGATCACGCCGATGACCGTCGCAGAGTACCAGGCGGCGCGGCGAAGGGAGCGGAGAGCCTGGCGTAAGTCAGACGTCATGAGACGCTCCTTCGAGACGGGATCGATCGCTGCCAGGTACTGTAACAGAACGACGGTCGCGCGAAGGTCAACGTGGGGCGGAACGCTCACCCGCTGAGAGAAACCGCACCATGGGGCAGAGTAGGTCCCCAATAACGCCGCAGCGTTTAGATAGGCTGAGCGCCTTCGAGCACGGCCTTGCAGTATTCAAAGCAGCGCTTC
>JADGOC010000028.1 GCA_017883165.1 Acidobacteriota bacterium
TCGGCGATGCGGGTCACGACCGCGTCGAGAAAGAAGCGATCGTGCGAGACGAGAATCACGGCGTACGGATACGCGACGAGGAAGCTCTCGAGCCAGTTGCGCGCTTCGAGATCGAGATGGTTCGTCGGTTCGTCGAGCAGCAGCAGGTTCGGCTGGCCGAGGAGCAGCTTGGCCAGCGCGATGCGCATCTGCCAGCCGCCCGAAAACGTTTCCGTGCGGCGATCGAAATCGGCCGGCGTGAAGCCGAGCCCCTGCAGCACCGTGGCCGTCTTGAGTTCGATGCTGTAGCCGTCGCCGAAGCGGAAGCGCTCCTGCAGATCGCTGTAGCGCGCGAGCATCTGTTCGTGCTCGGCCGCCGGCACCGCGTCGTCGCCCAGCCGCGCTTCGAGCGCGTGCATCTCGTCCTTCATCGCGAGCAGCTCGCCGAAGGCGCTCGCCGCTTCCTCGAACACGGAGCGGCCCGAGTGGTTCAGGCCATCCTGCGGCAAGTACCCGACGGTGAGCGCCGCCGGCTTGAGCACCGCGCCGGAATCGGGTTCGTCGAGCCCCGCCATCATGCGCAGGAGCGTCGTCTTGCCGGCGCCGTTGGGGCCGCAGAGGCCGACGCGTTCGCGGTCGGTGATCTGCCAGGTGACGTCGTCCAGCAGCACGCGATCGCCGAACGATTTGGTGAGGTTCGAGAGCTGGATCAAATTGACGTTTATTCGCCGAGCGCCTTGGCCGCTGCGGCGAGGACTTGCGGGACACGGAATGGTTTCGTGAGGTAGCCGGCGACGCCGAGGTTGACCGCCTCGATCGCGCTCGATTCGGTGGAGAAGCCGGTGATGATGATGACCGGCAGATCCGCCTTGTAGCGCTTGGCTTCGCGGATCACCGCCAGGCCGTCCATGCCGGGCATCTTCAAGTCGGCGATGAGCAGGTCGTACGGGTAGAGGCGCATGCGCTCGAGCGCGGAGCGTCCGTCGGGCGCCACGTCGACGTCATATTCGGCGAGCGCGAGGGTCTTCGCCAGCAGATCGCGAATGCTCGCTTCATCGTCGACGACGAGGATGCGCGGGCGTGTCATGCCGGCGGCGGGGCGCGGCGCCGTCGCCGGTGACGGGCGCGGGCCGCCGCCGCGGGGACGCTGGCTGTCGAGCCACGCGTCGATGTCGCGTTTGCGGAACCGCCACTGCCGGCCGACGCGCACGGCGGGAATCTTGCCCGCCTTGATCAGCCGGTAGACGGTCCGCAGATTCACCTGGAGATATTCCAGAACTTCTTCGGTCGTGAGAAACGTTTCGTCCATGATGCGTCAGCGTCCTGCGGTCGGTCCGGCCGGCAGCTCGACGGTGAACAACGCGCCCCCGTCGGGATGGTTGGAGGCGACGATTTGCCCGCCGTGTTCCTGCACGATCCCGTACGCGATCGTCAGGCCGAGGCCCGTGCCTTTGCCGACTTCCTTCGTCGTGTAGAACGGCTCGAAGATGCGCGGCAGCGTGTCGGCGGGAATGCCGGCGCCGGTGTCGTGCACCGTCGTGATGATGCGATTGCCCGAGCGCGCCATCGATGTCGTGATCTCGATCCGTCCCGGCTTGCCGGTCGCGGCGACCGCCTGCTCCGCGTTCATCACGATGTTCAAGAACGCCTGGTGGATGAGCAGCGGATCGCTCTGCACACGCGGCAGCTTCTCGTCATAGTGTCGCACGACTTCGATGTCCTGAGCACGACATGCCGGCGCGCGCAGGGCAACGACCTTGTGCAGGATGGCATTGAGGCTGACCGGCCGCCTGGTGAGCCGCCGCGATCCCGCGAAGACCAGCAGGTTGCGCACAATCTTCGCCGCCCGGTCGGCTTCACGGTAAATCGTCTGGATTTCGCGCCGCAGCTGCTTGGGGAAGGCGCCGGTGGCGCGCAGCAGCTCCAGGTGCCCGAGGACGCCCTGCAAGGGGTTGTTCAGCTCGTGCGCGATACCGGCCACGAACTGTCCGAGGGCGGCCAGCTTCTCCGACTGCGTGAGTCGCTTGCGCAGCGCCTCGCGCTCGGCCTCGAGCTTGACCTGCGGGGTGAGATCGCGCGCGACGATCACGCTGCCGACAGGCTCGCGCTCATGATTCAGCAGATCGGTGATCGTGACGAGGAAGCCGCCCTTCAGCACGGGGTCGACGATCTCCCGCGTGACGGCCTCCTGGCCGCGCGGCCGGGTGGCGTCCGACTCGTGTTCCGCCAGCCACCGCGTCAGCTCCGGACCGATGTAGTCGCCGAGCGGACGATCGACGAGTTGATCGCGCGACGAGCCGACGCGGCTGGCGAACGCGTGATTGGCGTGAACGATGCGGCCGCGGCGATCGGAGACGGCGACGAGATCGGTGATGGAGTCGAACGTGTTCTCGAGCTCGCGGCGCGATCGCATCACGTCGGCGAGCAGCTGCATGTTTTCGACGGCGCTCGAGAGCTGCCGGCCGAGCTCGTCGGCGCGGTCAAGCAGCGCGAGCTCCCCGCCCGGCTCGACCCGCACGCCTTCGAAGACAATCGTGCCGAGCGCGCGCCGCGTTCCGCGCAGCGGCACCGTCACCGTCGCGGTGGCGTCCTCGCCGTGCGGAACGGCGAGCCCGGCGCGGACGCTGCGCATCGCGGAGGCGGCGAGCGAGAGGGGGTCGTCGGTGCCGACGCGCACGCCGCGCGCGACATGCTCGGGATCCGACGAGGCGTGCAGCACGAGATGGCGCGCGCGCCGATCGTGGATCCACACCGACGTACGGTCGGCGCCGAACAGCCGGTTCGCGCCGTGGCAGAAAATATCGAGTCCGGCGGTGAGGTTGAGCGTCGCCGAGAGACTCTGGCCGAATTCGTCGAGCAGCTCGCGCAGATCGCGCTGCAGCGCCTCGCTTTGCCGCAGGCGGAAGAGCTCGAGCGCCGTCAGGAACGTATCGGCGACGTCGGCCGCGCCGGCCTGGACGGTGCTGGCCTTCGGCGGAGCGGCGAAGCCGATCGCCAGCATGCCGACGCGCGCGGTGCCGTGCGCGAGCGGCACGAGCAGCGCCGCGCGCGTGCCCAGGCGCGCGGCCAGCTCCGGCGTTCGGCGGTCGGCGTCGGCGACGAGCGTCGGCTGGCGGCGGTCGAACGCCTCGTTGACGAGCGCGGTTTCGTCCGGGTCGGTGGCGAGCGGCTCGGTCGGCAACGCGTCCAGTCCAAAGCCAGAGGTGGCCTGCATGGCGCCGTTGCGCGGGTTGAGCTCAAAGAGCAGCGAACAGGTGCCGCCGGTCATCTCGAGCGCGTGCTGATGGAGGTGCGGCAGCACGTCGATCACGCGGGTTGCGTGCGCGAGCAGCGACACGAGCGGCCGGGCAGGCGTCTCGGCGTGGGTGGACCGGCTATCCGGTGCCACGCCGCCGGCCGGGCGTGATCGCCGGGTGGGTGCGTCTTGGGGCATTCGGGGGTCGTGGGCGCCGATTGTACGCCATTGCGACCGAGCGCGCCATCTCGCCGGCTCCTTCGTCCACCGCGCAGCCAAACCCGTAAATATCAGATAAAGCAGACGTTAGGTCTATCGACGATATAATGGGCCTTGCCGCCAGAATGGCCCGACTCTCCCAGGCCGTTCGCCGTCTTAATAAATGAGAAAAGAGGGCCCTCCGCGCTCCGCATGACGTGGACGGACGAAGAGCTCGTCGCGCGCTCGATTGGCGGCGATGCTGACAGTTTCAATCAACTGATCTTGCGATGGGAGCGCCCCATCTATGCCCTCGCGTACCGTCAAATCGGCCGCGAAGAGGATGCGCGCGACGTGTGCCAGGAGACGTTTCTCCGGGCCTACCGCGCGCTCGGTGGCTTTCGGGGGCAGGCGAAGTTCTCGTCCTGGCTCTATCGCATCGCGCTCAACTTGTGCCGCGACTGGGTCCGGCGCGAGCGCCGCACGCCGACGGTGCAGGCGCCCGAGGACGTTGATCTGCTCGATCTGGCCGCCACGCGCGAGCCGTCCGAGTCGATCGAAGATCTGGTCGCCCGAAAAGACCTCACGCGGATTGTGGAGCGGGCGATGAAACGCTTGCCCGAAGAGCAGCGGACGGCGATCATTTTGAAGGAATACCACGGGCTCACGTTCCAGGAGATCGCGGATCTGGTCGGCTGCCCGTTGAGCACGGTGAAAACGCGGCTCTATCAGGGGCTCACCGTACTCCGCCGCGAACTGGCACACACTCGGGGAGCTTCTCTGACGTAGGTTGGATTCACCATGACAGACACATCCTGCGCATACACCGGCAATCGCGATGACGTGCTCATCGCGTACCTCTACGACGATATTGATCCCGTCGTGCGCGAGACCTTCGACGCGCATCTCGCAGCGTGCGGACGCTGCCGCGCCGATCTCGCCGACCTGCGCGGCGTGCGCGCCGAGCTCGCCCAGTGGGCGCCGCCGGAAGCGCCATTTGTCGTCGCAAGTCGCATGTCGCAAGTCGTCAGTCCAGCCACCAGCCACCAGCCACCAGCCGCGACCTGGTGGCGCGACATTCCGGCGTGGGCGCAGGTCGCTGCCGCGCTGCTCTTCCTCGGCGTGTCGGCCGGCCTCGCGAATCTGGACGTCCGCTACAACGCCGACGGGCTGACGGTTCGCACGGGCTGGTCGAAGGCGGCCCCGGTGGCCCCTGTGGGCAACGTGGCGCAGGACGTCAGTCTCGCGAAGTCCGCTCCCGCGCCGTGGCGCGGCGACCTGACCGCGCTCGAGCAGCAGCTCCGCACGGAATTCCGCGCCGCCAGTCTGGCGAGCGCGCCGGCGCCTGCCGATCTCATCCGCCGCATCCACGCGCTCGAAGAAGGCTCCAAGCAGCAGCAGCGCGAGTTCTCTCTGCAGCTCGCCGCGGCGCTCCGCGACGTCAACACACAGCGCCGCGCGGATCTCGTGCGGATCGACCAGAATCTCGGACTCATTCAAAACAACACGGGCATCGAAGTGGCGAAGAACCGCGAGATGCTCAACTATGTCTTGCGCGTGTCTTCGCAGAAGTAGGGGGAATGTCGTGAGGGGTATCGCATCAATGATCGTCGGCCTGGTCGTTGCCGCCGGCGCCACGCCGGCCGCGGCGCAGAGCTCGGTGTCCGCCCGGGCGGCGGCCGACCAACAGCAGCAGGCGCGCTATCAGGTGACGCAGATGGAGCGGATGCTCGAAGGCGCCGTCGAGCACGGCGCGACGCTCGTCCGCGACCATTTCAAGGCGGCGGTGCAGGCGCAGTCGTTTGTGCCCGAGAACCCGGAAAACGCGCACGTGCGCGGCTTCCGGCTCACCGGATACGGGGTGTTCTTCGACATCGAGGTGCCGCCGCTTCAGGGCACGTTCCTCTTGACGCTCCGGGCCCTCGACCAGAACGATCTCGGGCTCCAAAGCGCGCTCAAGGCGCTCAAGGCGCACATCGACGCCGCCGGCGACACGAATCTGCAGCAGGCGTTGAAGCGCGTCGAATTGCAGGTCGCGCCGATCGCCGTCTCTTCCACGACCGAGAGCCCGGCTGCGGCGCCGACCAAGGGTGCGCGCCTGGAGACCGGGACCCCCGCCACCCTCACCGCCGACGATGCCGCCTCGCCCGATCCGATCCTGGTCGATCCCGACGGCGCCTATCGTGCCGAGATCCAGCAGCAGATCATGGAGGCGATGCTCCTCTACAGCGTGCCGCTCGGGCTCGGTCCCGACGAATGGTTGACCGTCGCCGCGCGCCGGCACGACGAACGGCCGCTGCTCGCGCCGGCCGACAGCGACGCGCGGACGGTGATCATCAAGATTCGCGGCGGCGACCTGGCGGCGTTTCAGGCGCGGCAGATCACCAAAGACGAGGCCCTCAAGCGGATGGACGTGCGAATATTCTAGAATACGCGCATGCCTTCAGCGCGTGCCCGAGTCTTCGTCCTCAACAGCCTCGTCGGCCTCGTCGTCTTCGCCGGCTGCGGACCCAAGGTCGATCTCGCCAAGGGTCTGCAGGTGCTGACCGTCTCGACCGGCTGGTACGACGCCGGACTCGTCAACGGCCAGAACAAGCTCGTACCCTCCATCTCGTTCACGCTCAAGAACGCGTCCCCCCAGACGCTGTCGTCGCTCCAGGTGAACGCGCTCTTCCGTCTCGTCAACGATCCCGCCGAATGGGGCAGCGGATTCCTCACGGCCGCCGGCTCGCGCGGCCTCGCGCCCGGCGCAACGACGCCGATGCTCACGATCCGATCGCAGCAGGGGTATACCTCCACGGATCCGCGTCAGGACATGCTGCGCAACTCCCATTTCGTCGATGCGAAGGTGGAACTGTCCGCCAAGTACGGATCCGGGCCGTGGACGCGCATCGGCGTCTACCAGATCGCGCGTCAGGTCATGGTGCCCTGACCATGCTGATGTTGCCGGCCGCCCTGGCAGCCACAACCGGGACGTTGCGCGAGTGATCGGTCTCGAGCGGCGGCTCGGCCCGCTCGACGCCGCCGTCATCGTCGTCTCCAACGTCATTGGCATCGGCATCTTCACCACACCGGGCGTGGTGGCCGCCATGCTGCCCAATTCGGCGGCGATGCTCGGCGTGTGGGCGGCCGGCGGCGCGCTGGCGTTTGCCGGCGCGCTCGCGTACTCGGAGTTGGCCACGCGGCGTCCGCAGGCGGGCGGCGAGTACGTGTACCTGCGCGAGAGCTTCGGCGGACTCGCCGCGTTTCTCACCGGCTGGACGTCGTTTGTCGCCGGGTTTGCCGGTGCGATCGCCGCGGGCGCCGTCGGCGTCACCGCCTATCTCGACCGGTTCATTCCGGGCGCCGGCCGCGCGGCCGCGATCGCCGCCTTCCACGCCGGTCCGCTGACGCTGACGATCTCCAGCCGGTCGCTCGTCGCGATGGCGCTCATCATCGCGCTCGCCCTGATTCACGCGCGCGGCCTCGGTCCAGGCCGCTGGATGCAGAACGCGCTGACGCTCGTCAAGGTCGCCGCGCTGGCGCTGTTCGTGATCATCGGGTTTCTCGTCGCTCAGCCGGCCGCTCCGCAGCCGGCCGCGGCGCCGGCGCCACCCGGTGCGTGGCACCTGTGGCTGCTCGCCCTCGTTCCGGTGATGTTCAGCTATTCGGGCTGGAACGCGGCGGTCTACGTCGCGGAAGAGATCCGAGAGCCCGAGCGCAACGTGCCGCGCGCCCTCGCGCTCGGCACGGCGACCGTCGCCGTCCTCTACCTCGCGCTCAACGCGCTCTATTTGCGCGTCCTGCCGCATAGCGCTCTGGTCGGCGCGATCAGCGTCGGCGCGCTGGCGGCGGATCGGCTCTTTGGATCGGCGGCCGGCGGCGTGTTCGCGGCGCTGGCGATCGTCGTCGTGCTGGGCAGCATGAGCGCGATGACGCTGGCCGGACCGCGCGTGTACTTTGCGATGGCGCGAGACGATGCCTTCTTCCGGTCGGCCGCGCGCGTGCATCCGCGGTATCACACGCCGGCGGTCGCCATTCTCGCGCAGGCGGGATGGAGCTGTCTGCTCGTGTTGTCGGGAACGTTCGACGGGCTGCTGACCTACACCGGATTCGCCGTCATTCTCTTCTCGGCGCTCGCCGTGCTCTCGCTGTTCGTCATTCGCCGGCAGGGCGAACCGACCACGTTTCGTGCATGGGGATATCCGTGGGCGCCGGCGCTCTTCTGTCTGGTCGGTTTCGCCATTGTCGCCAACACCGTGGCGGAAGCGCCCGGTGTGGCGTTCGCCGGGTTGGGGGTTATGGCCGCTGGGATTCCGGTGTACGCGTGGACGCGATGGCGGGCGCGGTCAGCAGCACGTACAGCGTGACGAGCGCGAGCGCGCCGTCGCTCGCCGCAAATATGAGAAAAGACCGCGGCGACTGCCTGAAGATGTAGTCGAGGATGAACGCCAGCGCCCCTCCGCCCTTGAGCAGCGGCCCCATCACCCATAAATAGCCGCGTCCGCGATCGGGATCGCGAAAGGGGATGAGATAACCCGCGGCCACCGCGAGAAGGAAGACGCCGTTGAGATCCGCGTGAATCGGAGGTTGGGGAAGAGGGACGGCGAAGAGGCGAGAGAGAAGCGGCCGTCCCGCCAGCATCACGACGCCGATTGTCGCATCGTAGATGCCCGAGACGGCCGCGATTACGCGAAGGCGCGACAGTGTACCCAGGGTGTCCCGCGCCTCACTGAATCTTCTTCAGCTCGCCCGTGTAGGTCGTCGTGTGATGCGGATCGAGCCGCACCTCGAAGGTCAGCGTCTCGTAGCCGGGCGCGCGAATTTCCACGTGATGCGCTCCCGCTTCGATGTGGAGACGCTGGAAGATGCCGTCGAAGTCGTCAACGATCCCGGCGAGGTAGCCGTCCACGAAGACCGAGGCGTCTCGCGGCTTGATCTTCAGGTGAAGCGACGCCTGCTCTTTCGGGTAAGAGCTGCTGGCCTGCCCATAAGAGCCGCCGTACGGGTCGATGCCGCCATAGCCGTACGGGTCCATCAGCGGATCGTAATATCCACCGTAATAGCCGTACGGGTCGTATCCGTACCCGTAGCCATAGCCGTACCCGTACCCGAAGCCGCCGAAGCCAAACGGGAAGTAGCCGGTCGGCACAAACACCGTCCCTCCGCCGGGCACGGGCGCGGGGCCGGTGCGCGGAACGGCCTGGCCAATGATCGGCCGGCCATTGGACGGGCGCGAATACGTGGGCACCGCGCTCGTGACACCAGTGCCATTAGCCGTGCCGGGGTCGCCGCGGTAGACCGCGCGTGTCCCCGCGCCGCTGCCGGTCGTGCTGGTGCCGCCGCTCGTCGATCCGTGCTGCACCGTTCCGCTGGCGCTCGTCGATCCGCGCTGCACCGCCGATCCGCCGCTGCTGACGTGCGAGCCGCTGCTGCCGCGCGAGACGCCGGCGCTCGACGATCCGCCACTCGACGACCCGCCGCTCGACGATGACCCGCCGCCCGAGCTGCCGCCGCTCGACGACCCACCGCCCGAGCTACCGCCGCTCGACGACCCGCCGCCCGAGCTACCGCCCGATTGCGTGTGTTGGGCGGACGAAGCTGCCGGGGCTCCCAGCAAGAACATCGGCACCAGCACGGCCATTGCGAAACCGGACCACGCGGGGAATATTCGTTTCATGGCCTACCCACTCCTGCCTTCTGTAATAGCAACGCGCCTGCCAGACGGCCTCATAAGGATTCCTTAAGTATCGGCCGATTTCGGCCGATACGCACGAGAATTCGCGCGCGCGTGTCCCCGCACGAGTGCAGGAAACGTCCCGTTTTCTTGACACCCTGATCCCGCCGCCGATACAGTCAGAAAACCGTGTTTCACAGCACCACGATTCTCGCCGTCCGCCACCGTGATCGCGCCGTGCTCGCCGGCGACGGCCAGGTCACCTTCGGCCAGACCATCGTCAAGCAGGGCGCTCGCAAGATTCGACGCCTCTACAACGACCGCATCCTCGCCGGCTTTGCGGGCTCGGCGGCCGATTCCTTCGCGCTCTTCTCGAGGTTCGAGTCGAAGCTCGAACAGTATCGCGGCAATCTCGAGCGCTCCGCCGTGGAGCTGGCGAAGGACTGGCGCAGCGATCGCATCCTGCGCCGTCTCGAAGCGATGCTCATCGTCCTCGACAAGAGCACGACGTTCCTCCTCTCGGGCACCGGCGATCTCATCGAGCCCGACGATGGGATCGTGGGGATTGGATCCGGGGGGCCCTTCGCGCTGGCTGCCGCGCGAGCGCTGGTGAACAACACGGAGCTCGACGCGCGCGGCATCGCCGAAAGGGCGATGGTCATTGCGGCGGGCATCTGCATCTACACGAACTCAAATATCGTCGTGGAAGAGCTGTAAGTGGCCATCTACCTGCCGGAAACCACGCAGACCTCCACCGAGGCGCTGACGCCGCGCCAAATCGTCGCTGAGCTCGACAAATACGTGATCGGGCAAGCGAAGGCGAAGCGGGCGGTCGCGATCGCGCTCAGAAACCGCACGCGCCGGCAGAAGCTCTCGCCGGAGCTGGCCGAGGAGATCGCGCCGAAGAACATTCTGATGATCGGGCCGACCGGCGTCGGCAAGACCGAGATCGCGCGCCGGCTCGCGCGGCTCGCGCAGTCGCCGTTCGTGAAGGTCGAGGCGTCGAAGTTCACCGAGGTCGGCTACGTTGGGCGCGACGTGGAGTCGATGGTGCGCGACCTGACCGAGCTCGGCGTCGACATGGTGCGCGAGGAGCGGCTCGAGGAAGTGCGCGTGAAGGCGGCGCAGAACGCCGAGGAGCGGCTGCTCGACATCCTGTTGCCGCCGCCGCGGCCGATCGCGCCGGACGAAGACGCGGGCGACGCGCGCGAGCAGCAGCATCAGACGCGCGAGCGGTTCCGCGAGCAGCTGCGCGCCGGCCGTCTCGACAACCGCGTGGTCGACATCGACGTGCGCGAGAAGTCGTTTCCGTCCTTCGAGATCGTCAGCGGCTCGTCGGTCGAGGAAGTCGACATCAACCTGAGAGACATGCTGCCGGGTCTGTTCCAGGGCAAGACGAAGAAGCGGCGCGTGAAGGTGCCCGAGGCGCTCGAGTACCTGACGCAGGAAGAAGAGCAGAAGCTCATCGACATGGACAGCGTCGCGCGCACGGCGGTCGAGCGGGTCGAGCAGGCGGGGATCATCTTCATCGACGAGATCGACAAGATCGCCGGACGCGAGGGGGGCCACGGGCCCGACGTGAGCCGCGAAGGCGTGCAGCGCGACATCCTGCCGATCATCGAAGGCACGACCGTGAACACCAAGTATGGGATGGTGCGCACCGACCACATCCTGTTCATCGCCGCCGGTGCGTTTCACGTGTCCAAGCCGTCGGATCTCATTCCCGAGCTGCAGGGGCGTTTTCCGATTCGCGTCGAGCTCGACGCGCTCGGCAAGGACGAGTTCGTCCGCATCCTGACCGAGCCGCGCAGCGCGCTCGTCAAGCAGTACATCGCGCTGATGGAGACCGAAGCCATCAATCTCATCTTCACCGTCGACGCGATCGATCGCATCGCCGATTTCGCGACGATCGTGAACGAGCGGACCGAGAACATTGGCGCGCGGCGGCTGCACACCGTGATGGAGAAGCTGCTCGACGAGATCTCGTTCGAAGGCCCCGATCTCGTGGACAAGCACGTCACGATCGACGGCGACTACGTCTCGCGAATGCTGGCCGATATCGTCAAGAACGAAGACCTGTCGCGGTACATTCTGTGATTCGTCGTCGTCCACCACGACGATCAACGCAGAACACGCAGAACACGCAGAACTCGCAGAGCGACGCTTTCTCCGCGGGTTCTGCGAGTTCTGCGTTGATCGTTGTTCTCATCGTCCTCGCGATGACGGCGTGCGGGAAGAAAGGGCCGCCGCTGCCGCCCCTCGTCAGGCTGCCCCAGCCGCCGTCCGAGCTCACGGCGACGCGCCGCGGCGAGACGGTCGATCTGCAGTTCAGCGTCCCGAGCGTCAACGCCGACGGCTCGCGGCCGGCCAACGTCGTGCGCGTCGACGTCTACGGGTTCAGCGGACCCGACGTGAAAGACGAAGAGCTGTTCAAGCGCGATCCGAGGGTCGGGAGCGTCACCGTCAAAGCGCCCAGGGATCCGAATATCGTGGTCGAGGAAGACGAGCCGATTGCGGACATGGAGCCGCCCGAGGGCGCCGGGCTCGAGCAAGGCTCGAAGGCGCGGGTCGAGGAGACGCTGACCGCGGCGTCGCTCGTGCCGCTCGAGGTCACCAAGAAACAGACCCGGAAAAAACCGGCCTCGGTCGAAGATGTGCCCAGACCGCTCATCGGTCCGCCGCTGCAAGTCCCGGTGCGCATCTACGTGGCCGTCTCCGTCAACAAGCATGGACAGCGGGGACCGATGACGCCTCGCAAGCTCGTCCCGCTCGTTCCCGCGCCGCCGCCGCCGCCGGCGCCGCCGACGGTGACGTACGACGAGACGACCATCACGGTCACGTGGCAGGCGCCGAGCGGCATCGCGCGAATGCGGGAACCGGCGAGCGGCGATATCCTTCCGTCCAGACTGGTTGGGTACGTCGAGCCCTCGATCGGATACAACGTCTACGACGTGCCGCCCGCGACATCGGCGGCAGCGCCCAGCGAAAGCCCGAAGACGACGGCGCCCGCCAAGCCGGGCGAGACGCGCTTGACCTCGTCGCCGACCGCCGAGCCGACCTACGACGACAAGCGCATGTCCTGGGGGACCGAGCGCTGCTACGCGGTGCGGACGGTCGAGGGGATTGGCGAGCTGTCGATCGAGAGCGCCGAAGCGCCGTCGGTTTGCACCACGCTTGTCGACACCTTTCCGCCGGCTGCGCCACAAGGTCTCCAGTCGGTCGCCACCGCGGGCGCCGTCAGCTTGATCTGGCAGGCCAACGGCGAGAAGGATCTCGCCGGCTACATCGTGCTGCGCGGCACGACGCGTGACACGCTCGCGCCCATCACGCCCGCGCCTATCCAGGAAACGGCGTTCAAGGACGAGGTGGCGTCGGGGTCGCACTTCTTCTATGCCGTCAAGGCGGTCGACAAGGCCGGCAATCTGAGCGGACCGTCGAATACCGAAGAAGCGACGGCCCGGTAATGGCGTTAATGACTTAGAATCGCCGTCATGGATCACATCTATCGGGTGAACAAGCAAAGCGAGACGTTCTACGCCATCGAGCGCGGCGGCGAGCTGCGGCGCGCCGTGCTGACGGGCGACGACATCTTTGCCGGCTATACGCAAGGCGCCGTCATTCCCGGCGGCTTGCAGGCGGTCAAGGTGCTGGCGCCGGTGTTGCCGTCCAAGATCGTCTGCGTCGGACGGAATTACAAGGATCACGCGCTCGAAACCGGCAAAGCGCTTCCGGCCGAGCCGCTCATCTTCATCAAGCCGCGGACCGCGGTCGTCGGGCCGGGCGACGCCATCCGGCTGCCGCCGGGCGTGGGCCGCGTCGATCATGAAGCGGAGGTCGGTGTCGTCATCGGGCGCCGCGCGCACCGCGTGCCGCGCGCGAAGGCGTGGGACTATATTCTGGGGCTGACGTGCGTCAACGACGTGACGGCGCGCGATCTGCAGAAGAAGGAATCGCAATTCACACGGTGCAAGGGCTTTGATACCTTCGCGCCGATCGGACCGTGCATCGCGACCGGCCTGACCGGCGATTCGCGCGCCGTCGAGGGGTGGGTCAACGCCGAGCGGCGTCAGTCGTCGACGACCGGTCACCTCGTCTTTCCGATCGACCAGCTCGTGGAATTCGTGACCTTCGTCATGACGCTCGAGCCGGGCGACATCATCGCGACCGGCACGCCGGCAGGCATCGGCCCGATCGTGGCTGGCGACACGGTCACGATCAAGGTCGAAGGCGTGGGGGAGCTCACGAACCCGGTTCAGGAAGAGAAGTAGAGCGTGGCGGCCGCGGCCGAATCGTCGACTGAGCGGAAAGTCGCGGAAGAAAGATGACACCATGAAAATCTTCGTCGATACCGGCAGCATCAAGGACATCCAGACCATCGCGGACCTCGGCATCCTCGACGGGGTCACCACCAATCCGTCGCTCCTCGCCAAGGAGACGGGCGACTACCGGCAGAACCTGAAGAAGATCTGCGACATTGTCAAAGGCCCGGTGAGCGGCGAGGTCACCGCCACCGATTTCGCCGGCATGCTGCGCGAAGGGCACGACATCGCCAAGATCGATCAGCACATGGTGGTGAAAGTGCCGCTGACGCGCGACGGCATCAAGGCCTGCAAGGCGTTGTCGGGCGAAGGCATCCCCGTCAACGTGACGCTCTGTTTTTCGCCGGCGCAGGCGCTGCTCGCGGCGAAGGCCGGCGCGAGCTACATCAGTCCGTTCGTCGGGCGCCTCGACGACATCGGGACCAACGGCATGGAGCTCGTGCGCGACATCGTCCTCATCTACGACAACTATGATTTCAAGACCGAGGTGCTGGTGGCCAGCTGCCGCGGTCCGATGCACGTCGTCGAAGCCGCGCGGCTGGGCGCCGACATCGCCACGTGCCCGCCGGCGGTGATCGACGCGCTCTACAACCATCCGCTCACTGCGAGCGGCCTTGAGAAATTCCTGAAGGACTGGGAAAAAATGCAGGCGGTGAAAGCCTGAAGCCCGAAGAGATTCTCGTAGACCTCGAGCGGCGCGCCGAGCTCGGCGGCGGCCAGGAGCGGCTCGACAAACAGCGCGCCGGCGGCAGACTGACCGCGCGCGAGCGAATCGACCTGTTGTTCGACCCCGGCACGTTCGAGGAAGTCGACAAGCTCGTCACGCATCGCTGCCGCGACTTCGGCATGGGGGATCAGGTTGTCCCCGGCGACGGCGTCGTCGCCGGCCACGGCCTCGTCGACGGCCGTCAGGTGTTTGCCTTCGCGCAGGACTTCACGGTCGTCGGCGGATCGCTGTCGGAGACCAACGCCGCCAAGATCGTGAAGATCATGGATTTGGCCGTGAAGCTCGGATCGCCGGTCGTCGGCCTGAACGATTCGGGCGGCGCGCGGATTCAGGAAGGGGTCCTCTCGCTCGGCGGCTACGCCGACATCTTCCTGCGCAACACGCTCGCCTCGGGCGTCGTGCCGCAGATTTCCGCGATCATGGGGCCGTGCGCGGGCGGCGCGGTCTATTCGCCGGCCATCACCGATTTCACGATCATGGTCAAGGACACGAGCTACATGTTCCTGACCGGTCCCGACGTGCTCAAGACGGTGACGCACGAGGAAGTGACGAAGGAGGATCTCGGCGGCGCGATGACGCACAACGCGACGAGCGGCGTCGCGCACTTCGCCGTCGAGGACGATCGCGAGTGCCTCGCTCTGATCCGCGATCTCCTGTCCTTCATGCCGAGCAACAACCTGGACGATGCGCCGCGATCGGCCACGACCGATTCGGCAGACCGGGAGGATGAGTCGCTGGACCGCCTGGTGCCCGTTTCGCCCAACCAGCCGTACGACATGCTGGATCTCATCCACACGATCGCCGACGAGGGCTATTTCCTCGAAGTGCATCAGCACTACGCGAAGAACATCATCGTCGGCTTCGCGCGTCTCGACGGGCGGCCGGTCGGCGTCGTCGCGAATCAGCCGGCGGTGCTGGCGGGCACACTCGACATCGACGCGTCGGTGAAGGCGGCGCGCTTTGTCCGCTTCTGCGACGCGTTCAACATTCCGCTGGTGACGTTCGAGGACGTGCCCGGCTTCCTGCCCGGCACGGTGCAGGAGTACGGCGGCATCATCCGGCACGGCGCCAAGCTGCTGTTCGCGTTTGCCGAAGCGACCGTGCCGAAGGTCACCGTGATCACGCGCAAGGCGTACGGCGGCGCGTATTGCGTCATGGCGAGCAAACACATTCGCACCGACCTGAACTTCGCGTGGCCGACGGCCGAGATCGCCGTGATGGGGCCGGAAGGCGCCGTCAACATCCTGTACAAGCGCGAGCTCGACGCCGCCGCCGATCCAGCGCGCGCGCGCGCCGAGAAGATCGAGGAGTTTCGCGAGAAATTCGCCAATCCCTACATCGCCGCCGGCCGAGGCTTCGTGGACGAAGTGATCCGTCCGCGCGAGACGCGGCGCAAGCTCATCACGGCGCTGCGGAGTCTCGAGAACAAGCGGGACAAGAATCCGCCGAAGAAGCACGGAAACATCCCGCTGTGACACCCGCGAGAAAGTAACGAATGCTGACGCGATGGTTGGCTGGACTTGGTGCGGCGCTGGCTGTTGCAGGAGCTGCGGTTGTTGTTGAAACCCAAGCCCCAAGGCCATTCGCGATCGACGAAGCCACCATCGCGCAAATTGAAACGGCGCTGCGCGCGCGCACGCTGACCTGCCACGCGCTCGTTGCGCAGTACCTCGCGCGCATCGACGCGTATGACAAGCAACACGCCGCGCTGAACGCCATTGTCCTCGTCAACCCCGACGCGCTGAAGGCCGCCGACGATCTCGATCGCCGGCTGGCACAGTCGGGGCCGGCCGGCCCCCTGCACTGCGTGCCGGTTCTCGTCAAAGACAATTACGAAACGATCGACATGCCGACGACGGCGGGGTCGCTGGCGCTGAAGGACATGATGACGGGCAAGGACGCCTTCGTCGTCAAGCGCCTGCGCGAGGCCGGCGCCGTAGTGATCGCGAAGACGAACATGGCGGAGTTCGCGTTCAGCCCGGTCGAGACGGTCAACTCGATTCTGCCCGGCTACACGCGCAACCCCTATGACACCGCGCGCGTCACCGCCGGATCGAGCGGCGGGTCGGCGGCGGGAACGGCCGCGAACTTCGGCGCGTTCGCCACGGCCAGCGACACCGGCGATTCGATTCGCGGCCCCGCGGCGCATCAGGCGCTGGTCGGCCTGCGATCCACGATGGGCCTGGTCAGCCGCGGAGGCGTCGTGCCGCTGAGCCTCGCGGCGGACATCACCGGCGCGCTCACGAGAACGGTCGCGGACACGGCCGCCGTGCTCCAGGTGATCGCCGGAGAGGATCCCGCGGATCCCGCGACGGCCGACGGTCGCGGCCACGTGGACGCCGACTATGCCGCGGCGCTCGACGCCGGCGGCCTGCGCGGCGCGCGGCTCGGCGTGCTGCATCAGGCCTACGACACGCCGACGACCGACGCCGAGGTGCTCGGCGTGTTTCGGTCCGCGCTCGACGAACTGCGTCACGCGGGCGCCGAGGTGATCGACCCGGTCGCCGTCGACGGGCTCGACGCGATGCGGCGCGGCGGCGGCGGCTGCAATCAGTTCAAGTACGATCTGAACCGGTACCTCGCCGGTCTCGGCGACAAGGCGCCGAGACACTCGCTCGACGAGATCATCAAATCGCGCCGCTTCCATCCGTCGATTCAGGCGCGGCTCGAAAGCGCGCAGGCATCAGACGATGTGCCCGGCGAGACGCCGGGCTGCAAGAGCCGCGACGAGTTCCGCGTCCGTCTCCGCGAGGCGGTGCTGAAGGTGATGGACGACAACCGTCTGGATGCGCTGGTGTATCCGACGTGGAGCAATCCGCCGCGCCTGATCGGTGATCTCAACACGCCGGCCGGCGACAACAACCAGCTGTTCTCGCCGAGCACCGGGTTCCCGGCGATCACCGTGCCCATGGGCTACACGCGCGCCGGCACGCTGCCCGCCGGCCTGCAGTTCTTCGGCCGGGCGTGGAGCGAAGCGACGCTCATCCGTCTCGCGTACGGGTACGAGCAGGCCACTCACCATCGCCACCAGCCGGCCGCGACCCCTCCTCTTCGCTGACGACAGAGACGATAGAATAGAGAAGCCCCGCCTCGGTGGCGCCGAGTTTCATCGTGAAAAAGATCCTCATCGCGAACCGCGGCGAGATTGCGGTGCGCATCAGCCGTGCGTGCCGGGAGATGGGTATCTCTCCCGTCGCCGTGTACTCGGAATGCGATCGCGCGGCCTTGCACGTGCGCTATGCCGACGAGGCGTATGCGATCGGACCGAGCGCGCCGCGCGACAGCTATCTGCGGATCGATCGCCTCCTCGACGCCGCCCGCGCAGCCGGCGCCGACGCCGTGCATCCGGGATACGGATTCCTCGCCGAGAACGCCGATTTCGCGGCCGCCTGCCGTGATGCGGGCCTGACCTTCATCGGTCCGACGCCCGAAGCGATCGCGCTGATGGGCAGCAAAACTGCCGCGCGCGCGGCGGCGATAAAGGCCGGCGTTCCGGTCGTGCCCGGCACCGAGGATCCGCTGGCGGCCGACCTGGCGGACGATGAGATCGCGCGGGCCGCGGAGCGCATCGGCTATCCGCTGCTCGTCAAAGCGGTCGCTGGCGGCGGCGGCAAGGGCATGCGCACGGTGACCGCTCCCGCGGACCTTGCCGGCGCGGTGCGCGCCGCGCGATCGGAAGCGGGCAGCGCCTTCGGTGACGCGGCCGTGTATTTCGAGCGCCGGCTCACGCGGCCGCGCCACATCGAGGTGCAGCTGCTCGGCGACCAGCACGGCACGGTCGTTCCCTTTGTCGAGCGCGAATGCTCGATTCAGCGCCGCCACCAGAAAGTCGTCGAGGAAACGCCGTCGCTCGCCGTGTCGCCGGCGCTGCGCGCGGCGATGACGAGCTCGGCGGCCGCCGTCGCGCGCGCGGTCGGCTACACCAGCGCCGGCACCATCGAGTTCCTGCTCGACGAGGACGGCCGCTTCTATTTCCTCGAGATGAACACGCGGCTGCAGGTCGAGCATCCGGTCACGGAAATGGTGACCGGCCTCGATCTGGTGCGCTGGCAGATCGCCATCGCGCGCGGCGAGCGCCTCGATGTCGATCCCGCCTCGGCGCTGACGCCCACCGGCCATGCGATCGAATGCCGCATTTACGCGGAGGATCCGGACAACAACTTCCTGCCGTCGCCGGGCCGCATCCTGCAGCTCCGCGCGCCGGCTGGCCCCGGCATCCGCGATGACAGCGGCGCCACCGCCGGGCTCGACGTGCCGATCTTCTACGACCCGATGATCTCGAAGCTCATCGCGTGGGCCGAGGATCGTCCTCGCGCCGTCGTGCGCATGCGGCGCGCGCTCGGCGAGTACCTCGTGGCCGGCATCAAGACGACGGTGCCGTTTTTCACGTGGCTCTTCGCGCAGCCGGAGTTCATCGAGGGGCGGTTCCACACCGCGTACCTTGACGAGGTCCTGAAGGCGCGCAACGGGCGGCCGTTTGTCGAGCCTTCCGCCGACGTCGAGGACGTCGCCGCGATCGCCGCGGCGCTGCACGCCGCGCTGTCGCCGCGGGCGGCCGCCGCCGGTTCCACCGCGCCGGCGGCGCGTCCATGGAAGACGCAGGCGCGCGTCGAAGGGTTGCGCTAGGTTGCAGTACGAGATTGAGGTCGGCGGGCGCAGGCGCCACGTGGTCGTCCACCGCGAGGGCGACCGATTCGACGTCTCGATCGATGGGCGGCCGTTTCAGGTGAACGCGGTGCGCATCGATGCGCAGGTCCTGTCGCTGATCGTCGGGGCCGCCAGTTTCGAAGTGACCGTCGCTCCCGACGCCGCACCCGCACCGCTCATCGTCCGCGTCGGCACGACGCCGGTGGTCGTTGAGTTCCAGGGGCTGAACGGACGCCGGCGCTTCGGCCAACGCGGCGACCCTGCGGATGTCGGCACGGGCCCGCAGCGCATCGCGGCGCCGATGCCCGGCAAGATCGTGCGCGTGCTCGTCAAAACAGGAGAGGCCGTCGTCGCGCGCCAGCCGCTCGTCGTCGTCGAGGCGATGAAGATGGAGAACGAGCTGCGTGCCAGGCGCGACGGCACGATCGCCGAAGTTCACGCGAAGGAGGGGCAGTCGGTCGAGGCCGGCGCCCTGTTGGTCGTCATTCAGTGACGCTGTATTCGCGGCTGCGCCGCCTTTTCGAACACCGCGCGATTCACGTGACGCGCCGCGGCCTGATGATCGCCGCCGCGATCGTCGCCGTGCTGCTCGTCAGCCTCGTGACGATCGATCTGGGGCCGGCCGCGCGCAAGATCGCGGAAGAGCGCGGTTCCACAGCGATCAAGCGCCCCATCCACATCGGCCGGCTGTCAATCCATCTCCTCACCGGGCGCGTGCTCGTCGACAACGTCGTGATTGAGGGGCTCAAGCCGTCGGATCGTCCCTTCTTCACGGCCACGCATGTGGCGGTGGCGCTCGATTGGGCGTCGCTCCTGCGCCGGGAGGTCACGATCGAGAGCGTGGAGATGACCGACTGGCAGATGCTGGTCGAGAAGTGGGAGGACGCTCACAACTTCCCCAAGTTCACGAGCGACGAGCCCGACACCGGCAAGAAAAGCAGCTGGACGGTCACGTTGAAATGGCTGCACGCCTATCGCGGGCAGTTCACCTTCGACGATCACGAGAAGCCCTGGAGCACGATCGCGCGCAATCTCGACATCACGATCCGCTATCCCGCGCCGTATCACGGCGAGGCGACGTTCACCGGCGGGACGGTCGCGATTCAGGATTTCGTGCCGATGTGGACGAACATGCGCGCGCGCTTCTCGATCGACAAGGGCATGATCCACATCCCGCGCATCGACCTCGAGACCGACGGCGCCACGACGGTCGCCTCCGGCGAGGTCGACATGAAGCACTGGCCGGAGCAGACGTATCAGGTCCACTCGCGCGTGCACTTTCCGCGCATGCGCGAAATCTTTTTCGCGCACGAGACGTGGCGCATCGACGGCGACGCCGACTTCACCGGCGTCTTCCATTTGTTCAAGGGCGGCCACGATCTGCACGGGGCGTTCAAGAGCGATCTCGCGGGTGTCAACGATTATCGATTCCCGTCGCTGTACGGCTCGCTGCGGTGGACGCCCGCGGCGTTCGACGTGTGGGACGCCGGATCGTCGTTCTACGGGGGCGCCGCGCGCTTCACCTATTCGATCAAACCGCTCGGCTCCGCCGTGACGCCGACCGATCGCTTCGACGCGACCTACACCGACGTCGACCTCGGTGCCTTCACCGACTTCGAGCAATTCCCCGGCCAGCGGTTTGCCGGCCGGGCGTCGGGCACGAACGTCCTGGAATGGCCGGCCGGTCATTTCGCCGAGCATCACGGCAATGGACACGTCGTCGTGGCGCCGCCGCCTGGCGTGTCGCCGATGACGGCGTCGCTGGCCGCCGCGCGCGCGGCCGACGCCAATCACACGCGTCACGAGTGGGGACCCTTCGCGCCGATTCCGCTGCCGGTGCATCTGCCGATTGCCGGCGAGCTGACGTATCGGCTCGATCCGGCGCGCATCGAGGTCGATCCCAGCCGCTTCGCGACCGAGCGGACCTTTGTCGCCTTTCAGGGCTCCACGGCGTGGGGTGAAGGATCGCGGTTTCCGTTTCACGTGACGAGCAGCGACTGGCAGGAAAGCGACCAGCTGCTCGCCGGCATCATCACCGATTTCGGATCGCGGGCCGGCGCGGTGGCGTTCGGCGGCCGCGGCGAATTCGACGGCGTGATGACGGGCGCGTTCAAGCGGCCGCGCGTCGAAGGCCTGTTCAGCGGCGAAGACCTGCGCGCGTGGGACACGCTCTGGGGCTCCGGCACCAGCCACATCGTCGTCGAGAACGGATACGTGCGTGCGACCGATGCCGTGGTGCGGCTCGGCGAGGCGGAGATTCATGCCGACGGTCTCTTCTCCCTCGGATACCCTCGGGACGATCGCGGGGAAGAGATCAACGCGCGCTTCCGCGTCGTGCGGCGCGACATCGACAGCCTGCGTCACGCGTTTCAGCTCGACGACTATTCGGTCACCGGCCTCTTGTCGGGAGACTTCCACCTCACCGGCCAGTACGAGCGGCCGATCGGCTTCGGCGGCATGACGATCGACGGCGGCACGGCCTACAGCGAGCCGTTTCAGAAAGCGACCGCGTCGCTGCGGTTCGACGGCGCTGGCATACGGCTCGACGGGATGCAGATCGAGAAGAACGGCGGCACCGTCACCGGCGCGGCGTATGTCGGGTGGGACTCGACCTATTCGTTCAACGCCGACGGCCGCGGCATACCGGTCGAGCGCATCTCGGCGTTCACGTTTCCGAAAGCGCCGCCGCTCTCCGGCATCGTGGAGTTCACGGCGGGCGGCAGCGGCACCTTCGATCAGCCGCGGTACGACGTCCGTTTTCGCGCCAACGGATTGTTCATCGGCGAGGAGGGCATCGGCGAGGTCACCGGTACGCTGGCGCTGCGCGGCAAGGAGCTGAGCGGCGAAGTGGCCGCGGCGTCGCCGCGCCTCGCGGTGACCGGCACCGGGCGCATCGCGCTGACGCCGCAGGCGGACGCGGAGATGACGTTTCGCTTTCACGACAGCTCGCTCGATCCGTACGTGCGCCTGTACGAGCCGCGTCTGTCGCCGTTCAACACCGCCGTCGCGAGCGGCACGATCCACGTCGTCGGCGAGCTCGCGGACATCGATCACCTGCTCGTCGACGTCACCGTGGACACGCTCGACATTCGGATGTTCGACTACGCGCTGAAGAACGCCGCGCCGATTCACCTCGCGCTCGATCAGCGCGTCGTCAGAGTGGACGAGCTGCAGCTGCTGGGCGATGGCACCGAGCTGCGCGTGTCGGGGACGGTCGGGCTGCACGATCAGCAGATCGCGCTGCAGGCGGCGGGCAACGCCAACCTGGGGATCCTGCAGGGCTTCTTCCGCGACGTGCGCGGATCGGGCCGTGCGGAGCTCACGGCGGCCGTCAACGGCCCGCTGCGCGATCCGCTCTTCTCGGGCAGCGCGACGGTCACCGACGGCCGCATCAGACACTTCTCGCTGCCGAACTCGCTCGACGCCATCAACGGCACCATCTACTTCGACGAGCGCGGCATCCGCCTCGACGACGTGAAGGCGACGATGGGTGAGGGGCGCGTGCAATTTGGCGGGCGCATCGGCCTCGAGGGGTACCTGCCGGGCGTGTTGAATGTGACCGCGCGCGGCGAAGGCATGCACTTGCGGTATCCGGAAGGCGTGCGGTCGATCGTCGACGCCGATCTCACGATCCACGGCAGCTTCAAGTCGCCGACACTCGGCGGGACGGTCACCGTGAAGAACGCCGAGTGGACGCGGCGGATCGACACGCCGGGCAGCCTCTTCGACCTGACGCGGCGGTCGTCCACTGGTGGGACGGCCGGCGGCGCCGGCGGCGCAGCGGTCGCGACGGCCGTGCCGGTCAAATTCGACCTGAAGCTTCTGATTCCCTCTACGCTGCACATCGACAACAACCTGATCAAGATGACGGCGAGCGCCGACCTGGACCTGCGCGGCTCCTACGATCGGCCGATGCTGTTCGGACACGCGGAAGTCGACCGCGGCGAGCTGCTGTTCGAGGGACGGCGCTACAAGGTCACGCGCGGCACGATCGACTTCACCAATCCGACGCGCATCGATCCGTTTTTCGACGTTGAAGCGGAGACGAGCGTCCGCGTCCCGTATCAGACGTATCGCGTGACCGTCCGGGCGGCCGGCACGTTCGACCGGCTGCAGCAGCCGAGCTTCGAGTCCGACCCGCCGCTGCCGAGCGCGGACGTCGTGGCGCTGCTCTTCAGCGACGCGCGCCGCACCGAGCGCGACGCGGAGTTGCGTGCGCTGAAGGACCCGAACCAGCGTCAAACCGACATCCTGACGACGCGCGCGACGCTCGCGTTGGCGAGCCCGCTCTCCGAGGGCGTCGGCAAAGTGGTCGAGCAGACATTCGGCGTCGACACGTTCCAGCTCACGCCGACCTTCATCGACCCATATAGCGACACGGCGCGGGTGAACCCGTCGGCGCGCCTGACGATCGGCAAGCGCATCTCGGACCGCGCGTACCTGACGTTCTCGCGCAGTCTGAACTCGCCGCAGAACGACCAGATCATCCTGCTCGAGTACGACGCGACCGATCGGATCTCGTGGGTGCTGTCGCGGAACGAGGATTCGAGCTACGCGCTCGAGGTCCGCGTGAGGCACGTGTTCTGATGCGCAGCGCGCGCCGCCTGATCGCGACGATGGGGCTCGTGCTGGCGGCGGGCATGGCGCACGCCGACGTGGCGGACTACGTCGGCAAGCCGATCGCGTCGGTGCGCCTCGTGCTCGAAGGGCGCGACACGACCGACCCCGCGCTCCTGCAGGTGGTGGAAACCCGGGCGGGCACGCCGCTGTCGATGGCTCAGGTGCGCGAGAGCGTGGCGCATCTGTTCAGCCTCGGCCGATTCGAAGACGTGCGCGTCGACGCGGCGCTCGACAGCGGCCGGGTTGCGCTGCGCTACGATCTGAGCCCGATTCATCCCGTCATCAAGATTGAGTTCGCGGGCGACGCGAGAGCGCCCGGCGTCGATCAGGGGTCGTTGCGCCGCGCGGTGGTGGATCGCTACGGCGTGTCGCCGCCCGTCGGCCGCGCCGAAGACGTCGCGCGCTTCGTCGCCGAGGCGCTGCAGCAGCGCGGTTACCTGCACGCGGCGGTGAGGCCGCGCGCCGAGCTTCAGCACGCGCCGGATCGCGCGACGCTCGTGCTGACCCTCGAGCCGGGTGCGCGCACGCACATCGGCACCGTCGACATCACCGGCACGCCCGACGTCCCGCGCGCGGAGCTGCTGTCGCACCTGCATCTTCAGCCGCGCGACGCTTACGAGCGCGACGCGCTCGCCGGCTTCATCGCCCGCTATATCGATCGGCTCCGCAAGCGCGGGTACTACGAAGCGAAGATTACGCCGAGCGCGACCCTTGCCGCCGGCGACCGCGTCGCGAACCTCACGTTGGACGTCGCGCGCGGTCCCCACATGCGCGTGGTGTTCGTCGGGGATCCGCTGCCAGCGGATCAGCGCACCGAGCTCGTGCCGATCGAGCGCGAGGGTTCCGCCGACGAGGATCTGCTCGAAGATTCGAGCAACCGCATCGAGGAGTACCTCAGAGGCCAAGGCTATCGGGACGCGGCCGCGCCGCACGCGCGCGTGGAATCGAACGGCGAGCTGCTGGTGACCTTCACGGTGAAGAAGGGACGCCAGTACCGCGTCGAGCACATCGTGGTGTCGGGCAACACGTCGATCCCGCTCGCCGAGCTCGAACCGAACCTGCGGCTGCGCGACGGCCAGCCGTTTTCCGACGCCAGGCTGGACACGGATCTGTCGGTCATCGAGGCGCTCTACCATCGGCGCGGGTTCGCGACCGCCAAGGCGCAGCCGTCAATCCAGCCGCGTCCGGCCGCGGGCGCCGACCTGTCGGCGCCGGTGCCGGTGCTCGTGGAGATCGCCGTTCGCGAGGGCGCGCGCACGGTCGTCGGCACGGTCGAGCTGCGCGGCAACCGATCGGTCCCGGAGGCGACGCTGCGGCCCGCGGTCGGCCTGCAGGCGGGGCAGCCGTACACCGACGCGCAACTGGCCTCCGCCTCCGAGGCGCTGCAACAGCAGTACGCGAATCTCGGCTATCAGAACGCGACCGTCGACGTGAGTCCCGGCTTCAACGCCGATTTCACGCGCGCCGATCCGGTGCTCACCGTGCACGAGGGGCCGCGGCTCTTCGTCGATCACGTGATCATCGTCGGCAACGTGCGCACGAGCACCGGGACGATCGAACGCGAGCTGCAGTTCAAGCCGGGCGATCCGCTCGGCGTCGGCGTGGTGGACGAGAGCCAGCGGCGGCTCGCGTCGCTCGGGTTGTTTCGGAGCACGCGGATCACCGAGTTCCGGCACGGCGACGAAAACTCGCGCGACGTGCTGGTCGCCGTCGAAGAAGCGCCCGCGACGACGATCGGGTACGGCGGCGGCGGCGAGGTGCGTCTCCGTCTCGCGCAGAACGGCGGGGCGGTCCAGAAGCTGGAGTTCGCGCCGCGGGCGTCATTTCAGATCGGCCGGCGCAACCTGTTCGGGAAGAACCGCTCGGTGAATCTGTTCACGAGCTTCAGCTTGTACCCGAGCGACTCGCCGGTTTTCCTCGGGCAGGCCGCCGCCTCGGCGGGCCGCTTCGGCTTCAGCGAATACCGCGTGCTCGGGACGTACCGCGAGCCGCGGGTCCTGAACACATCGGCCGACCTGCTGCTGACCGGGACGCTCGAACAGCAGATTCGATCGAGCTTCAACTTCGCGCGGCGCGCCGCCGGGGTTCAGGTCGCGCGCCGGCTGACGCGCGACATCAGCGCGACCGTGAACTACCAGATCCAGCGCACGAAAGTGTTCGATCAGAACATCACGACCGCCGATCAGCTCCTGATCGATCGGACGTTTCCTCAGGTGCGCCTGTCGTCGTTTTCGACCTCGCTCATCCGCGACACGCGCGACGACGCGATCGCGCCGAGCGTGGGCGGCTATCTGAGCGCGAACGGCCAGGTGGCGGCGCGCGCGATCGGCTCCGAGGTCGGGTTCGTGAAGTCGTTCTTCACGGCACAGCTGTTCCGCACGCTGCCGCACACGAACCGAATCGTCTTCGCGGGCGATGCGCGCCTCGGCCTGGCCACCGGATTTCCGCGCGATCTGGTCACCACGGGCGCCGACGGACAGATCGTCATCGACGAGGTGCGGGACCTGCCGGTGAGCGAGCGGTTCTTCGCCGGCGGCGACACGACCGTCCGCGGGTTCGCGCTCGACGCGCTCGGGCGCCCCGACACGATCAGCCCAGACGGCTTCCCGAACGGCGGTAACGGCCTGGTGATCTTCAACGCCGAGCTGCGCGTGCCGATCTGGAGCGCGCTCGGCGCAGTGGCCTTCGTCGACACCGGCAACGTCTTCTCGCGCGCCACCGACATCGATCTCGCCGAGCTCAGGAGTGCCGTCGGCGTGGGGGTTCGCATCAAGTCGCCGGTCGGGCCCATACGCATCGACGTCGGGTTCAAGCTCCACCGCGAGGTGATCGCGGGCAAGCTCGAAGGACGGACCGCGTTGCACATCAGCTTCGGACAGGCGTTCTGAGAGCCATGCGAATGCAGATTGCAGAATGCAGAATGCAGAGTCATGGCAGATTGCGCATTTTGCATCTTGCGTTTTGCATTGGTGTGGCCATTGCCATCGCCTCAGCATCGGTGTGCGCGGCGGAGATCATCGACCGCGTCCTCGCCGTCGCGTCCGGCGAGCTGATCATGCTGTCGGACGTGACCGCGGCGCGCGATCTCGGACTCGTGCCCGCCCCCACAGGAGGCGATCCGATCGCGTCGATCCTGTCGGCGCTCGTCGACCGCGAGCTGATTCTGGTGGAAGTCGATCGCTACGCGCCGCCCGAGCCCGGCGCCGACGCCGTCGATCGCGAAGTGCAGGCGGTCCGGGCCCGCTTCGCGACGCCCGAGGCGCTGGCCGCCGCGCTGTCGAGGTCCGGGATCGACGAGAACCATCTGCGTGGAAGACTGCGCGAGGACTTGCGGATCCGCGCGTACGAAGATCAGCGCTTCATCGTGTCGGCGCCGACCGACGACGAGCTCGGGCGGTACTATCGCGACCACCCGCAGGCGTTCACGCGGCAGGGGGCTCTCGTGCCGTTCGATGCCGCGCGCGCCGACATCGCCCGCCTGGCGTCAGAGGATCGCCGCAAGACGCTCATCGCCGACTGGGTCGCCGGCCTGCGCCGCCGCGCCGACGTCACGGTGCTGTACCTGCCAAGCCGCTAGGAAAGCGTCACCACGGAGTTCACGAAGGCCCACGGACGGCACGGTTCTATTTGGATTAGCGCCGTGAAACTCCGTTTGCCTCCGTGTGCTCCGTGGTAGAGCCCGTGTGCGGCTAATGTCCGACGATCAGAAACTGGACAATCTGCAGCAGGTCGAATCCTGAGTGGCTCACGAGCGGGGCGATCACCGATCGCCGCCGGATGTACACGAGCGCCCAGAATGCGCCGAGCGTACCGGTGGCGATGGCCGCGTCCGCCCCTTGCGGCAGGTGGCCGAGACCAAACGCCACGCTGGTGACGACGACGCCGACGATGCCGCCGCCGAGCGAAGTCTCGAAGCGGTGGATCAGAAATGCGCGCTGAATCTCCTCGCGCAAACCGCCGGCGACGATCACGACGCCGGCAAAGAGCAGCGCGTCGCGATGGGTCCGCAGGAGATCCTGGAACGGATTGATCGGCACGGTGTGGAGGCGGGGTGAGACGAGTTGGATCGCGAGCAGCACACCGAAGGCGATCGCGAGGGCGGCCGGCACGAGCAGCACACCCAGCCGCGTTTCGCGCACGGCTGGGCGCCGCCCGAGCAGCACGTCGCGCGGACGTTCGCCGTGCGACACAAGAATCACCAGGATCAGACCGATGAGCAGCACCGTGTCGGTGACGGAGAAGGCAAACACCGCGACCGGCCGCAGCTTCTGGTGTGCGTCAGACAGCGGATACCCGAACGCCGCGAACGTGGCGGCGAGCGGAAGCTGCGTCGCGTAATCGGAGCAGATGAGGACTTCGAGAAGCGCCACGACGCGCTGGACGAGCGTCGGACGCTCGGCCGGGAGTGGCTCGCGGCTGGCGGCTGGCGGCTCAGTCGAGTCCGGACACACCCCGAGAGCGTATCTCACTCAGGAGGCTCGAGCCTCGGGGCTAGCTTGAGACCCTGACCGTCAGCGGCGCCGACAGCTTCAGCGTCAGCGCCGCGCCTTTGGGGACGTGCACTTCCTTGCCGCGCGTCGACAACACCACAGCCGTGCCGGCGCCGCCGCCGGCCGCCCCGCCGATGAGCGCGCCTTTCTCGCCGCCGACCAGCGCGCCGATGATGGCGCCACCCGCAGCAGACGCGCCGACTTCGAGCGCGTCTTTCTTCTTCGTCGCCGGCGCCGTCCGGCCGACCGGCAGCGTGCGGATCTGATACCGCTCGCTTTCACCTGGCGGCGTGACGGTGTCGAATCGCATCGCGACGTGCGCGAGCCCCTTCACTTTGCCCGAGCGGGTCGCGCTGGTGACGACGCCGCTGACGCTGCTGCCCGCCGGCAGGACCGTGACGCCGCGCAGCACCACTGGCCGCGACAGATGCGCGTGCACCGCCTGTTCGACGCGGCTCGTGTCCGACCCGACGCTCGTGTCGAGCACGACCTGCAGGCGTGTGCCCGCGAGTAGCGTGATGTCGCTTATGGCGCCAGTCTGAGCGGCAGGCGCCGCGGCGGCGGTGAACGCCAAGCCCGCCGCGAGCAGACCGCTGAGCACGGTTCGCATACTTCCTCCCAGTTAGCTGACCTTCTTCGTTTCAGGTGCAAAGAGTTCGCCACCGCCTGAGTTCGAGGAAGAATCAATAGTTCCCCTTGCAGACCCGGCTGACCCCGCGCAGAATGTAAAAATGACACTCGTGACCGACCGTTCCACTGGTGCGCCCGACGCCAAGGCGGTGTCCGAACGCGTATTGATCGTCGAGGACGAACCAGCGGCACGGATCGGGCTTGAACAGCTCGTCGGGAGCTGGGGGTTTCTGGCTGAGTCGGCGAGCGACGGCGAGGAGGCGCTTGCCAAGGTCACCACGTTTCGTCCCGCCATCGTGATCACCGATCTGGTGATGCCGCGGCTGGACGGCCTCGGGCTCTTGCGCGCGCTGCAATCGCAAGGCGCCGACGTGACGACGCTCCTGCTGACGGCTCAAGGAACGGTCGAGACCGCCGTCGAGGCGATGAAGGAAGGCGCGTACGACTACCTCACCAAACCGGTCGATCTGCAGCGGCTGAAGATCCTCCTCGACAAGATCGTCGAGCGGCTCGAGACGATGCGCGAGGTGAAGGCGCTGCGGCGGCAGCTGCGCGAGAGCGGCACGTTCGGGTCGATGATCGGCAACAGCCCCGAGATGCGGAAGATCTATCAGGTGATCGAGCAGGCGGCGCCGACCGGCGCGTCGGTCCTCATCACCGGCGAGTCGGGCACGGGCAAGGAGCTCGTCGCGCAGACCCTCCATCAGCTCAGCCCGCGCGCCAACTTTCCCTTCGTCGCCATCAATTGCGCGGCGATTCCCGAGACGCTGCTCGAGAGCGAGATTTTCGGCCACGAGAAGGGCGCGTTCACCGGCGCGGCCGAACGCCGCCAGGGGTGCTTCGAGCTCGCCGATCGCGGAACGCTCTTCCTCGACGAAATCGGCGAGATGACGCCGACCACCCAGGTGAAGCTCCTGCGCGTGCTGCAGGAGCAGAAGTTCCGGCGCGTCGGCGGGAGGACGGAACAGTCGGTCGACGTCCGCGTGCTCGCCGCGACCAACATCGATCCGGTCGACGCGGTGCACACGGGCAAGCTGCGCGAGGATCTCTTCTACCGGCTGAACGTGTTCGCGATGCGGCTGCCGCCCTTGCGCGAGCGCAAAGAGGACTTGCCGCTGCTCGTGCAGTCCTTCATCAACGAGTTCAACGCGCGGAATCAGCGATCGATCGCCGGCGTGGATCAGCAGGCGATGCGCATGCTCGAGCAGTACGGCTGGCCGGGCAACGTGCGTGAATTGAGAAACGTCATCGAGCGCGCCACGATCATCGCGCCCGGACCCTTCATCGAGCCGAAGCACCTGCCGCCCTCGCTCGCCGGCGAGCCGGCGGTGGCGCACCAGCCCCAGGTCGCGCTCGGCCCGGGGACGACGGTGGAAGAGGCCGAGCGGCAGCTGATCATGATGACGCTCGAGCACACGCGCGACAACAAGACGCGAGCGGCGGAAATTCTCGGCATCAGTTTGAAGACGCTGCACAACAAACTGAACAAGCTCCGGTTGAGGCCGAAAAGAGCAGAGTAGTGGCTCGTGGCTGGTGGCTGGAAAGGCCGAGCCAGTCATCAGCCACCAGTCACCAGTCACCATGCGTATAGGCATCAAAGGCAAGCAGGTCCTCGGCGTGACGTCGATCGTCGCCGCGGTCGTCGTGGCGCTGAGTCTGCTGCACCTGGCGAATCTGGCGCGCGTGAGCCTCGCCGAAAGCAAAGCCCGCGCGGAGCTGCTGGCCAACGCCATCGCCAACCGCGCGAGCGAGGTCATCGTCAAGGGCGCCGATCCCTACGCCGCGCTGCGCGGCGATCCCGGTCTGCGATCGATCCTGACGTCGAGCCTGCTCGCGAAAGACGTGATGTACGCCGCGATCGTCGATCTCGACGGCCACGCGTTCGTCCATGGCGATGTGGGGCTCGAAGGACAGCCGTTGCCGGCGGCCGCGGATCTCGCGAGCGTGATCGCGAAGTCCTCGGTGTCGCAGATCCAGGCCATCTACTCCGGTCGGGGCCGCAACCTCGAGTTCCGGCAGCCGCTCCCGCTCGGCGACAGGGAGGTCGGATCGATTCGTATCGGCGTGTCGACGCTGTTGATCCGCAGCGACCTCAACGATTCGCTGAGAGACGCCGTCGCGACCGCGCTCATCGCGCTCGGCATCGCCGTCGTCGTGGCGACGCTGCTGGCGCAGCTGCTTCTGCGGCCGATTCACGTCATCCGCGGCGGATTGACGCGATTGGGCCGCGGCGAATTTGGCGTGCGCCTCGATTTGCCGCAAGCCGACGAGTTCGGCGAGCTGGGCACCTTTTTCAACGCGGTCAGCGAGCAGTTGTCGGCCGACCGATCGCAGATGGCGGGACAGGTCGCCAATCTCGAGTCGGCCGTCGAGCACCTCGAAGACGCCGTCGCCATCGTCAACCCGCAGGGCGCGGTGATGTTCGCGAACCCCGCGATGCGTACGCTGCTGCCGGACGTCGGGATCGGCGCGTCGCTGAACGACGCGATCGCGCCCGGCCATCCGCTGCGCCGCCTCGCCGAGCAGACGCTGGTGAGCCGCGAGTCGCGCGGGCCGATGCCCGCGGTGTTCCCCGCGACGCCGCGCAGCGAAGCGGGCGAGCGCCTGGTAATGTCGCACGCGGTGACCGACCCGAACGGCGCGCTCGTCGGCATCATGCTCGTCGCGCGAAACCTCGAGTACTTGAGCCAGGTCCAATCGACGATTCGATACTCCCGGAAGCTGGCGGCGCTCGGCCGGCTTTCCGCAGGCGTCGCGCACGAGGTGAAGAATCCACTCAACGCGATGATGATTCATCTCGAGCTGCTGCGGCAGCAGTTCAGGGCCACGCAGGCGGCTCGTCCTTCGACGGGCTCAGGACGAGCGGCGGTCGCGACCGCCGCGCCACCCGACATCGATTCGGAGGAGGCGATCCAGCACGTCGACGTCATCGCCGCGGAAATCCGGCGCCTCGACCAGGTCGTGCAGGGCTTTCTGAAGTTCTCGCGGCCCGAAGATCTGAAGCTGCAGCCGGTCCAGCTGAGAACGTTGTTCGACGAGGTCGTGCCGATCGTGCGGCCGGAGGCCGATCGGGCCGGCGTCGAACTGGTCGTTACATGCGATGCCGCGCCCGACGTCAACGGCGATCCCGCGATGCTGCGGCAGGCGTTCCTCAACCTCGCGCTGAACGCGGTGCAGGCGATGCCGGGCGGCGGCACGCTGCGCATTCAGTGCGAGGCCGCGCGCGGACGCCGCGTCTCGGTGGCGTTCGCCGATACCGGCGTCGGCATCGCCCCCGAGCACCTGCAACGCATCTTTGATCTGTATTTCACGACGAAGGAAAAGGGCAGCGGCATCGGGTTGTCGATGGTGTACCGGACGGTGCAGATGCACGACGGCGAGGTTGAAGTACAGTCGACTCCAGGCGCAGGCACGACGTTCCGGATCCTGCTGCCGCAAGCGTAGAGAGAAGAAATGTCTAGTCGCCTGCGAACGGCGTTGTTGATTGGCGCGATCGGATTCGCGGCGTCCGGCTGCGCGACGACGCACGCGAAGGCGGAGCCCGATGCGCCGCCGCTCGACATGCCGCCGCCTCCGCCGCGCGTGATCGAAGCGGCCGACACCGAACCGCCCCCGCCGATCCCGCTGCCCGAGGAGCCCGCGCGCCGCACGCCGCCGGCCACGCCGCCGGCCACGCCGCGGCGCCTGCCGACGCCGCCGCCCGCGACCGAACCGCCGAAGCCGGCCGAAGAGCCGCCCA
>JADGOC010000128.1 GCA_017883165.1 Acidobacteriota bacterium
ATCCGACGCCGTCTTCACGTCGGCGTGCGACAGCTTGTAGCCGTCGCGCAAGAGCGACGACAGCTGCCCGACGACGCGAAGCCCCGGCCCACGGCGCCCGAAGCGCGCGGCGCGGCGCCGGTGGTCTCGAGCAGGCATGCGATCAGCGGCCTGGGGTCGTCGAGGGACGGTGCAGGCCGTTGCCGCCGGTCACGGTGGAAAACGCTTCGTAGGCCTTGACGATCTGCTGGACCAGCTTGTGGCGGACGACGTCGCGATCGTCGAAGTAGATGAACGAAATGCCCTCGATGTCGTTCACGACCTTCATCGCTTCGACCAGGCCCGACGTCCGCCCCTGCGGCAGATCGATCTGCGTCACGTCGCCCGTGATCACCGCCTTGGCGCCGAAGCCGAGACGCGTGAGAAACATCTTCATCTGCTCGGACGTCGTGTTCTGCGCCTCGTCGAGGATGACGAACGAATCGTTCAGCGTCCGGCCGCGCATGAACGCAATCGGCGCGATCTCGATCGTGCCGCGCTCGATGTAGCGCGCCACGCGCTCGACGTCCAGCATGTCGTACAGTGCGTCGTAGAGCGGCCGCAGGTACGGGTTCACTTTCTCCTGCAGGTCGCCCGGGAGAAACCCGAGCTTCTCCCCCGCTTCGACCGCGGGCCGCGCGAGAATGATCCGGCTGACCTTCTTCGCCACAAGAAACGACACCGCCTGCGCCATCGCCAGATAGGTCTTGCCCGTGCCCGCGGGGCCGATGCCGAACACGATATCGTGCTGATCGATGGCGTCGAGATAGCGCCGCTGATTGACGGTCTTCGGCGCAACGCGCTTCCTGCCCGCTGTGGTCAGGCTCCCCTTCAGGAAATGATCGCGCAGATCAACCGACTCGTTCTGCGCGACCAGATCCGACGCCGTCTTCACGTCGGCGTGCGACAGCTTGTAGCCGTCGCGCAAGAGCGACGACAGCTGCCCGACGACGCGACCGACTTTTTCGAGATTGGGAGAGTCGCCGTCCACCAGCAGCTCGTGGCCTTGCGTGCGGATGCGGACGTTGAAGAGCGATTCGAGATGTTTGAGGTTCTCGTCGTACGAGCCGAACAGGGTTTCGATCCCCTCTTCGGGGACGGTGATGCGTTTCATTCGGTGGACGAGGCTGCTATCTCATTCTCCTGCAAAGACTTACGACGCAATTATACCTGACTACGGCTGCGTTTTCAAATGCAGCTCGGTCAGTTGCCGCGCATCGACCGGCGACGGCGCGCCGGCCATCAGATCGACGGCGTTGGAAGTCTTGGGGAACGCCATCACCTCTCGAATCGACGATTCGCCGGCGAGCAGCGCGATCATCCGGTCGAGCCCCAGCGCGATGCCGCCGTGGGGCGGCGTGCCGTACTCGAGCGCTTCGAGAAAGAAGCCGAAGCGCATCTTGGCTTCCTCGTCGGTGATGCCGAGCCGCCTGAAGATTCGCGCCTGCAGCGCGGAGTCGTGAATACGAATGCTGCCGCCGCCGAGCTCCGTGCCGTTCAACACGAGATCGTACGCCTTCGCGCGCACGGCGCCCGGGTCGCTTTCGAGCTTGTCCACGTCCGCGTCGAGCGGCGCGGTGAACGGATGATGCGTCGAATACCACCGCGCATCGTCCTCGTGATACTCGAGCAGCGGGAAGTCGGTCACCCACGTGAACGCGAACTCGTCGGCGCGCAGCAGATTCTCTTTCTTGGCGACGTGGAGCCGCAGCTGGCCGAGCAGTTTCGACGTCGCCTCCGCCGGCCCTGCGGCCATGAGCAACAGGTCCTCAGCCGAAGCCTGCGCTCGCGCCAGTGCGGTGCCAAGCGCGTCCGCGTTCAGCGCCTTCACCGAGCTGAGGGGCGGCTCGCCAGGGCGGACCCAGATCAGACCGCTGAATCCCATCTGCTTGGCCTGGTCGACGAGCACGTCGAGCTGGCTGCGCGAGTATTTGTTGCCGCCGGGCACGACGATGCCGCGCACGACGCCGCCGTCGGCGACGATCTGCTTGAAGACGCGGAACTCGGAGTCGCGAAACAGCTCCGAGAGATCGACGATCTCGAGCCCGCAGCGCAGATCCGGCTTGTCCGATCCGTATTTCGCGATCGCGTCGGCGTAGGATATCCGCGGCAGCGGCACCGACACGTCGCGGCCGATCTCCTTGAACACCTCCTGCATCAGCGGCTCGATCAGACCGTAGACCGACTCGGGCCGCGCGAACGACATCTCGACGTCGATCTGCGTGAACTCGAGCTGACGGTCGGCGCGCTGATCCTCGTCGCGAAAGCAGCGCACGATCTGAAAATAGCGGTCGGTGCCGGCAATCATCAGGATCTGCTTGAAGATCTGCGGCGACTGCGGCAGCGCGTAGAACTCGCCCGGGTGGACGCGGCTCGGCACGAGGAAGTCGCGCGCGCCTTCCGGCGTCGACTTCGCCAGAATCGGCGTCTCGATCTCCCAGAAGCCGTGCGCGTCGAAGTAGCGGCGGACCGCCATCGTCACCCGATGGCGCAGGCCGAGGTTGTGCTGCAGCCGCGGCCGGCGGAGGTCGAGATAGCGGTAGCGCAGCCGGAGCTCTTCGGACACGGCGCCGTCCTCGGCAATCTGGAACGGCGGCGTCTTGGCCTCGCTGAGCACGCGGATTTCGCGCACGAGGATCTCGACGTCTCCCGTCGCCAGCTTGAAGTTCACCGTATCGTCGGATCGGCGCTGCACGACGCCCCGCACGCCGATGACGAACTCGGAGCGCAGCCGCTTGGCGGCCACCAGGAGCGCGTCGTTGTCGCGGACGACGAGCTGCGAGACGCCGGCGCGATCGCGGATGTCGATGAAGGTCACCCCGCCGAGATCGCGCACGCGATGCACCCAGCCGAGCAGCACCACGTCCGCGTCCACATCGTCGGTGCGGAGCGCGCCGCAGGTGTGAGTTCGAGTCCAATCGCCGAGTTGGTCAGGCATGCTTCAGGTTTTAGGTCTTAGGTTCTAGGTTCTAGGTTTTCAAACGCCCCGCAATGTAGTCGCCCGCGCCGGCTCGTGCGATCGATTCCTGGTGGCCCGTCACCAGATCCTTGATCGCCACCTCGCCACGAGCCCGCTCGTCGTCTCCAAGAATGGCGACGAACCGCGCCTGACGGCCGGCCGCGTATTTGAATTGCTTGCCGAGCTTCTCCACTTCCGGATACACGTCGACGCGAAGGCCGCCGCGGCGCAGCTCGCCGGCCAGCGCGATCGCATCGGCGCGCGTGTCGTCGTTCCAGATGCTGACCATCACGTCGACTGCGCCGTGCGCGATCGACGCGGGGAACATGTTGCGCTCGGTCATGACCACGATGATGCGCTCCAGACCGAGCGAGAAGCCGCAGGCTGGGACGTCTCGGCCGAGGAACATGCCGATCAGATTGTCGTACCGGCCGCCGCCGCCGAGGCTGCCGGCGAGATCCGGGACGGCCACCTCCATGATGGCGCCCGTGTAGTATGACAGCCCGCGCGCCAGGCTTGGGTCGATTCGGATTCGGCCCGCAGCGGGCGTCGATTCGGCGAGCGCGACGATCGACTCGAGATCGCGGACCGCGGCGTGATCGCCCAGCACACTCTTGAGGCGCGCCAGCGTCGCGTGTGACGCCTCTTCCACGACCGAGAAGAAAGACAGCGCCGTCGATGCCGCGCCGCTGTCGATTCCGCGGGAGGCCAGTTCCTTCGCGACACCATCCGCCCCGATCTTGTCGAGCTTGTCCAACGCCACGAGCGCCTCGCCGTGCTTGTCGCCTGCCACACCGGCGGCTTCGAGCAGCGCCGTCAGCACGCCGCGATGATTCAGCCTCACGACGAAGTCGCTGAACCCAAGCGTCGTCATCACCTCGCTGACCGCGCCGAGCAACTCGGCTTCGACGACGAGCGAGGTCGAGCCAATCGCGTCGATGTCGCACTGGTAGAACTCACGAAACCGTCCGCGCGCGGGCCGGTCGGCGCGCCACACCGGCTGAATCTGATACCGCTTGAAGAATTTCGGCAGCTCGTTCTGATACTGCGCGACCACGCGCGCCAGCGGCACCGTCAGGTCGTACCGCAGCGCCAGATCCGCCGCCCCGCTCGCCTCGTGCTCGCCGCGCTTCAGAATCTTGAAGATGAGCTTATTGCCCTCCTCGCCGTACTTGCCGAGGAGCGTCTCGATGTTCTCGAAGGCGGGCGTCTCGAGTGGTTCGAAACCATAGCGCTCGTACACACCACGGACGATGTCGACGACATATTCCCGACGACGGATGTCGTCAGGCAGAAAGTCGCGGGTGCCACGGGCGGGCTGGGTGCTATTGGTAGTCAAGTCGGTATTGAACGTAGCGATCCGCGTACAGCTGAATCTCCGCGATCTCCGCGTGCGTCAGGAGCCGCTTCACCTTGCCCGGGCTGCCCATCACGAGCGACCGCGGCGGAATCTGCGCGCCTTCGGTGACGAGCGTCCCGGCCGCCACGATCGACTGCGTGCCGACGTGCGCGCCGTTCAGCAGAATAGCGCCCATCCCGATCAGGCACTGATCCTCAACGGTACACCCGTGGACGATCGCGCCGTGCCCAATCGTCACGTTATCGCCCACCAGCGTCGGGTGCGCATCCTTCATGACGTGGACCACGGCGCCGTCCTGCACGTTGGTGCGCCGGCCGATGCGAATGCGGTGCACGTCGCCGCGGATGACGACCGCCATCCACACACTGCTCTCTTCGCCGATTTCGACGTTGCCGATGACCTGCGCGCTGTCGTCGATATAGGCGGTGTGGTGAACGCGCGGAAGCGTGCCGCGGTAGGGCCGGAGCATCCAAACGATTATAGCGGGGGCGCCGGCGGCACCCAAGTTGCACGGCTAGGCCCAGCGGCCTTATTGTCGCCGATTTTCCGGCACTACTTAGACGCTCGGAGGCGTTATGCCCCAGGACACGTTGACCATCACCGACAACCGCACCGGCAAACAGTACGACATTCCCGTCACCGACGGCGCGATTCCGGCTCTTGCGCTCCGGAAGATCAAGGCGACACCAGACGACTTCGGCCTGATGTGCTACGACCCCGCGTTCATGAACACGGCGAGCTGCCGCAGCCGCATCACCTATATTGACGGCGACCGCGGAATCCTCCGCTATCGCGGCTATCCCATCGAGCAGCTGGCCGAGCGGCGCAGCTTCCTCGAAGTGGCGTACCTCCTCGTCTTCGGCGAGCTGCCGGACGCCGGACAGCTCACCGCGTGGACCGAGCAAGTGACGCTGCACACGATGGTCCACGAGAACATCAAGAAGTTCATGGACGGGTTCCAGTACGACGCGCATCCCATGGGCATGTTCCTGAGCACCATCGGCGCGCTATCGACCTTCTACCCGGATGCGAAGCACATCGGCGACGTCGAGTCGCGCCATCTGCAGATGCTCCGTCTCATCGGCAAGGTGCCGACGATCGCGGCGTACGCGTACCGCCACAGCATGGGGCTGCCCTACGTGATGCCGGACAACGACCTGAGCTACGCAGGCAACTTCCTGAGCATGATGTACAAGATGGCCGAGGCGAAGTACCGTCCCAACCCCGCGCTGGAGCGCGCGCTGGACGTGCTGTTCATCCTGCACGCGGATCACGAGCAGAACTGCGGCACCAACGCGATGCGCGGCATCGGCAGCTCGCAAGTCGATCCGTACTCGGCGCTCGCGGGCGCCGCGGCCGCGCTCTACGGGCCGCTGCACGGCGGCGCGAACGAGGCGGTGCTGCTCATGTTGAACGAGATCGGCACTATCGCGAACGTCCCGGCCTTCATCAAGAAGGTCAAGGCCGGCGAAGGCCGTCTCATGGGATTCGGTCACCGCGTCTACAAGTCGTACGACCCGCGGGCGCGGATCCTCAAGCAGATGTCCGACGCGGTGTTCGAGGTGCAGGGCCGCAGCCAGTTGATCACGGTCGCCCTGGAACTGGAACGCATCGCCCTCGAGGACGACTACTTCGTCAGCCGCAAGCTGTATCCGAACGTCGATTTCTATTCAGGGCTCATCTACCAGGCGATGAAGTTCCCGGTCGCGATGTTCCCGGTCCTGTTTGCGATCCCGCGGACGTCGGGCTGGCTGGCGCAGTGGGAAGAAATGCTGCTCGATCCGGAGCAGAAGATCGCGCGGCCTCGGCAGATATATGTCGGAGAAGGCACGCGCGATGTCCCCAGGGCCGCAACGGAGGCGGCCGCGCGGACGACGCGGTAGGTTTCCAGCGGCTAGTTGTTATTGTTGTTCGCCGCCTTCGACGCGTTCCCCCTGGGGCTCGGGCCGCCCTTGAGCGTCAGCAGATGGTCGCGAATCGCGAGAATCTGCGCCTCGGCGCTGCCGCCGAGCTCCGGGTAGAACGACTTGGGATAGTCCGGCCAGAACCCCGGCATCCGTGTGCCGGGCAGAATGTCCAACGGCTTCTTCAGCCACTGCAGAATCCAGTCCGGCTGCAGCCGGTCTGACGCCATGCGCAGATCCGGCGCCAGGTTGGCCGTCGGCTGATCCTTGGGAATCGTGCCGAGGACGTGGCACTGCTGGCACTTCAGCTTCTCGAACAGCGCCTTGCCGGTGCCCTCGGTGCTCGCCGCGCGCACGACGTCGTGCGAGCGGAACGGTCCGATCGAATTCGACATCGCGCCGAAATAGCGAATGACGCCGTTCAGGTTCTGATCGTCGAGGCCGAAGGTCGGCATCCGCACGTTCAGCCATGGCCGAATCGGGATCGGTCCGCGAAGAAACGCGTAGAGCCAGTCGGTCTGCACGCGCGCGCCTTCCGGCGTCAGCAGCGGCGGCCCGAGCGAGGAATCGGCGACCAGCTTCACGAAGTCGCCGCCGTCGCCTTCGATGATGTGGCAGCCGACGCAGTTGCGCCGGTGCACGAGCGTGCGGCCGGCGACGAGATAGTCGGCGCGCGCCGAGCGCGCCGGCATCGCCGCCGGCGGCTGAATCTCGCGCTGGAAGCTCATGATCGCGGTCAGCAGGCGGTTCACTTCCTCATCGCCGAAATCGAAGTTCGGCATCCGAAGCTTTTCTTCCGGCTTGAGGACGCGTCCCTTGTCGAAGATCCGCGGATCGTGGAGCTTGGTGCGGAACCAGGCGAGCTTCGAGGTGTGCGGGATGTCGGTGATGAACGCGAAATCGAGCCGCGTCACCAGCTTGCTGCCCTCTTCGGACAGGTCGGTGCCGATCGCCTGCGCGTTCTCGAACCCTTTGATCTCGTGGCAGCTGAAGCAGCCGTACCGGCTGATCACGCGCTGCCCGAGCGCGATCTGCTTCTGCCGGGGATCGAGCTTGGCGATCTCCGCCTTCGCGTCCTCGAACGGCATCACCGCTTTGTAGTACTCGAGGATGACCTGATCGACCGCCGGCTGATCCGGCGTCGCCTTCGGCCCGTCGCCGGCGCCGCCCTTCAGCCCGCTCAGGAACGTCGCGACGTCGGCGACCTGCTGATCGCTCAGCCGCAGGTTTGGCATGTAGGTATTCGGGCTGTAGTGCTTCGGATCGCGCACCCAGTTATAGATCCACTCGTACGTCGTCTTGTTACCGATGTTCTCGAGCGGCTGTCCGAAGGTCCGGCGCGGGCCGACCGCCTCGCGCGATCCTTCTCCCACGACATGGCAGCCCTGGCAGCCGACCGACTTGACGATCTGCTCGCCGCTCTTGGCGTCGCCGCGCGGCGGGTTCTTGACGGCGAACTCGTGCTTCTCCGCGTTCGAGAAGAGGTACGCGACGATCGCGTTGATCTCGACTTCGTTGCGGACCGCGTCCTCGGGGCCGCTGTTGTTCGAGTTATAGAAGAACCGCGGCATCCACGTCGTCGGCTTGACGGCGCGCGGGTTGCGAATCCAGTTCTTCACCCACTCGGGCGACAGCTTCGAGTCGATCTTGGTCAGGATCGGCCCGGGCTTCTTCACGTTCTCGAAACCCTTCGTCTTGTGGCACGCGTAGCAGCCGGCGCGCTCGAAGGTCGCGTACGCCAGGTCGAGATTGGTGGCCTTCGGGACGTAGATTTCCTGCTTGTGGCACTTCGCGCACGACGCTTCGGTCATCTTCACCGGCAGCATCGGGTAGTCCCACGAGTGCGGCTCTTCCCACCCGTATTTCTTTTCCCAGTCTTCCTTCTGCTTCTCGGTTGACGGCGTGTGCGCCGAGTCGCGGAAGCTCACCGACTGCCCCATCCCCTCGTGGCACACCGTGCAGCCGATCTTGTCGATCGGGTGCAGCGAGCTGCCGCCCAGATAGGTGTCGATGTTGGGATGCGTGGTGAAGGGCTGCGGATACTTCTCGTAGCCTTTCTTGTCGATGGCCAGGTGGCACGTCTGGCATCGATCCATCTTCGGCACGTGGATGAAGTTCACGTCGTCGACGACGTTCGGCAGGATGATCTGCTGGATCTTGATCGTCGGCGCCATGAAGTCGAGCAGCGGCGCGTTCCGGAAGTAGTCCTTCGTGAGGCTGGGCGCGATGACGTCGAGGCGCTTCTTCAGCCGCGTCTGTTCGGTCGTCATGTCGTCGATCTGCTTGCCGATGGCGGTGACCTGGCCGGTGTACTGGCCGAGATCCTTCTGCACCGCGTCCTTGTCGGCGGTCGCCTTCTCCATCGCCAGGTTCAGCTCGTTCAACCGGCGCTCTTCCTCGGCGACGTGTTGCGCCTTCTTCTCGACGCCGCTCTGCTTGTTCGCGCGCGAGGCTTCGAAGTCGTACCGGTCCTGGTCGTAGGTGGCCTTCGCGGCCTGGTATTCCTGCGTCGCCCGGTACAGCCGGTTCTCGACGTCCTTCTGCCTGGCCTGGAGCTCGTCGACCTTCTTCTGGTTCGCCACGACGTTCTTCGCGGCCGCCTTCTGCTGCGCCTCGAGAGACTGCAGCTTGCCCTTGTCCACGGCGCGGCCGGCCAGCTGGAGCTGCGCCTGCGTGACCTGCAGCTCGAGCTGGTTGAACCGCCGCTGCGTGTTCTTCCATTCGCGATCGTAGTCGTCCCAGACCATCCAGATGACCGACAGGAGCAGGAACACGCTGCACGCGGCGAACACGACGTTCAGAAAGTCGATGTTGTAGGCGTGCCCGACACTCTTCTTTTCAGCCATGATTCAAATGTTGAAGAAGAATTCAGGAATCGCGACGATGTACTTCAGGTTGAAGAGCCATCGCAGCAGCATCTTGATGGGCAGCGCCATCATCATGAGGAACAGACCCGTGCCGACGTAGTACCGCGGCCCGCCGAGCTTTTCGTAGTAGCCCTTGAACCACGCCTTCGCGAGAATCACCGGCAGCGCGAAGACGTAGAAGACGACCAGCAGGATGCCGAAGATCTCGCGCACCAGCCAGAACGACGGCAGCCCGGTGCGGAACGCGCGCACCCAGACGTACTCGGACAGATTGACGTTGGTCAGCGCCGCCAGCTTGTGGATGTCCCAGAACTCGAAGGGACCGAAGAAGTTCCAGTTCGGCCCGCGCAGGAACGTCCCGAGCACGATGAGCGACGACCACAGCACGGCAAACCCGAACATGAAGATCGTGATCTCCGCCTTCCGCTCGGTGAAGGTGTAGTACCCGTTCCCCTTCGGGTTCTTGTCGATGTACGGAATGCAGATCAACCCGACGATGATCAGGCTGGGCAGCACGACGCCCGCGAGCCACGGATCGAAGTACACGAGCATTTCCTGCAGCCCGAGGAAATACCACGGCGCCTTCGACGGGTTCGGCGTGTTCGCCGGGTTCGCCGGCTGCTCGAGCGGCGCTTTCAGGAAGATCGACCAGACGATGAGGAGCACCGAGCAGAGAATGAGCGCGATCAGCTCGATGTACACGAGATCGGGCCACACCCACACGCGATCCGACTCCGCCTTCTCGATCGGCCCGAGCCCCGCCGCAATCCGGCGATCGTTCAGGACGCCTTCCCGAATCGAGTACCAGATGAAAAACACGAGCAGGAAGATCAGGCCGACGATCGGCACGTTGTCGGGCTTGGTGACGATGAGCCGGAAGTTCGGATCGAAGGTCCCGAAGATGAAGAAGATGGCGAGCGCCGCGAGCCCGCCGTACCCGACCACGTTCGACGCGACCCGCTCGCGCTGCCAGACGACGAGCACGAGGAGGCCGCAGGCGAGCAGGAAAAAGAGCCGCGGATCGGCGACGGCGTTAATGATGCTTTTCAGGAAATTCATCATTCTTAATTCCGAATTCTAAATTCCTAATTTCTAGAGCGGCCCGCTGATCCCACCGTCCTTGCGGACGCGCCAGAAGTGCACCGCCATCAGCACCGCGATGCCGAGCGGCAGACCGACGCAGTGGAGGACGTAAAAGCGCAGCAGCGCGCCTTCCCCGACAAACGTTCCGCCCAACAGCGCGAAGCGCGCATCGTCGGCCGCGTGGATGAGCGGGACGTCGCCCAAACGCAAGAGCGAGGCGCCCGGCCCTTCGTGGCCGAGAAACGGCGTCGCGCGCGCCATGTTCGAGCCGACCGTGATCGCCCAGATGGCCAGCTGATCCCACGGCAGCAGATACCCGGTGAACGAGAGCAGCAGCGTGAGCACGAGCATCACGACGCCCACCGACCAGTTGAATTCCCGCGGCGGCTTGTAGGAGCCGGTCATGAAGACGCGGAACATGTGCAGCCACACCGTGATGACCATCGCGTGCGCGCCCCACCGGTGCATCTCGCGCATGATGCCGAGCGGCACGTGCTCGCGCAGGC
>JADGOC010000302.1 GCA_017883165.1 Acidobacteriota bacterium
CGTAGTGATAGGGATCTGCAGTGTCCCAGAACAGCGCGTCGGGAACGCTTCCGCTCGGGACGCGGCCCGCTACAACGTAGCTGTTATAGAGCGCCAGCTTGGTCTGGAACAACGTGGCGCTGGCGGGGCTGGTGTTGCCCATCAGTGGCGTGTGCGTCGCGAGCACGATCGCGTCGCACGAGAGGGTGTGTCCGTTCGAGGAGACCGAGAGCGGATCGTCGCAGAATTCGTCGGCGGCGCTGTGCTCGTAGATTTGTCCGCCGCTGGCCGACAGCGCGCTCGCAAGGCCAGCCAGATACAGGCGCGGATGGAATCGCGCCTGGTTCTCGAACTGCACGCCTGGTCCTCCGACGAACGGCACAGTGCTGACGAACGTCGCGTCGAAGCCCATCTCCGTCGCGAGCGCCGCTTCCTGCGTGAACATGTCGACGTCCTTCTCTGACGTCGATCCCATCGGGTGGTGGAGATAGCCTGGCACCCACGTGAACGCGCATGAGAGGTGCTCGTCTCTGACGATCGTGTCGATCTGGGCGATCGCCGCAAGACCGGCGTCCCAGACGGCCTGCGCGTGGTTTCGGCCGAACCGATCGACGAGCTCGGCGAGGCGTAGGTCCGTCACCATCGTCAGGTGTGCCGTCGTGTGTCCGGTGTCGATCTCCGCGCAGCGTCCGCGCTCGAGCAGCGCGACCGATCGCCCGCCTTTCGCGATCAGATACGCCGCGGTGAGCCCGGTGATGCCGCCGCCAACGACAACGACGTCCACGCGAGCGTTCCGTTCGAGCTTGGAGAACCTCGGGAGTGAGGACTCCATCCAATACGGGGTGGTCATCATGTGCGTTTGAGTCGCCATCCCTTGACCTTCAGCAAGAGCGCCGCCAAGATGGTTCCATTGTATGCCCGGCCTGCGCATCGCCGATCCGTTATGGCTCGCTCATCGTGCCAAACGCGAAGGTCCACGTTATCCCGAGCTCGCCAGCGATCTCCGCGTCGATGTCGCGATCGTCGGCGGCGGCGTCACCGGTGCGGCGGTTGCCTGGATGTTCGCGCACTCCGGCGTCCGCGTGGCGGTGCTCGACGCCGCACGCGTCGGCCGCGGGAGCACGGCCGCGAGCACCGCGCTCCTGATGCAGGAACCGGACATCGATTTCGCCGAGCTGGCGCGGCGATACGGCCCGAAGAACGCGAGACGCGTCTGGCGGTTGAGTACCGCCGCCACGCGCGACTTCGTCCGCACGCTCGAGTCGCTCGACATTCGCTGCGATCTCGAGCACCGGGATTCGGTGTACTACGCCCTCGGTGAGCCGTCCGGCCGGCGGCTTCGCGATGAGCTGCGTCGCCGGCGACGCGCCGGCATTCCCGGGCGCTGGCTGGACGCGGCAGCGCTTCGACGAGCGACCGGCATTGACGGGGCAGGCGCCATTCGCACGAGCGGCAACGCGCAGGCCGATCCGTACCTTGCGTGCACCGGGTTGTTGCGGGCCGCGACGCGTCGCGGTGCGCGGATTTTCGAGCGGTCGTCCGTCGATCGCATCGACGCCGATGCCGGCGGCGTCACGCTGGCGGTCAACGGCTTCGCCATTCGCTGCGCGCGCGTCGTCATCGCCACCGGGTATGCGACGCCCTCGTTCGAGCCGCTCGCCGTGGCCTTTCGAATGCTGCAGACCTACGTCGTCGCCACGCAGCGCATACCGGCGCGCCTGCGACGCGACTTCGGCCTTGGGAACGTGATGCTCTGGGACACGGGGCGGCCGTACCACTACGCGAGGTGGACGATCGACAACCGTCTATTGCTCGGGGGCGGCGATCGGCCGCGCGTCTCGGAGCGTCAGCGCGCGAAGGCGTTACGGGATGGCGCGGTAGGCGTCTGGCAGTACTTCGAGCGGCGCTATCCGGCTCTTCAGCAGGTGGATATCGATGTCGCGTGGGAAGGGTTGTTCGCCACGACGCCCGACGGTCTGCCGTATGTCGGACCGCATCCCGACTACCCGAAGCACCTGTTCGCACTCGGATACGGTGGCAACGGCATGACCTTCGGATTTCTCGCAGCGCGGTTGCTGCTCGAGTGGTACCGAGGCAAGCGGACCAGCGACCATCGTCTGTTCGGTTTCGATCGAACGGTCGCGCTGAACCGCTAGCCTATTCGTCCGCCCGGCGTTTTCTCGCCGGAGTCTTTTCGCACCGGCGAAACGTGTTCAATCACCGCGTTCAGTTCCGCTCCCATGAGGATGGCGAGACCCAACACGTATAACCACAGCAACGCGCCGATGGCGCCGCCGATAGCGCCATCGGTTCTCTGATAGTTGGCAAACGCCGACACATACCATTTGAAGCCGAGGGACACGAGCAGCTGAGCCTGGCTCACGCGCGCGAGACCGTCCAAGCAGCGCTCAAGGTGCCACGCTGTTCCAGAGGCCAGTTTCCGCCCTCGTGGTGCTCGGATTTTGGCAGAAATGGTACCTCGGTTGGGGCTCAGCTCCTCCAGGCACCGTTCGGACACTGTAGATGATTTTGTAGTGCGAGAGAGCCTCACCGTTCCACCGCTTTCAACAGGTTTCCACAACCGGCTGAATTCGCTCGACTTTAGAAACGGCCGAAAACCGACGAAACCGAGAAACGAGGAAATCTGTCTTCTAACCATGATCCTTGATCAGTGGAATCAACAACTTAAGGGCGATCAAACCGAGAAATTGTAGTACTTCTCGCACGCGCGCTCCGGTTCCTGCTACGGGCACCTAAGGAGATCCGACTCCGAACGCTCGGCGCTCTGGTCGGCGATTGCTGGTGCCGAATGCCTTCAAGTTTACGCGTCCTCACACGGTCGTCACGCTGCGGGTCGGCGCCAGCGCCGAACGCGTGCTCGTCGAGGTGCAGGACGAATGTGGAGGACTTCCAACCGGGGATGTTGACGAATTGTTTCGCCCGTTCGAGCAGCGCGGAGCCGATCGAACCGGCCTGGGCCTGGGTCTCGCGTTCAGCCGATGGGCCGTAGAAGCACAGCACGGTCGCCGTCCGCACGAAGCCGTCGACATCGTCGCGTCGCGCGGCACGCCGGTCCACGCCGTT
>JADGOC010000029.1 GCA_017883165.1 Acidobacteriota bacterium
GATCGGCGGCGGCACGGCCTCGTCGCTGTCGTATCTCGGCACCTGGGCGTCGCAGACGCTGACGACGCTGCCGTCGGTGTCCACGTGCGGAAATCTTCAGTGGAACGTGACCAGCCAGACTGCGTCGGCGCTGTCCGGCACCTTCTCCGCCGTGTGCGCCGGCAACCTCACGGTGTCGGGCACGGCGTCCGGACAGCTCAACGGCACGACGATTCCGATGACGGCGAGCGGCTCGGCCACGGTCCCCGGGTTCCCTGTGGCCTGCGCGTTTTCCCTGGTCGGCACGGGCCACGTCCAGAGCGACAATTCGATTCAAATCGACTATTCGGGAACGACGTGCGCCGGTCCGATGCAGGGCACCGAGACATTGCATCGCGCGGTGGGTTGAGGAACGACAAGCCGGCGATCGATCCAACCTGGTAGCCCGGGCGAGGCGTCAGGCGATCGTCACGTCTTTGCTGAGATAGACGTCCTGGATGGCGTTCAGCAGCTTGACGCCGTCGGCCATCGGACGCTGGAACGCCTTTCGACCGGAGATGAGTCCCATCCCGCCGGCGCGCTTGTTGATCACGGCCGTCTTCACGGCTTCCTTCAAGTCGCTCTCGCCGCCCGAGGCGCCGCCCGAGTTGATGAGCCCGGCGCGGCCCATGTAGCAGTTGACGACCTGATACCGCGTCAGGTCGATGGGGTGGTCGGAGGTGAGCTGGGAATACACCCGCTTGTCGGTCTTCCCGAAATTGAGGGCCGTGAACCCGCCGTTATTCTCTGGAAGCTTCTGCTTGATGATGTCGGCTTCGATCGTCACGCCGAGATGATTCGCCTGCCCCGTGAGATCGGCGGCCACGGAATAGTCGGCGTCCTTCGTCTTGAACGCGGCGTTCCGCAGATAGCACCATAAGACGGTGAACATGCCCAGCTCGTGGGCATGGTGGAACATCTCCGTGACTTCCTGAAGCTGCCGCTTCGATTCCCCGGATCCGAAATAGATCGTCGCCCCCACGGCCATCGCGCCCATGTCGAAGGCCTGCTGGACGCTCGCGAAGCGAATCTGATCGAACGAGTTGGGATAGGACAGGAACTCGTTGTGATTGAGCTTGAGCACGAACGGGATCTTGTGCGCGTACTTTCTCGCCACCGAGCCAAGTGCGCCGAGCGTCGACGTCACCGCGTTGCATCCGCCTTCGATGGCCAGCTTCACGAGATTTTCCGGATCGAAGTACATCGGGTTCGCCGCGAATGACGCACCCGCGGAATGTTCGATGCCCTGGTCGACCGGCAGAATCGACACGTACCCCGTTCCCGCGAGCCGTCCATGGCCGATGAGCGCCTGGAGGCTCGTCAGCACACGCGTGGGCCTATCCGACAACCCGTAGCTGCGGTCGACGTAATCGGGGCCCGGCAAATGCAGGCTCTCCTTGGGAATGGTCTTGCATTGATGCTGGAGGAGCCGGGCGGCATCCTCGCCAAGAATCTGTTCTATTGGAGACATCGCTTGTATTCTAGCTCGGAAATCTGAACTCCTCCACCGCCGCCCCGGCGACCGCGGCGTCGACCATCGCGGCGATCGGCAGGGCGCCTTCCGCGCGCTCGATCTCCTCGCGCCGGGCGCGCGTGGCCGGATGGCGCGGCGTGAACAGCTGGCAGCAATCCTGGTCGGGAATAATCGAAATCGCATACGTGCCCAGACGCTCGGCCTGTTCCGTGATCTCGTCCTTGTCCATCCCCACGAGCGGCCTCAGGATCTCCAGCGTGGTCGCGTCCGCGATGCTCGTCATGTTTTCGAGCGTTTGCGACGCCACCTGGCCGATCACTTCGCCGGTGACGAGCGCCCGCGCGCGCCAGCTGCGCGCCAGCTTCTCCGCGATCCGCATCATCAGGCGCCGGTATACGACCACGCGCAGCTCGGCGGGAACCGCGAGCAGCACCTGCTGCTGCAGCTCACCGAAGGGCACGAGCACGAGGCGCGATCGGAGCTGATAGGTCGTGAGCAGCGCGGCGATCTCGCGGACTTTTTCCTGCGACGCACGCGAGAGAATGGGATAACTGTGAAAGTGGACGAACAGCACCGAACAGCCGCGGCGCATCATCCGGTACGCCGCCACGGGCGAATCTATCCCGCCCGACAGGAGACACGCCACGCGCCCGCCGGTGCCGGACGGCAGGCCGCCGGCGCCCGGCTCTTTGCCGAAGTAGTAGAACGCGTGGTCGGGCATCATCTCGAGATGAATCGTCAGCGCGGCGCCCACGAGATCGACGTGCCAGCCTTTCGCCTCCTTGATGCGGCCGCCGACCTCCCGCTCGATTTGCGGCGAGGTGAGCGGAAAGCGCTTGTCCGAGCGCCGCGCCCGCACGCGAAATGATGCGGGCTCGATGTCACCCAGGTCGGCGAGGATTGCCGACGCCAGCTCGTCGAAATCATGCGAGGCGCGGCCGGCGAACGAAAAGTTCGCGATGCCGAACACGCGCCGCACGCGGTCGCGCACGTCCTCCCACCCGCTATCGGACTCGAGCTCGATCTCGATCCGGCCCATCACCGACCGAATCGACGTCACGCGCAAATCCGCCAGCGCCGCGCGCAGGTTGCGTACGAGCAGCTTGACGAACCACGGGCGGTTCTTCCCCTTGAGCGCGAGTTCCTTGTAGTGGACGACGATGCTGTTCATTTGGTCATGACTGCGTGCGCCGCGAGGTGGCCGCTTCGCACCGCGCTCTCGATCGTAGCGGGCAGGCCGGTGTCGATCCAGTCGCCCGCGAGGAAGAGGCCTCGGACCGGCGTGGCGGTCGCCGGCCGCGCGGGCTGCCCGGGCGCCAGCGAGAATGTCGCGCGCGGCTCGCGGATCACGGTCGCCCGCACGAGCTTCGCGGGGCGTACCGCCGGGAGCGCATCGAGCAGCTCATCATGCGCGCGCGCGATCAGCGCGTCGTTCTCCAGGTGCACGAGCGGCGAGGCGCCGCTCGCCACCAGCGACAGATGGGACGCGTCGCCGCCGAACACCGTCCGCTTGTCGAAGACCCATTGCATCGCGCGCCCCGGCAAGCCGACAAACGGCTCGTCCATCACCTGACGGTCGAACCAGAGATTGACGGTGACCATCGGCGACGACTCCATGCGCCGGGCCCGATCGAGGGTCGGCTCGAGCGCCGGCACGCGGCCTTCAATGAGATCCGGCAGCGCGAACCACGGCACCGCCGAGATCACCGTGTCGATGTCCCAGCGCTCGCCCGCCGCATCGACCGACAGCACGGCGTCCCCTTCGGCGCGGATTTTCGCGGTGGTGCCCGTGCGAACCGATCCGCCGCGCGCTTCGATGTAAAGGCGCGCCGGCTCCGCGTACATCTGGTGCAGTGGTTTGGTCGGCAACGCGATCGCCGCCGCCCTGGGGTCGGCGCCGAACATCTCCGCCAGCACGCGCGCAAACACGGGCGCAGCAGCCTGACCGATCGGCTGGTTCAGCGCGGCGAGCGCCAGCGGTTCCCACAGCATCTCGCGCAGACGCGGGGTCTGTCCGTTGTGCATCAGCCAGCGCTCGACCGTCTCGCCAGGCGACGCGGCCAGCGCGTGCGCGCCGGGCTCGAGCGCGCGCCGCGCGATCCGCAGCGGCGCGGCCATCCGCAGAATCGACCAGCGATCCGCCCAGCCGAGCGCGTTCCAGTCCATGACGCCCGCCAGCAGATGCAGCGGCGGCGGCAGCGCCGGGCACACGAGGCGCGGTCGCCGGCCCGCACGATCGATCATCGTCACGCCGAGGTTCGGCTGCAGGCTGACGTGCCGGTCGGCGCCGATCTCGCGAAGAAACGCGAACGTCTCGGTATAGCAGCCCAGGAGCACGTGCTGGCCGTTGTCGACGAGCTCGCCGGTCTCGCGGTCGGCAAACGCGGTGGCGCGGCCGCCCAGACGCGATCGCGCTTCGAGCACGAGCACGCGCGCACCTTCGCGCGTCAACCGCACCGCCGCGCTCAATCCGGCGAAGCCGGCGCCGACGATGACTACGTCCATAGCCACTGCTTCAGGGCAATCAGCGCCTGCCGCGGGCGCGGCACCCGGGTCCGCGTCGTGAAGACGTCGTAGCCGTTGCGCTCGATCCGCGTCAGCGTTTCGAAATAGACGGCGCGCATGATTTCGGCCGCGGCGAGCCGTTTGCGGTCTTCAGGCGGCACGAACGCCGCCGCCTTCTGGTAGAACTCGCGCGCGCGGCGGCACTCGAAGGCCATCAGCGACCGGACCGGCTCGGTCACCGCTCCGCGCGCGAGATCATCAACCGTGCAGCCGCAGGCGCGCAGATCGTCGAGCGGGAGATACACGCGTCCCCGCGCCAGATCGTCTTTGACGTCGCGCAGGATATTGGTCAACTGGAGGGCCACGCCGAGGTGCAGCGCGTAGTCGCGCGCCTGCTCGTCGCGGCAGCCGAACACCTTGATGCAGATCAGGCCGACGGCCGACGCCACGCGCCGGCAGTACTCGAACAGATCCCCGAAGGTCTGGTACCGGGTCGTATCGAGATCCATCGCCACGCCGTCGATGACGTCCTCGAACGCCTGCCGGGGCAGGTCGAACGGCGCGATGAACGGCTGAAGCCGGCGTCCCTGCGCTGTCTCCGGCGTGCCGCCCTCGAATGCCCGCGCGAGGTCCGCGCGCCAGAACGCGACCGCGGCGCGGCCGGTCGGCAGGCCGGGCGTCGCCGCCGCTTCTTCATCCACCGCATCGTCGACCGCGCGGCAGAAATCCCAGACGGCGATGATCGCCTGACGCTGGGCCGCCGGCAGCACGAGAAACGAGTAATAGAAACTGGTCTTGCGGGCCATTTACGATCGCGCGCGCATCCAGCGGGCCGCGCGCCACACGAGCGCCGGCACATCAGCGGCCCCGAGCGTGGGGCGCCGATCGAGCAGGCGCGGCTCGTCGCGCTCGACGCGCTCGAGAATTCTGGTTCCGCCGAGCCACGTGAACCGCAACTCGAGACGGAGACGGCCGCGCACGCCGTCGCAGACCGCGCGGCCGCCGGCAAACAGCGGCCGCGTGAGCTCGATGCATCGTGCCATGGCCCGCATCCACGCCGGCGTCATGCGGCCGCCGTCCAGATCCGCTTCGACGGCTCCGCACGACGCCCAGATCTCGCGCGGCACATAGAGACGTCCCGCGCGCCAGTCGCGTCCGAAGTCCTGCCAGAAGTTGGTCAACTGCAGCGCCGTGCAGAACGCATCGGACGATCGATCGAGCGACTCGTCGCGGTAGCCGGCGATCCGCAGCACGAGGCGGCCGATGGGATTGGCTGAACGGCGGCAGTAATCGAGCACGTCACTCCACGAATCGTAGCGCGGCGTCATGGTATCCTGACCGAACGCGCTCAGGAGATCGTCAAACAGCGACACCGGCAGGTCGAGCGTTCTGATCGAGTGGCCCAGTGCGGCGACGATCAGCCCCTCGCGATCGCCGAGCGCCGATGCGCCGCCGCTCCCGTTCGCCGCGCCGTGCAGCCGATCCTGCCAGGCGCGCAGGCGCGCCAGGCGCTCGGCGGCCGGCGCCGCGCCTTCGTCGGCGATGTCGTCGGCGACGCGTGCAAACGCATACACCGCGGCGACATGCGGACGCATCGCAGGCGGCAGCAGCCGCGACGCGACCGGAAAGTTTTCGTAATGCGAGCGGGCCAGCGCTTCGCACGCCTCGTAGGCGCGCGCGAGCGGCTCGGGCCAGAGGGACACGACCGCAATTCTACATGCGTGACGTTCTCGCCGCCGTGATGGCCGTCGTCCTCCTGCTCGTCGCGGGCAGCCTCGCGACCACGCTGCACGAGTTCCGGCGGCGGCGGCACCGGGCCCGCGACGCGGAGCGGGCGCTCGGGCGGACGCCCATCGCGGAGATCCCGGCCGAAGACGATCTTGTGCTGTTCAGCGAGGACGCGGGCTTCTTTTACTATGGCGCGCGCTCGATCGACAAAGACCTGATCGTGGCCGCGCGCGTGCTGATCAATGGGACGCCGATCGCGGCATACGTCTCGACGCGGGTGGATGCGCGCTCGGCCGCGCCGGCGACCAGCTTCGAGGATCGTCCAGAGGGCATCGCCCACGATCGCTGGGACGTGGCGATCGAGACCAACGGCGGCACGACGCTGGTGGAATGCGGGGCGATTCGAGAACGCGTGTCGCAGGAGTTGGCGCGCGCCGTATTCGACGCCGTCAAACAGGACATCGAACGACGAGACTACCACTCGGTTTCGGCAGCGCCCGCGCGGTGATTCACGGCGCGCGCCAGGACGAACAGCAGGTCGGACAGCCGGTTCACGTACCGCACCAGGACCGCATCGACGGGCGGCTGCAGCGCGACCATGCGGCGCTCCGCGCGGCGGCACACCGTGCGCGCGACGTGCAGCGCGGCGCCCGCCGGCGAACCGCCCGCGAGGATGAACCGCCGAAGCGGCGGCAGGTCGGCCTCCAGCCGATCGATCACCTGCTCAAGCCGGGCGACGTCGTTGTCGCCGAGCGCCGCCTTCGTCACGCGGTCGGTGATCTTGTCGGCCGGATCGGCGAGTTGCGCGCCGAGCGCGAAGAGATCGCGCTGGAGCTGCACGATCTCGGCGTCGAGGTCGTCATCGAGGCGTGAGGCGCGCGCAAGACCGAGCCACGCGTTCAGCTCGTCGACTTCACCATAGGCGTCCACGCGGCTGTCGCTCTTGCTGACCCGCGTGCCGTCGAAGAGCGACGTCTCGCCGGCGTCGCCCGTGCGCGTGTAGAGTTTCACTAGGCCGGATTATACGAGATGCCCGCAAAGCGGACCGCGACAAAACCCAAAGCCACGCCGCTGCCGAAGCCGCCCGATCGCCGGCGCTTCAGGACGCGGCTCCTGACGTGGTACCGGCGTCACGGGCGCGATCTGCCGTGGCGGACGACCGACGACCCGTACCACATCCTCGTCTCGGAGATCATGCTGCAGCAGACGCAGGTCGACCGCGTCCTGCCCAAGTACGCGGAGTGGCTGGAGAAATACCCGTCCTTCGGCGCGCTGGCCGCCGCGCCCGAGCACGAGGTGACGCGGACGTGGTATCCGCTCGGCTACAACATTCGGCCGAAACGTCTACAGTCGATCGCGCGCGAAGCGGTCGCCCACTATGGCGGCGCGCTGCCGTCGGATGAAGCGACGCTGCTCTCCTTCAAAGGCATCGGCGCCTACACGGCGGGCGCAATCCGCAGCTTCGCGTTCGGCGAGCGCGCGGCGATTCTCGACACCAACGTCGCCCGGGTCCTCTTTCGCGTGTTCGTCGGCAAGGGCGATCCGAAGAGCCACGCGATGAAGCGCCATCTCTGGACGCTGTCGGCCACGCTGGTCCCCATGCGCCACGTCTTCGATTTCAACCAGGCGCTAATGGATTTCGGCGCGATGATCTGCGTCGCGCGCAATCCGAAGTGCCCCGTCTGCCCGATGGCCAAGAACTGCCGCGCGTTCCCGTTCGACCCCGCGGCGAAATGAGGACGATCGTCGTGACGGCCGCCGTCATCGAGGAGAACGATCGGTTCCTTGTCACGCGGCGCCAGCGCGGCGTGCATCTCGAAGGCTACTGGGAGTTCCCCGGCGGCAAGTGCGAGGCCGGCGAAGATCACGCAGCGTGTCTGGCGCGCGAGCTGCGCGAAGAGCTCGCCGTCGAGGCGCGCGTCGGCGAGGAACTACTCGCGACGACCCACGCCTACGCGGATCGCGAGATCGAGATCCACTTCATCCGCTGCGACATCGCGGGCGATCCAGCGCCGCAGCTCGGCCAGGACATGCGGTGGATCGCGCGCGCCGATCTCGCGCAGTTCGCATTCCCGCCCGCCGACGTCGACGTCATCCGATTACTGACCAACAAACGGTAGCGGCGCGATGATCGCGCGCACGCCGTCAACGGCGACCGTCGTTCCCACCGCGAGAAAATCGCGGTGCAGATAAGCGAGCGCGATCGGACGGCCGAGCGCGGGCGACAGCGCGCTGCTCGTGACGCGCCCGATCTCCCGGTCCTCGACGCGCACGTCCGCCCCCGGCGCCGGCGCCAACTCGCCCTCGAAGACGAGGCCGACCAGTTTCCGCGCCACACGGCCGTGGCCTCGGTGCAGCACGCGGATGATGACCTCCTGGCCGACATAGCAGCCCTTCGTGAGGCTGATCGCCCGCGATTCGATGCCGGCCTCGAGCGGAATCGTCTCTTCGTCCATGTCGATCCCGAATCTCGGCACGCCCGCCTCGATCCGAATCGCTTCCGCCGTGTCGGCGTCCAGATCGACGACGCCGTTGGCCGCGAGCGCGGACGCGAACGCCGCGGCGTGCGGCCGCTCCACGTACACGTCGAAGCCGGGCTCGCCGGTGTCGGCGATGCGCGTCACGATCGCGGGCTCACCGGCGAAACGCGCGCGCAGATTCGCGTGCTCGATCAACCCGGACAACCTCGCCAGCCCCGCGAGGCCGTCGATCGCCACATCGTCGAGCGACGCGCCGAGCGCGGCGGCGGCGCCGGGGCCGATGATTGCCATCTGCGCGAAGGTCTCCGTCACGTCGCCGAGCTGCACGTCCTCGGTGAACACGAACTGCTCCAGTTTGGCCAGGACGGTGTCCTTCACCGCCAACGGCATCGACAGCAGCATCACATCGCCGAGCTCATAGACGAACAGGTCGGCGATCATCCGCCCCTGCGCGGTGAGGTAGCAGGCGTAGCACCCGAAGCCACTCTTGATGGCAACGATGTCGTTGGTCAGCAAACCCTGCAGATACGACGCCCGGTCGGCGCCGGAGACGACGATGCGGCCGCGAGCTGAGCGGTCGATGCGCGCCGCCGAATGGCGCGCGGCCTGATAGAGAAGCGCGGAAGCGGTGGAAACCATGATGTTATGCTGACGGGTATGGCCTTGCTTCATTCTATCCGCGCGGGAGCGGCCGCGGTCGCGGTCCTCATGCCGGCGATCGCCGGCGCCCAGGTGACGCCGCCGCCCGTCATGATACCGGCCGCCTCGAGCTTCACCATCTTCTTCAAGGCCGTGCCGATCGGCAGCGAGCAGATCGCGCTGACGCGAAGCGCTGACGGCTGGACGATCACCAGCTCCGGCCGCATGGGCGCGCCGATCGACGTCGTTGCGCGCCACGTGCAGGTGCGGTATACGGACGACTGGAAACCGATCGAGGTGACGATTGACGCGACGGTGAACGGCCAGACGCTGTCGGTCCAGACCATCGTCACCGGCGCCACCGCGCAGACCCACGTCGTCCGGGCCGGCCAGTCCGCGGACAGGACGGACCCGATTCCAGCTGACGCCGTGCTGCTGCCGAGCCCCTTCTGGGGACCGTTCGAAGCGGTGGCCGCACGATTGAAGACGGCTGCGTCAGGGTCGACGATTCAGGCGTTCGCCGGATCGTCGTCGTACGCGATCAAGGTGGGCGACGGAGCGGCCGAACAGATTCAGACGGCCACGCGGCTCATAGACGCGCGCCGCACACGCGTGACGCTCCTCACGCCGAGCATGCCGATTGACGCGGATATCTGGATCGACGAGACCGGACGTTTGCTGCGGATCACGATCCCGGCGCAGAACATCGACGTCGTCCGCGAGGACATCGCATCGGTCGCCGCGCGGCGGGTCACGATTTCTCGGCCGAACGACGAAGCGGTCAAGATTCCCGCGAACGGATTCTCGCTGGCGGGTACGCTGTCGAAACCGGCGAGCACGAAGGACAAAACGCTGCCGGTCGTGATCCTGGTCGGCGGCTCGGGCCCGACCGACCGCGATGAGACCGTCTTCAACGTCCCGGTCTTCGGCCAGCTCGCCGGCGCGCTTGCCGACGCGGGCTATGCCGTGCTGCGCTACGACAAGCGCGGGATCGGCCAGAGCGGCGGCCGCGCCGAAGCGGCGACGCTCGCCGACTACGCCGACGATCTGCGCGCCGCCGTGAAGTTCATGTACGAGCGGAAAGACGTGGACCAGAGGAAGCTGGCCATCCTCGGGCACAGCGAAGGCGGATGGGTGTCGATGCTGGTGGCGGCGAAAGACAAGCACATCGCCGCGCTCGTGCTCGTCGCGACGATCGGCGTCACGGGCGCCGAGCTGAACATGGAACAGGTGACGCACGCGCTCGATCGAGCGAAGAGGACCGACGCCGAGCGCCAGACCACGCTCGATCTGCAGAAACAGATTCAGACGGCGGTGCTGACCGGCAAAGGCTGGGACGCGATTCCGCCCATATATCGCAAGCAGGCGGACACGCCATGGTTTCAGAGCTTCCTGGCGTTCGATCCGGCGAAGGTGATGCCTGGCGTCCGTCAGCCGATCCTGGTGGTGCAGGGCATGCTCGACACGCAGGTGCCGCCGCCCAACGCCGACCGGCTCGACGCGCTGGCGCGCGCGCGCAAGAACGCTCCGATGGTCGAGGTGGTGAAGGTGCCGGGAATCAACCACCTCCTGCTGCCGGCGACGACCGGCGAGTTCGACGAATACAGCACGCTCACCGGCAAACGTGTGAGTCCGGAAGTGACCACCGCAGTCGCGGCCTGGCTGCAGAAAGCGTTCGCCGCGCCGCGGCCATGACCGACAGCCTGGCTCGCGCGCTCGATATCGCGCGCGAGTACGCCGCCCGGCGGACACATGGACCGGTCTGGCCAACCGCGACGCTCCAGGCGCTGCGCGCCGCGCTCGGCGGGCCGCTTCCACACGATCCGATCGATCCCGCCGAGGTCATCGTCGCACTGGCCCAGGCCGCCGGTCCCGGCATCGTCGCTACCACCGGACCCCGATACTTCGGCTTCGTCACGGGCGGCGCGCTGCCGGCCGCGGTCGCCGCCGATTGGCTGACGGCGGTATGGGATCAACCCGCGAGCTTGTACGTGCTCTCGCCTGCCGCCTCAGTCGTCGAAGAAGTCGCCGGGGGGTGGCTGCTCGACCTGCTCGGGCTGCCGCAGGCGGCGAGCGTCGGCTTCGTCACCGGCTGCCACATGGCGAACTTCACGGCGCTGGCGGCGGCGCGGCACGAGATGTTGCGCCGCGCCGGCTGGGACGTTGAAGACGATGGCCTCACGGGCGCGCCCGCGCTTCGTGTCCTCGTCGGCAACGAGGTGCACGTGTCAGTGCTGGGCGCACTGCGACTGCTGGGCATCGGCTCGCGAGAAGTCGTGCGGGTCGCCGCGGACTCACAAGGGCGCATGCGGCCGGATGCGCTCGACGTGGCGATGGGGGACGGACCGACCATCGTCTGCGCGCAGGCGGGCAACGTGAACACGGGCGCGTTCGATCCGCTGGACGACATCGCCGCCATCACGCGGCGCCGCGGCGCGTGGCTTCACGTCGACGGCGCGTTCGGGCTGTGGGCATCAGCCAGCGCGGCGCTCAGGCATCACACGCGCGGCGTGGACCGAGCCGACTCGTGGGCGACCGATGCGCACAAGTGGCTCAACGTGCCGTACGACTCGGGCCTCGTGTTCGTCGCGAACCCGGCGGCGCATCGCGCCGCCATGAGCTTGAGCGCTGAATATCTGATCCGCACGCCGAATGAGCCGCGCGAGCCGATGGACTGGACGCCGGAAGCGTCGCGGCGCGCGCGCGGATTCGCTGTCTATGCCGCGCTCCGATCGCTCGGCCGCCGCGGCGTCGAGGATCTCCTGGATCGCTGCTGCCGCCTCGCGCGGCGCTTCGCCGACCGCCTGCGCGCCGACTCGGGCATCGAGATTCTCAACGACGTCGTGCTCAATCAGGTGCTCGTGCGCGCCAAGCCGGCATCGGGCGACGCCGACGCCGCCACCCGCGCCGCGCTTGCGCGTGTCCAAGCTGAACGCATCTGCTGGCTCGGCGGGACGCGCTGGCACGGCATGGACGCCATGCGCATCTCCGTGTCGAACTGGTCGACGACGGACGAGGACGTCGATCGATCGGCGGAATCAATTATCCGCGCGACGTCATTCGTCTCGTAAGGCCGCCGCGGGATGACGCGGCGGCTCAGGCAGCCCGGCCATCCATGAAATCGCGGCAGATGCGCACGCACTCGCTGCAGATGTTGGCGGCCGGCCCGATGGCGAGCGCTCTCTCTCGATGGCTTCGCTTGTTGCAGAAGCTGCAGCGTTCTTTCGCACCGTCCGGGGCACGTCGCAACGTGCCGGTCCCCCACGCGTCATCCAGCGCGGCACTCGCGAGCTCGAGGCAGGCGTCGCAAATATACACGTTCGGCCCCGCGACGAGCTTCGAGACCTCGCTCGCGGGGCGGTCGCACCATGTGCACACCGCGTCGCGTCTGGCGTTTCGCGTCCGCCACACGCGCCGCCACCAACTGCCGCCGGACGCGTGCACGATCTGCTGCACGCGCTGGTGGCTGAACGAGAGTGCTTCGGCGATTTCCCGAAGAGAGGCGCCCGCCAGATGGAGCCTCCGAATCGCCGCGTGGTACTCCCCGCGAGCCAACAACGCACGGCGCTCGCCTTCCGCGAGCTCCGCGCCCGCGGCCTTTGCCTTGTCCAGGAGCTCCTGGTTCAGCGTCATGGGCGATCTCCAATCGTCTATCGTGAATAGACAATATAGTCTACCTATACTAGACGATCAAGTCACCCTCTTATTCCTCTCTCAGGGCCGCCGCGGGATTGAGCGACAGGCCCTGCCGCGCCGCCACGACGCACGCGGCGAGGCCGATGGCTCCCATCAGGACGGCCGTCGCCGCAATCACGATCGGGTCGTGGGCGCTGACCTCGAACAGCAGGCCGCCGGCCAGCGTGCCGATTCCCAGCGCCCCGCCGATCCCGGCGGCGACGCCAACCGCCACCGGCGCGAAGCCCTGGCGGACGACCAGGCCGAGCGCCTGTGACGGTTTTGCGCCGAGCGCCGCGCGGATGTTCATCTCGCGGCGGCGGCGCGACACGCCGTATGCGGTCACCGCGTACACGCCCACTATCGCGATGAGGAGCGCCACGGCGCTGAAGGCGGTGAAGAGCGTCGTCTGATATCGACGGCCGCCCAGGGCGTCGTCCACGAGCTGCTTCATCGGGCGGGCGTTGGCGATCGCGATCTCGGGATCGACGCGCCAGACGGCCTGCCGGACCCCTCCGGTGAGCGCCGCGGGGTCGCCGGCGGTGTGAATCACGATTGACGCCCGCGTCCGGCTTCGGTACGAGTACGGCACGTACACCATCATGGCGGGCAGGTGTTCCAGGTCCGAGGGCCGGCCGTCGGGCACGACGCCGACGATTTCGAACGGCTTTTCTTCCGGATCGCCGCGCCTGAACTGGCGCCCAATCGGATCGACGCCCGGCCACAGCCTCGCGGCGACCCGGTCGGACACGACCGCAGGCGTCGTCGCGCGCGTCGCATCGAGGTCGGCGGCGGCCAGCGAGCGGCCGCGGCGAATCGGAATCGACAGCGTTTCGAAGAACGCTGGGCCGACGAAGCGGTAGTTCGCGAGCGGCAGATCCGCGCTGATCTCTTTCCGCTCCTTCGGCAGAATCGCGTCGACCCACGACTCGCCGGTGAGCGGCAGGTTCGAGATCCACGAAGCGGTCTCGACGCCCGGCAGTGCGCGCACGCGATCGAGAATCGCGTCGTAGGCGCGCGTGCGCGGCTCGATAGCCGCGTAGCGCGCGCCGGGCAGCGTCACGTCCACGGCGAGCACGTGATCCACGGCAAAGCCGCGATCGACCTCCATGACGCGGGCGAAGCTCTTGGCGAGCAGCAGCGTCACCGCCAGCAGCGTCACCGACAACGCCACTTGGGTCGCGAGCAGCGCCGCGCGCGTGCGCATTCCGCCGCGGTCGCTCGTGGTGGCGAGCCCGCCGGCCCGAAGCGACTGCTGCAGGCTGCCGCCGGCGCCCGCGCCGCCTACGAGACGCCACGCCGGCACGAGCGCGACGAGCAGCGCGGTGGCGATCGACACACCGGCCGCGAACGCGAGCACGCGCAGGTTCAGACTGACCTCGTCGACGCGCGGCAAGCCGACGGGCGCCGTGCGCACGAACAGCGCGAGCGCCGCATATGCCACCAGCAACCCGCAGGCGCCTCCGGCCAACGCCAGCGCGCCCTGCTCGATCACCAGGCGCGAGATCAGCCTGGCGCGGCTGGCGCCGAGCGCGACGCGCACCGCCGCGTCGCGCGCCCGAGCCAGCGTGCGCGTCAGCGACAAATTCGCGAGGTTGGCGCACGCCATGAGCAGCACCGCGACGATCGCGCCAAGCAGCAGCATGAGGCCACGGCGCGCCTGGCCGACCACCGCCTCGATGAGCGGAACGACTCTCGCCTTCAGTCCCGGCTCGTGGGTCAGCGTCGCGGCGATGTCGGTCTGCAACACGTTGAGCTCGGCGAGCGATTGTTCGAGGGAGGTTCCGGATGCAAGCCTGCCGAGAACGACGTAGTTGTACTCGCCGCTCGCCGAGTACTGCTCCGGATCGATCCGCAGCGGCACGAACGCGTCGGGAGCCGAGGCGTGACTGACGAGGCCGCCGAGATCGTCACCCTCAGGGAAGCGGAACCCCGGTTCCAGCACACCGACAACGGTGCGAGGGGTGCCACCGAGCGTGACGGCCCGTCCCAACACGCCCGGATCGCCCCCGAACCGCTGACGCCACAGCCGGTCGGTCAATACGATCACCGGTTCGCGGTTCTTCTGTTCGTCCTCCACGCGCAGCGTGCGTCCGAGCGCGGCGCCGGCGCCCAGCGCGTCAAACAGATTCCCGGTGGTGATGACGACTTCCAGCTGCAGCGGCTCGCCGGCGCCGGTCAGCGTCTCGGGCCGCCCCTCCAGTTCGACGAGCTGCTCGAAAGACCGCGATCGCGCGCGCCACGCGGCGAAGTGCCGCGGGTTCGCCGGCAGCGACGGATAGAGATGCGTGAGCCCCGGGACGATTTCCTGGACGACCACCAACCGCTGCGATTCGCGGTAGGCGAGCGGGCGCAGCAGGACGCCATCGACAATCGAGAACACGGCGGTCGTCGCGCCAATCGTCAGCGCGAGTGTGAGGACGACGGTCGCGGCATACGCCGGATCGCGCCGGAGGGTCTTGAGCGCGTCGCGCAAGTCGAATGTGAGGCCGTACATGGTCGGCATGTTAGACGGACGAAACGGACGGGCGGTTTACTCGTACCGCAGGGCTTCGATCGGATCGAGCCGCGACGCCTTCAGGGCCGGCAGGAACCCGCTGATCAGGCCGACGATCATCAGGATGATCGACGAGATCGCGATGAGCTGCAGCGACAGCACCAGGTGAATGTCGGTCACGCGGCTTCCATCGTCGAGCAGCTCGGCGAGAAACGGCCGGGGACTCAGCAGCCAGACCAGGCCGTACGACACGGCGATGCCGATCGCGCCTCCGGTAAACGTGGTCGCCAGCCCTTCGAGCAGGAACTGCAGCAGGATCTCGCGCCGGCGCGCGCCGAGCGCCAGCCGCACGCCAATCTCGCGCGTCCGCTCCTGCACGTTCACGAACATGATGTTCATGATGCCGACGCCGCCGATGGCCAGCGTCAGCACGCCGATGAAGGTGAGCACAATCTTCAGGCCGCCGACGATGCCGTCGGTGATCTCGTTGGTCTTCTCGGAGCCGAACATGTTGACGGCGCGCTCGTCGCTCGCGTCGTAGCGATAGCGCTTCGCGAGCAGCTCGCGGACCTGGCGCGTCGCCTTGGGTTCGAGCATCGGCGACACAGCCTGCCACACGAAGGTGGCGACGTAGCGATTGTCGACGAGCCCGCCCATCGTCGTCCACGGAATGAAGACGCAATACTTGTCGGGGCGGTTGTAGTTGGAGAGCTGGACCTTCTCTTCCATCACGCCGACGATCTCGAACGGCTGGCCGCCGACCCGAATCGTTTCGCCGACCGGCGGGATCGCGCCGAAGAGCTTGCGCTGGACTTCGCTGCCGATGAACGCGACGCGGCGGCGCAGGCGGATGTCCTCTTCCTCGAGAAAGCGGCCGCCGGCTTGCGGCTTCTCGCTCCGCATCGTGCCGTACGATGCAGACACGCCCCGGACGAGATGGCTCGACTGCTTGTTGCCGTACACGATCGGGAAGTCCTGCATGAACTCGGGGCTGACGTTCTTCACGAGCGGCAGCTCGCCGATGGCGACGACGTCGGCGGCGGTGACACGCACGCGCTTGCCCGCCCGCTCGCCGCCCGCCTGCAGGCTCGTCTGCCCGGGCCACGAGATGACCGTGCCGTCGGAAAAGGCGCCTCGGAAACCGGCGTCGAGCGCGCCTCGGAAACCGTTGCCGTACGCGAGCAGCACCACGACCGAGATGATGCCCCACGAGATGCCGAGCATCGACAGCGCCGCACGGAACCAATGGTGGTACAGGCCGTAGCAGGCTTCCCGCACGATCTCGAGAGGGATGGCCCACCGCATCTCACATCTCGAACCGCAGCGCCTCGACCGGCGGGAGCTCCGCCGCGCGGCGCGCGGGATAGGTCGACGTGACGATGCCGATGGCGACGAGCGTCAGCAGCGAGAACACGCCCGCCTGCCACGAGAGCACCATGCCCGAGAATCGATCCGGCATCGGCGCCAGATTCACGAGCCAGCACAAGCCGAGCGCGACGAGCATGCCGGCGCCGCCGCTCAGCATCGTCAGGAAGAATCCTTCCAGGAAAAATTGACGCTGGATGTGGCCCGTCGTCGCCCCAAGCGCCTTTCTGACGCCGATCTCGCGCGTCCGCTCCTTGACGGCGACGAGCATGATGTTCATCACGCCGATGCCGCCGAGGGCGAGCGTGACGATCCCGACGATCGTGAAGAACTGCTTCATATGGCTGATCATGCGCCCGAACATCAGCGTGTTCAGCGACGTGTCCCACATCGCGATCGCCTGCTTGTCGACCGGATCGAAGCCATGGCGCCTGGCGAGAATGCCGCGGACGTTTATTTCGAGCGGCCAGTCGATGTCCTCGATGCGGCCGGTGCGATCGTTCAACACGCTCGGTAGCTGATCGGCCACCCAGTCCTTCGGCGTCACGATGATGTCCGAGAGCGTACCGGGCGCGGCGTCGCGCCGCGGCAGATCGCGCGTCATCGCTGCAAAGGGCACGAAAATCTTGCTGTTGTCGGGTCCGCTGTAGTTGCTGTCCTGCTTCTTCTTCCGGATCTTGCCGACGACGGTGTACGGCATGCCGTTGAGCGTCACCGTCTCGCCGAGCGCCGACCGCTTGCCGAACAACTGTTCGCACACGTCGAAGCCGACGATCGCGACGCGCGCCACCTGCTGCTCGTCCTGCCACGCGAAGTTGCGGCCGTATTCGAGCTCGATCGTGCGGATCTCCTGATACTGCGGTTCGACGCCCGACACGCGTGCCGTCGCGGAGTTGTACGCGCTCTTCACCTTCACCGCGCCGCGCTCGAGCTCCGGGCTGACGACGGCCACCATCGACGACTCGGCGGCAATCGCACGGGCGTCGTCGAGCGTCAGCTCGATTTCTCGGCCGGCGCGCTCGCCGCCGGCCTGCAGGCTCGTGCGGCCGCCCCAGACGATGCCGATGTTCTTCCCGAGCTCGAGCAGCACCTTGTCGTTGCCGCGCCGGAAGCCTTCGCCGGTGGCCGACAGCACGACGACCGAGATCATGCCCCACAGGATCCCGAACATCGTCAGACAGCTGCGCAGCTTGTTGGCGCGGAGATTCTGGAGGGACTGAAGAATGGCTTCTTTCACGAGGGTAGAACCACTCGATCGCCGGGCTTGAGACCCTCCAGAATCTGAATCTTCGTGCCGTTGCCGACACCCAGCTTGACCGCCGTCTTGCTGCGACCCGTCTTGGTGCCGGGCGCCGCGAGATCGACGAACGCGCGCTTCTGCGAGTCGTAGGTGACCGCCGCTTCGGGAATGATGATCGAGTTGGCCAGCTCCTCGAGGACGATCTCGGCGTTCGCCGTCATGTTGGCCTTGAGCTCGCGCCCGGGGTTGTCGATCGACACCTTCACTTCGAAGTTGGTGACGTTGTCCTTCTCGACGCCCATCGGCGAGATCTGCGTGACCTTGCCGTTGAACGTCTTGTCCTTGAACGTTTCGACGTGAATGCGCGCGGGCTGGCCGAGACGGACGTGGCCGATGTCGGCCTCGTCGACCTTGCCGCGTACGAACACCTGATCGATGTTGCCGAGCGTCATCACGAGCGTCGCGTTCGCGCCCAAGTTGAGAATAGATGACACGGGGCTGCCCAGTTCGACGTCGCGCGTCAGTACCGTGCCGCGGATCGGCGCGCGGATCGTGGCGTTCGCGACGTCTTCCGCCGCGCGGTCAGCCGCCGCCTTCGCCTGCGCCACCTGGGCGCGCGACTCGGAGACCTTCGCCTGGCTGATCGCGAGCTGCGACTGCGCGGCGCGCTTGCGGTTCTCAGCGACGTCCACCGCGCTGTGCGCGTCGTCGAGCGCCGACTGCGCGATCAGTTTCTGCTCGAAGAGCGACTGGGCGCGCAGGTACGCGCGGCGCGCGAACTCGGCGTCGGGGCCTTCGGCTTCGACGATGTTCTTCTTGAGCTGCGCCTCGGCGCCTTCGAGCGAGGCGCGGGCCGCTTCGAGATTCGCCTGGGCGCCGCGCAACGCCGCCATCAATTGTTCCTTGTCGAGCTCGACCAGCACGTCACCTTCGTTGACGACCGTGTCGACGTCCACGTGAAGCACGTTGATGAGGCCGTTGGCCTTCGACTTGATCTCGACTTTGGTGATCGGCTCGACCTTGCCGGTGGCGACGACCGAGCGGACCATCGTGCCGCGCTCGACGACCGCGATACGCGCCGGATCGATCTCAGCCGACGCGCCCCTGAGCGTGACCAGTCCATATGCGCCAATCGCCAACACCGCGCAGATTGCGCCGATGACGAGCCACTTCCGGGATTTCTTCAATCCAGCACCCATGACGGACTTCTCCCCCACCCGAAACTACGTCAACCCATGAGAATATGTTCAAAAAAGCGACGAAACGCGTGGACGGGGCGACGAAACGTTAAGATACGGCGCCATGTGGATTCTGCGGAGCTCCGAGCCGGACGGCTCGCTCACGTTCCGGCTCGGGCCGGGCGCGATCAAGACCGTCGGACGCGCCTCCCGCGCCGACTTCATCATCGACGCGGCGCTCGTCTCACGCCTGCACTGCCGCCTCGAAGCAGGCAACGAGCGGCTCGACGTCGTCGACCTGGAAAGCACCAACGGCACGTTCGTCAACGACGCGCGTGTGGTCGATCGCGCGAAGGTGGCGGAAGGCGACCGGTTGCGCGTCGGCCGCGTCGAGTTGACGGTGACACGAGACGACGATTAGTTCATGTCGTGAGGAGAAACGGGTTGGTGCGGCGCTCCTGGCCAATTGTCGTGCTGGGGCCGTGGCCTGGGTGCACCACGGCGTCATCGCCGAACGCAAACAGCACGGTCCGGATCGAGCGAATGAGCGTGTCGTGATCGCCGCCCGGCAGGTCGGTGCGGCCGATCGAGCCGGCAAACAGCGTATCGCCGACAAACAACTGATCGCCTGCGGTGCCCGTCTTGCCAATCTGCAGGCAGACGCCTCCAGGACAGTGGCCTGGCGTGTGATGCGGCCGCGCGTCGTATCGGCCGAACGTGATCGCCTGGCCGGCGGTATAGAAGATGTCCGGCGGCGGCGGCGCGTCGATGCGAAAACCGAACATCTCCGCCTGTTGGGCGGCGGCCTCGTACAGAAAGAGGTCATTTGGGTGCAGGTAGACGGGAACGCCGAGCGCACGCTTCGCCGCGCCGACGCCCGTCACGTGATCGACATGCGCGTGCGTCAGCAGAATGTGCCGGATCGTCAGCTTGCCGCGTTCGGCAAAGGCGAGCAGCCCGTCGACCTCATCGCCCGGATCGATGAGCACCGCCTCACGCGTGACCTCACAGCCGACGACGAAGCCATTCTTAAAGAACGGGCCGACTGCCTGCGTCTCGATTATCATTCTCTTACACGGGCGACCTTCCGCTCAGTGGACGTTCACCAATGATCATAGCCATTCTCGACGATCTCATGTTCACATCCAAGATCAAGACGGCGGCCAATCAGCTTGGCGTGGCGGTCACCTTCGCGCGATCGTCGGCGGCGGCGTTGGCCGAAATGCGAAAAAGCGCGCCCTCGCTCGTGATCTTCGACCTCAACAATCCTCGCACCGATCCGCTCGGCACGGTGAGCGCGATGAAGAGCGACCCCGGACTGTCGACCATCCCGACGCTCGGGTTTGCCTCGCACGTGCAGACCGACGTCATCGACGCGGCGCGAAAGGCCGGCATCGACGAGGTGCTGGCGCGGTCGGCGTTCACGATGCAGCTCGGAGAGATTCTCCAGCGCCGATGACGCTCATCGACGTCTTTCGTGCGCGCCGCCGGATCGCGCCGTACATCCGGCGCACGCCGCTCATCTCGTCGGCGTGGCTCTCCGAGCTCGCGCGCGGCGTCGTGTCGCTGAAGCTCGAATCGCTTCAGCTTTCCAATTCCTTCAAGTCGCGCGGCGCATTCAACGCGGTGATCGCGCGCCTCGAGCGCGGGAGCGCAGCGCCGGCTCGTCTCGTGACCGCCTCGGCCGGCAATCATGGCCGCGCCCTCGCGGCGGCGGCTGAAATCTTCCGGCTGCCGCTCGTCGTGTTCACGCCCGTCGACGCGCCTCGCAGCAAGGTGGCCGCCATCAGGCGGCACGGCGCGGAGCTTCGCGCGGAGGGACGCGACTACGACGACGCCGAGCGGCTCGCAAAAGCGTTCGCGGCCGAGACCGGCGCCGAGTTCATTTCGCCGTACAACGACGCCGACGTCATCGCCGGCGCCGCGACGATCGCGCTCGAGATCGCGGAAGACGATGGCGACATCAATGTGATCGTCGTGCCGATCGGCGGCGGCGGGCTGATCAGCGGCATCGCGGCAGCAACGAAGGCGATCGACCCGGACATCGAAATCGTCGGGGTGGAGGTCGAAGCGTCGTGCGCGTTTCAGACGAGCGTGCGCGCCGGACACCTCGTCCCGATCGTGCCCGGGCCGACGCTCGCGGACGGATTGGGCGGCAATCCCGACCCCGACACGATCACGTTCGGTTTGATTCAGCAGCTCGTCGATCGGATTGTCACGGTCAGCGAAGAGGATCTGGCGTCGGCGATCGTCGGCCTGGTGGAATCGGAGCATCTCATCGCGGAAGGGGCCGGCGCGGCTGCCGTCGCGGCGCTTGTCGGCCAGCGCATCGACGTCGCCGGCCGGCGCGTCGGCGTCATCGTCTCTGGCGCGAACATCGATCGGCAGCCTCTGGCGGAATTGATCGCGCGGTCCGTCTAAAGAAGACCGGCGAGCGCGGATTCGGCGACGGCTCTGAGACGCGCGTACGCGGCGTCGAGATGCTGGCGCGCCGCCACCACCGCCGGCTTGTCGACGATGCCGAGAAATGGATACACGCCGCTTTGGAGCGTCATGCGGCCGGTCTCCCCAAACACTTCGAGCGTCCAGTACCGCAGGAGACTCTCGTCGGACGCGATGCGGTCGAGCACGGCCGCCAGCCCAGGCGCGTCGCCCATCGCGGCTTCTGCCGTCGCGCCGCAGCGCGCGTCGGGTGGCGCTGCCGCCGCGTCGCGCGCCGCACGAAGAATCGGGTCGGCGAGCTGATGCGCCGCGACGGTCTGACCGTGCTCGAGCCGCAGGCCCCCGGCAATCGCGCGTTCTTCGCACGATGTCTGGGCCCGCTCGATCATTCGTGACGCCTCTCGAAACGCCTCGTCGCTGCGGCCGGCCGTACGCAGGACTCTCATGTACAACGGCCATATCGGGGCGGGCATCGTGGTCGATTGAAGCGTGCGAATGGCCGGGATCGCGCGGTCGAAGCGATGTGCGTAGACGTCAATCAGGATTCGCCATACGTCTCGCAGGCTGCCGCCGCCCGGGCCGACGGCCGCGGCACTCAGGCGGTCCAACTCGCGCCGCGCGTCGTCCCACCGACCCGCGATGACGTACGTCGCGGAAATGTCGGCATGGCTGATCTCGAGTCGCGGATCGATCTCGAGCGACCGGCGATAAGAGCGGGTGGCGAGATCCGGATCGACGTCCATGATCTGATCGCCGATCTGATGGTACGCCTCGGCGAACGTTGGATCGATCTCGATGGCGCGCCGCATGTAGCCGAGGGCCTGCGACAACGAATCGGCTGCCAGGCCCATCGCGATATTCGCCTGCGGAAGATCAGGATCGAGCTGATACGCGCGTGCGGCGACTTCCTTCCGCCGTTGACGGCGCGCCAGGTCGTCCGGCTTACCGCCGAACGCCGTCTCGAGATGCAGCGCCTCGGCCAGGCCGGCAAACGCTTCGGCCAGTCCGGCATCGGCGGCAATCGCCTCGTCGTACAGCTTGATCGCCTCGGGCAGACGCCGCTCGGCGGTCGCTTGCCGTCCGCGGAGATAGAGCTCGTAGGCGCGCTGATCGACGAGACGCGACGCCGTCCGTTCGCTGGCGGCGGTCGGCTGCAGCTTCACCCGCAATGCCTGGGCCACTTCGCCGGCGACCTGCGCCTGCACCGCAAAAATATCTTTGACGTCTCGCGTGTATTGCCCCGTCCAGATTTCCACGTTGTCGCGCGGGTCGGTCAGCTCGAGCGTGATCTTGACCTGACCGGCCAGCGGGCGCACCGAACCGGTCAGGACCACAGCAGCGCCCAGCTCATTCGCGACGTCTCGCGGTGACCGATCCCGATACGCGCGCGTGGCCGACCGGCCGAGCACTCTCAGGCCGGGCGTTTGTCCCAGACGCGTGATGAGATCCTCGGTGAGGCCGTCGGCAAAGAACTGCTGGCTCGCGTCCGCGCCGGCGAGCTCGAGCGGTATGACGGCGATGATCGGCGCCGGCGTCGCGGCCATCGAGCGATCCCACGCGCGCGAGATCGCCGCGCGCTGCCACCACGCCGCGGCTCCGATCGCCGCCAGGATGATCAGCGCGGCGATCCACGGGCCGGCGCGGCGCCGCCTGGGCGCGAACGCCGACACACGCGCCGTCGGCTCGCTCGCGTCGCTTCGCACGTCGAGAATCGCGCTGATCGCACGCAGCTCGGCGGCGAACGTCGCGGCCGAGTCGTACCGCCCGTCGAGGCTCTTGGCGAGCGCCTTTGCGACGACGGCGTCGATCTCGGGCGGCAGCGATCGGTTGACGGCGCTCGGCGCCGGCGCCGGCGCCTGGACGATCTGCAGCGCGAGAGCCGTCGGCGTCGCGCCCGTGAACGGCAGCCGTCCCGTGAGCATCTCGAACAGGACGATGCCGAGCGAGAAAATGTCCGTTCGGTGATCGACCGTTTCACCGAGCGCCTGCTCGGGAGACATGTACGCCACCGTCCCGAGCGTCGTGCCGGCGCTCGTCGCCAGCATGGTGGCGGCCGCTTCGCGCTCGACGCCGCCGCCGGTCCACGTGGCGAGCCCGAAGTCGAGAACCTTCGCCGCCCCCTTCGGCGTCACCATGATGTTCGCCGGCTTGATGTCGCGGTGGACGATCCCTTCGGTGTGCGCTTCGGCGAGGGCGTCTGCGATCTGCGTGGCCAGATCGATCGCGCGACGGGAATTGAGCGGCCGACCGGAGATCGCGGTCTTCAGCGTCTCGCCCGGAACGAATTCGAACACGAGAAAGATGTGTCCCTGCTCTTCACCGATCTCGTAGAGCGCGGCGATGTTGGGATGCGAGAGCGCGGCAGTCGCGCGTGCTTCACGGACGAACCGCTCGCGCCGCTCGGGAACGTCGGCCACGTCAGCCGGGAGCACCTTGATGGCGACCGTCCGGCCCAGGCGCGTGTCGCGGGCGCGATAGACTTCGCCCATCCCGCCCGCCCCGATGCGGTCGAGGATTTTGTACTGTCCCAGGGTGTCGAGCATGAAACGAGACGATTATAATCGTCCAGCCAAAGACGGACGCCCGTTTCGTTGAATCCTTACCTCTCGCTCCTCCGGTCGAATCGCAACTTCCGGCTTCTTTTCATCGGCCAAACCATCTCGCAGCTCGGCGACTGGTTCAATGCCGTCGCCGTCTTCGCGCTGCTGCTCGATCTGACCGGGTCGGCGACCGCCGTCGCCTGGATGCTGATCGTGCAGATTCTGCCGATTGCGATCGTCGGGCCGATGGCCGGCGTCGTGGTCGACCGTGTGGACCGGCGCCGCCTGATGATCGCGACGGATCTGGTGCGCGGAGGCCTCATCCTTGGACTCCTCTTCATCCGCAGCGCCGACCAGGTGTGGATCGCGTACGTCGTCATGGCGCTGACGGTGTCGGCGTCCGCGTTCTTCGAGCCGGCCCGCATGGCGATCATTCCGAGCATCACGACCGCCGAGGAGCTGCTGCCCGCGAACGCCTTGTCGAGCGCGATGTGGTCCGCGATGCTGGCGGTCGGCGCGTCGCTTGGCGGGATCGTCGCGGCGGTGGCGGGTCGAAACGTCGCCTTCGCGATCAACGCCGCGTCGTTCTTCGCATCGGCGTACTTCATCGCGCGGACCCACTATGTGCCGGATCCGTCAGCGGCGCCGCCGCCCACCGCTCGCGGGCTCGCGGCCGTGACCGGCGTCACCGACCTCATCGAAGGCTTCGGCTACGTGCGGCGTCACGCGCACGTCGCGGCGCTGATGTTCGTGAAAGCGGGCTGGGGTCTGGCTGGCGGCGTCCTCCTGCTGCTCACAATCTTCGGCCAGCGGATATTCCCCGTCGGCGGAAGCACGGCCGCCGGCATCGGGGTCCTGTACGGCGCGCGCGGAATTGGCGCCGGCCTCGGGCCGATCGCGTTGCGCTGGATTCTTGGACAGAAGCCGCGCACCCTCAGACGCACCATCGGTCCCGCGTACTTCATGGTCGGCGTGTTCTACGTGGCGCTCGCCTTGGCGCCCACGTTATTTCTCGCGGCGCTTGCGGTGGCATTCGCACACTTCGGCGGAGCGATTCTCTGGGTCTTCAGCACGGTGCTGCTGCAGCTGGAGGTGCCCGATCGATTCCGCGGACGTGTGTTTGCCGCAGAGCTCGCGCTCGTCGCGCTCACGACGTCGCTGTCGAGTTACTGGACGGGATACGCGCTCGATCGCGCCGGCTGGTCGCCGCGGACGCTCGCGTTCGTTCTTGGCGTGCTCTTCTGCGTCCCGGGAATGCTCTGGCTGCTCGTCCAGTCGCGATGGCGCGCGCCCGCCGGGGAACCTGAAAAGCCTGAAGAGCCTCTCGCGCCTTCCGATCAGACGGCGGCGGGAGACGAGGAAGTACTCAAAGGGCGGATCGGCTAGCGCGGAGCTCTTCCATCGCGCTTTGTACGAGCTGCTTCGCATCGTCGAGCTGCTCGAGCACGAGCGCGATGTCCATTTTCGGTTGGCCGGGAAAGCGCTCGGAGCGGCAATAGATGCCGTGCTGGCCGACGAGCGCGAGCGAGTCGGTGAGCAGGTCGAGCGCGACCGCGAGGCGCCCGCGTGCGGGGCCCATCATGGTTTCGTGACGCTCGAGCGAATCGCGATGTTTGTCCAACACGGACATGAATTACTTTCTCGGCTTCGACGGCCGCAGCTCCACGCGGCTGGCGAGGCTTCTCGGATTCTGCTGCAGCAGATCGCGCACGACTTCGGCGACGTCTTCGGGTGCGGTCTTCCAGTCGGCGCCCTTCGCCTCGTCGCCTCCCGCGAATTCCGTCGCGACCGAACCGGGCATCACGTAGCTCACGCGGATGTTGTCGTAGCGAACCTCCTGCATCAGTGCTTCGCTGAACGCGTTCAGTCCCGCTTTCGACGCGCAATACGCCGCGGCCGTGGTGAAGGAGTTCTTCCCGGCGAGACTGCTGATGTTGATAATCGTACCGCCGCCGCGGCGGCGCAAGTGCGGAATGGCCGCGTGGCAGACGTGAAAGACGCCCGTGAGGTTGGTGTCGATCACTTCGGACCACTGCTCCGGCGACATGTCCACCACGTTGGCGAAGATGCCGACGCCGGCGTTGTTGATCACGATGTCGAGCCCGCCGAACCGCGCGACAACGGCGGCAAGAGCGCGCTCGACGTCCTCGTAGCGGCGGACGTCAGCCTTGAGCGTTTCAACCGAGGCCGGCCCCTCGGCTTCAATCAACGGCCGCGCCGCCGACAAGTGCGCGTCGCTTTTGCCGGTGATCGCGACCTGCGCGCCTTCCAAGACGAGGGCGCGCGCAATCGCAAGACCGATGCCGCGCGATCCGCCGGTGACGAATGCGACTTTCCCCCTGAGTGATCCCATGAAGTTACAATACCCCACACATGCAGGCGGTCGCCATCATTGGTGCGGGCGAGATTGGCGGCGCCCTGGCGCACGTCCTCGCGCGCCGAGACGTGGTCGGCGAGATCCGTCTCATCGATGAGTCGGGCCGTGTGGCCGCCGGCAAGGCGCTCGATATCGCCCAGGCCGCACCGGTCGAGCTGTTTGCAACACAGATGTCGGGCTCGACCGACATCTCGACCGCGGCCGGCGCGGCGATCGTCGTGATCGCGGATCGCATGGGCGGCGGCGAGTGGAGCGGCGAAGACGGATTGATGCTGGTCAGGCGCCTCGTGCAGATGGCATCCGGCGCGGTCCTGCTGTGTGCAGGCGCCTCGCAGCGCGAGCTCGTCGAGCGCGGGGTGCGAGAGCTGGGCATCGCCCGCACGCGGCTCTTCGGATCGGCGCCTGAAGCGCTCGTCGCTGCGGCGCGCGCCATCGTCGCCCTCGAAACGCAGGGGTCGCCACGCGATGTCGCACTCTCGCTCCTCGGCGTGCCGCCGACTCACATCGTGTTGCCGTGGGATGATGCGACGATCGGAGGGTTCGCGGCCACGCGCGCCCTCGGGGAGCCGGCGCGCCGGCGCATCGACGCCCGCCTGCCGGCGCTCTGGCCACCGGGTCCGTACGCGCTTGCGGCGGCCGCCTCGAAAGTGATCGAAGCGATGGCTGGCGGTTCACGACAGCGCGCGACCTGCTTTGTCGCGCCAGACGATGCGGCCGGGCGGCGGATGCGAGCGGCGGCGTTGCCTGTCCGCCTGGGCCCGAGCGGTATCGCGGGCGTCGTCCTGCCGTCGCTGAACGTGCACGACCGCGTCGCACTGGACAACGCGATGCTGCTGTGAAGGAATAACGTGTTGTGTTCTACATGCCGTAAGCCGGCCGATGCAGCGTGAGGCCGCCGGCAAAATCGGTGAGTTGCTTGCGCAGAATCAACCGCCCGCGGTGCAGCCGCGATTTCAGCGTCTGATCCTTCACGCGCAGCATCGCGCTCGCCTCTTCGGTCGACAGGCCGTGAATGTCGCGCAGCATCACCGGCGCGCGATAGATCGCCGGCAGCGCCAGAATCGCGCGAAACACCCGCCGCCGGAGCTCGCGGCGCAGCACGTGCTCGTCGGCCATGTCCGACCAGTCCGCCACATCGAGCGGCGGTGGCGCGCTTATCTCCTGACCCTCGGGCGTGACCGCTTGACGCTCCTCGTCCTGAGGACGCTGGCGTCCCGTGCGCAGACGCGACATCGCCGCGTTGAACGTGATCCGATAGATCCACGATGAGAGCGCGGCGTCGCCGCGAAACGCATCGATCTTCCGGTACACCTTGAACAGCACGTCCTGGGTGACCTCTTCCGCGTCCTCTTTGTTTCTCAGATACCGGAAGGCGAGCTGGTAGATCTTCGACCCGTATTCGGTGGCGAGATCGGCCACCGCCCGCTCATCTCCGGCCTGCAACCGCGCCAGCAGCGCCGCTTCGCTCGTGAAGTCCCGCATGAGATGTCCTCTCGTTGCGGATGAAAACCCCGGGGGCGGCCGGAATATTCCACACGTGAACTAGTTCTGGTAAGGTATTTATATACAGATAGTTACGTGATGGTCAGACTATCTGAGCAATAGACCCATGATGACCGTCGGCGCCACGATCCCCACTGTCAGGATGGCACCGAGCAGCACCACCGCGACCGGGCGGCCGAAGTTGAGCGTCCAGCGCGATCCCGTGCGGGTGGGAACAAAGAGCGCCGGGTCGGCGGCATTGCTGTAGAGCTGGCCGAATCGCCAGTGCTCGGCCACGAACGCGGGCGCCGGCGGCCGGCCAAGCCGCTTCTCCGCGCGCAATCCGACGATGATCGACAGCACGATGCCGGCGGCCGTGATTGCGGTGTACGGACCGCCAAGCTGCGCGCGGCCGCTGTGCCACATCATGACGAGCGCGACGCCGGCGTACGCCTGGAACGCCACCCAGATGAACGCCACGAGCGCCACGGCTTCAGCGGCCGTGGATGCGGCGACGACATCCGCGGCGGTCTTGTCGTCCTCGCTGTGCGACCGCCACAGCAGCAGCGTGCCGACGCCGCCGAAAATCAGCGCGAGCGCCACCTGCACCAGGGCGGGCATGAACACGCGCGCGTAGGTTTTGTACTGCCAGCCGTTGGCGCTCTGCCCGCTGCCGAAGCGCAGCCGCCCAAACGACACCGGCCCGAAATGGACCGGCAGGAGCGAGGGGAGCGACGGGTACGCGGCGGCGAGAAACGTCACGCTGAAGGCGATGATCGCGAGCGTGCCGCCGATCGCCAGCCGCGTCAGCAGCGTGGGACGAACGAGCCGGAGGGGGGATCGAGAGATCACGACACCTCTGTTATCGGCGTCGCTGCCACCGAGGATAAGGGCTCCCGCTCGAACACGGCGCAGAAATGGGCGACGATGCGATCTTCGACCTCCCGGCGGTCGATCGCCCGGCCGACGAGCGTCTCGAGCGAGGCCACGCCGCGATCGGCGATGCCGCACGGCACGATCAGCTTGAAGTAGTCCAGGTCCGTCGCGGCGTTGAAGGCGAAGCCGTGGCTGGTGATCCAGCGCGAGATGCGCACGCCGATGGCCGCCAGCTTGGCGTGGAATTCGGGGCCGGCCCACACGCCGGTCAGCCCGGCCACGCGGCGCGCGTCGACGCCGTAGTCGGCCGCCGTGCGAATCAGCACCTCTTCGAGGTCGCGGACGTAGCGGTGCACGTCGCAGCGATCGGGCGCGAGATCGATGATCGGGTATCCGACAATCTGGCCGGGGCCGTGGTAGGTGATGTCGCCGCCGCGCCCGGTTTCGTGGACCTCGATCCCGCGCGCGCTCAGCGCCTCGAGCGGCTCGAGGATGTGCGACCGCCCGCCATCGCCGCGGACGCCGAGCGTGAGCACATGCGGGTGTTCGACGAGGAGCAGCAGATCGCCTACGCGCCGGGCGCGCCGATCCTCGACGAGGGCGCGCTGAAGCGCCAGCGCGTCGGCGTACGGCACGAGACCCAGACGCCGCACCTCCAGTGGGGTCACGCCTGAGCGGGATCCCAGTTCTCGAGCGCGCGTTTCACGTGCGACATGTATTCATCGGCGATGACGCCGTCGATCAACCGGTGGTCGTAGCCGAGCGTCAGATACGCCATCGGCCGGATCGCGATCGCATCGTCGATCACCACGGCACGCTTTTCGATGTTGCCGACCCCGAGAATCGCGACCTGCGGCTGGTTGATGATCGGCGTGCCGAACAAGGCGCCAAAGACGCCGGGGTTCGTGATCGTGAAGGTGCCGCCCGTCACCTCGTCAGGCTTCAATTGCTTGCTGCGCGCGCGCGCGGCGAGATCCGCGATCGCTTTGCTCAACCCCAGCAGATTCCGCTCGCCGGCGTTCTTCACGACCGGCACGATGAGCCCCCAGTCGAGCGCGACGGCGATCCCGACGTTGATGTCCTTGTGATACACGACGTTCTCGCCGTCGATGGACGCGTTGACGATCGGCACGTCGCGCAGCGCGTCAACGGCGGCCTTGACGATGAAGGACAGGTAGGTGAGCTTCACGCCGGCGCGCTCGTACTCGGCTTTCTTCGCCTGGCGGATCTGGGCGATGCGGCCGAAGTTCACTTCGAACACCGAGTGCACGTGTGCCGATGTCCGCCGGCTCACGATCATGTGCTCGGCGATCTTCTTGCGCATCACCGACATCTTCTCGACACGATCGGATGCGCCTGGCTTGAACGGTGGCGCCGCCGGCTTCTGCGCCGCCGGCTGCCGTCCCTCCTGCCCCTCCCGCCGTTCCTGCCCGTTCTGTCCTGCCACGTAAGCCAGGATGTCTTCCTTGGTCACCCTGCCCGCGATGCCGCTCCCCTGAATGTGCGAGATGTCGACGTTGTGCTCCTGTGCGATCTTGCGCACGAGCGGCGAGGAACGCTGACGGATGGCGTCTTCGGTCGTGGGGGATGCGGCTTGTCCCGCCGAAGCGCCCTGAGCCGCCGCGGGCGCGGAGGCGGGCGCCCCATCGCCTTGCGCCGACGGCTTGGGTGGTTGCGCCGGCTTCGCATCGGCCGCCATCGGCTCTTTCGCGGCAACGGCTTCGCCGGCCTGACCGATCACGGCGACGACACTGTTGACAGCGACCGTCTCGCCTTCCTTGACCCGGATCTCGGACACGACGCCAGCGGCGGGCGAGGGAATCTCCGCGTCCACCTTGTCGGTGGAGATCTCGAACAGCGGCTCGTCGCGATCGACCTTGTCGCCGACTTTCTTGATCCAGCGAACGATCGTGCCTTCCGCGATCGACTCGCCCATTTGCGGCATCACGACATCGGTTGGCATAAGGTTCCTCTGGGGGGTCGGGAGCCTTTTTCAGTTTTTGCCCTGTGCACGGCTGTGGACGGGCATGGCAAAAACTGAAAAAGGCTCCCGACCCCCCCCCTACGAGTGTATCGCGGCGCCATGCGCCGCATGCGCCGCCTCCCCCACCGCCTCCGCCATCGTCGGATGCGCGTGGACCGTGCGAATCAGCTCCTCGACCGTGCACTCCAGGCGCAGCGCGAGCGTGGCCTCGGCCACGAGCTCGGTCGACCGCAGCCCGATCATGTGCACGCCGAGCACCTCATCGTATTGCTTGTCGGCGACGATCTTGACGAACCCGTCCGTTTCGCCCGCCATCTTGGCGCGGCCCAGCACGCCAAAGGGGAACGTGCCGATGCGCACGTCGTAGCCGCGCTCCTTGGCTTCAGCTTCGGTGAGCCCAACGCTGCCGATTTCCGGATCGCAGTAGGTGCAGCCAGGCACGTGGTCATAGTTGAGCGCGCGCACCTCCTGCCCCGCGATCCGCTCCGCGGCGATGATGCCTTCCGCCGACGATACGTGCGCAAGCTGCGGATGGCCCGGCCAGCCGAGCGTAATCACGTCGCCGATGGCGGAGATGCCGGGAACATTTGTTTTGTATTGCGCGTCGACCTTGATGTAGCCCTTCTCGAGCTGAAGCCCGACGCGCTCGGCCTCGAGGCCAGCCGTCACCGGGCCGCGGCCGGTGGCGACGAGCAGATAGTCGGCGCGGAACTTTTCGGTCGCGCCGCCGGCGAGCTGGGCCTCGATGTCCACGCCGTCGCCGCGGACCGTGGCGCTCGTCACCCGCGCGCCCGTGTGCGACGTGATGCCCTGCTTGCGGAACGACTTCTCGAGCTCGGCCGACACCGCCTCGTCTTCCACCGGCACGAGACGCGGAAGCAGCTCGAGAATCGTCACGTCGCTGCCGAAGCTCCTAAAGATAGATGCGAACTCGACGCCCACCGCCCCCGCGCCCATGATGGCCATCGCCTTGGGCACTTCGCGCAGGCCGATCGCCTCGTCGCTCGTGATGATGCGCTTGCGATCGATCTCGATGCCGGGCACGCTTCGCGGCGCGGATCCTGTCGCCACGATGATGTCCTTGCGCGCGCGCAAGGTCTGCTTGTCGCCCTCGAACACATCAATCGTCAAGGGTCCGCCGGGTGCACCCGTCAGCCGCGCGGTGCCTTTGATCCAGTCAATCTTGTTTTTCTTGAACAGGAACTCGACGCCCTTCGAGAGGCCCGTGACAATCCGGTCCTTGCGCGTCTGGACCTGCGCCATGTCGATGCCCGGCGTGCCCACCCCGGTAATGCCCCACTCTTTCGCGTGCTGCGCCACCTTCAGCGAGTGCGCGTGCTCGAGCAGCGCCTTGGTCGGGATGCAGCCCCACAGCAGGCAGGTGCCGCCGAGCGCTTTCTGCTTTTCGACGACGGCGACCTTCAGCCCGAGCTGCGCGGCGCGGATGGCGGCAACGTAGCCGCCGGTGCCGGCGCCGACGACGACGACGTCATACTCGTTTGGCACGGTCCCTCAGCGCGAGTGTACTGTCGTCACCGCTTCAAAGACGACAAGGGAACAAAGTGCGTGGTGGCTTCCTGGCGCGCCGGAGAAGGCTGACCCGCGTCGGCCCCGCCCGACGCGGGGTCGGGCGGCTCGAGACGGGCCACGCGCACGCGGAGCTGTCCG
>JADGOC010000303.1 GCA_017883165.1 Acidobacteriota bacterium
CCTGGCGCGCCCGGCGCGCCCGCAGCGGCTGGACGCGGCGGCCAGCCGAACACCTTCCCGCAGGTCCGTAGCGACTTCATCAAGGCCGAGGGCGCGCTCGGCGTCTTCTCGACCGCCCCTCGCGGCCACGGCGTCTACACGATCGGCGGCGCCCGCGCGAACACCGACCCGGCCACGATCGTGCCGCAGATCACGATCACGGCGGAACACTACGGCCGCATCGCGCGCATGATCGCGCGGAACGTGCCGGTGACGATCGAGGCCGACATCAAGAACACCTATTACGACAACCCGCCGATGTTCAACGTCGTCGGCGAGATCGCCGGCACCGACAAGGCCGACGAGATCGTGATGCTCGGCGGCCACTTCGACTCCTGGCACGCCGCGACCGGCGCGACCGACAACGGCGCCGGCGCCGGCGCGATGATGGAAGCGATGCGCATCCTGAAGGCGAGCGGCGTCAAGCTGCGGCGCACCGTGCGCATCGGGTTGTGGCCCGGCGAGGAGCAGGGCTTGAACGGATCCGCGGAGTACGTCGCGATGCACTACGGCGTCTGCCCGCCCCCTCCGCCTCCACCGCCTGGAACGGCGCCCAGCGCGGGACGCGGTGGCGGCGGTTTTGGACGCGGGTGCCCAGTGGCACTGCAGCTCAAGCCGGAGCACGCGAAGTTCGCCGGCTACTTCAACATCGACAACGGCACGGGCGCGTTGCGCGGCGTCTATCTACAACAGAACGACGCCGCTGCGCCGATCTTCCGCGAGTGGATGGAGCCGTTCCGCAGCATGGGCATGACGACGCTGACGGTGCGGAATACGGGCGGCACCGACCACCTGTCGTTCGACGCGGTCGGTCTGCCCGGCTGGCAGTTCATCCAGGATCCGGTCGAGTACGACACGATGACGCACCACACGAACCTGGACAGCTACGAGCGGCTGCAGCCAAATGACATGATGAAGAACTCGGTCATCGCAGCTTCATTTGCCTATCTGGCCGCGAACCGCGACGACAAGATGCCGCGCAAACCGATGCCGGTTCCCGATGCCGGTGGACGCGGGCGCGGCGGGCAGTAGACGGCGAGATTGCAGATTTCAGATTGAAGACAGATTGAAGAACTGACGACGGTCAACGCAGAAACCGCTGAATACGCAGAGCGACCTTACTCTGAGTGTTCTGCGAGTTCCGCGTTGATCGTCGTGGACTCCTACCAGAGGCCGACTTTCCCGCTCACCGACGCAATCAGCTTCGCCGGATCGAAGCCAATTCCCATCCTGAACACCGTCTCGACGTTGCGGATGTCGGCGATCGTCTTCGACGGATCGCCGTTGACGACGACGAGGTCGGCCTGTTTGCCGGCGGCGATCGTGCCGACGCGCGCATCGCGGCCGAGGTACTTCGCGCCGTTCAGCGTGCTGATGCTGATCGCTTCGAGCGGCGTGAAGCCTTCCTCGACGAGCAGCTCGACCTGCCGCTGATTCGAGTAGCCGGGAATCACGCCGCCTGACCCGGTGGGATCGGTGCCGGCGATGAGCATCCCGCCGGCCTTTGCGAACGCGCGCTCGAGCGCCATGCCTTTGGGAAGCAGCGTCTTGTACAGCGACTGCTGGTTCTGCTCGACGCGCGCGTGAGACTGCTCGAACTGCGCCTTCAGCTCGGGCAGCAGGACGTCGATGCCGGGCGGCATCGGCCGGCCAGGCGTGAATGTCTCGAACACGGTCATCGTCGACGTGAGCGCGACGTGCTTGTCGACGAGCTTTTTCACGAGCGCCTTGAACGGCGCGCCGTTCTCGTCGAGCTCGGCGATCGTCCGCTGCCCGACCGCCTGCCCCGGGCAGACGTCCGGCTGCTTGTCGGCGACGAAGTCTGTCGCCGCCATGAAGCCGTGCTCCAGATTGTCGATGCCGAGATCGGCCGCTTCGGCCAGCGTCACCGAGCAGAGGTGCCCTGTGACTTTCAGCCCGCGTTTGTGCGCGTCCTCGATGGCTGCGCCAAGCTCGGCGCGCGTGATCTGCATGTAGGCCTTGAACGAGGTGGCGCCCATGTCCGCCCAATACGCCACCTGACGCCGCGCATCATCGGCATCGTTGAGCGCGTGCATCTGAAGCTGGTTGTTCGGGCCGTTCAGATACGGCGCCGTGGCGTCCATCGCCGGGCCGGCCTGCTGGCCGGCGTCGATCTGCTGCTTCAGGTTGATGTCCATCAACCCGTTCGTGTTGCCCGCGGTGCGCATGGTCGTGACGCCGCCGGCGAGATAGAGACGCACGAAGCTGACACCGAGCTGGCCGTACACGTTCGGGCCGGTCGGGTAATAGGTGTGCTCGTGGACCATGACGAGGCCAGGGATGACGCTCTTGCCGGTCAGGTCGATGACGGTCGCGCCGTCGGGCGCCTTCACGCGGGCGGCGTCGCCGATCTCGGCGATGTTGGCGTCGCGGATGACGATCGTCTGGCGCTCGCGCGCCGGCGCGCCGGTGCCGTCGATGACGCGCACGTTGGTCAAGGCCACCACCGGCGCATCGATCTTCACATAACTTCTGACGCCGGTGCCGAGCGGCGGGCGCTGCGCGAACAGCACCACGGAGGTCGCCGCCAGCGCGCACGCGGCGGCCGACGCTGCAAGGTGTCGTGTCATCGCTTCGATTCGTCCTCTCTGCTAAAACGCAGGTCCCACACGCGGTCCTGCGCGATCGCGTGACGGGTGACGATTCGCGTCACCGGTGTTCGTCGTCCGGCTCCGCGAGTGCGACCGAACGGCGAAGGTCCTCCGGTTTCGGCTTTAACGGCGAGAGCATCCCGGCGAACGGATCACCTGACGGGTCGGGCGGCTTGCGTCGACGGAGGAAGATGATCGCCGATCCGAGCAGGGCGCCGCCTGCGGCGCCACCAATCACGACCCAACGCACCAGGGGAAAGATAGCCGCGATGGCCGCCGCCATGACCAACAGGCCGATGCCGCCGATGCCGGCGACAGGAATCGAGCTGATGTTGATCTGCACATCGCGAGGCCGGTCGGACATGCGCGCCTCCAGAGTGCCATGCTACCGCAAGAAAGAGA
>JADGOC010000030.1 GCA_017883165.1 Acidobacteriota bacterium
CCAGCGCTGGCGCCGCTCGACGAATTCGTGTTCTGGGCGCACCCGCTGGCGCCGCGACCTCTCTCGGCGGCCTCCAATGCACGGGAAGTGACGATCCGTACAGCGCCGAACTCGCCACTGTCTACGCTCTGGCCACGTTGGCATGCGACATTCGACGGACTGGACCTGTTTCATAATCCGCAAAACATCCTGCCGCGGGGCGTGACGTGCGCCAGCGTCGTGACGGTCCAAGACGTGCTCGCGATCGACTTTCCGCACCTTCATCGACGCGGGCTCGACCGCTTCAAAGGCCTGTACTATCCGCACGCGGTGCGCCGGGCGCTGCGAAACGCGACTCGACTCATCGTTACGACGGCGGCGACTGCGGATCGGGTGCTCGCCTTCGAACCGGGCGCGCTTCCCCGCCTGCGGGTGATTCCGCTGGCGCCCGACTCCTGCTTCAAGCCACCGGATGACCCGGATGCCGCGCGCCGGCGCGCTTCGTCGTTGATCGGAGTGGACGCGCCCTACATGCTCGTCGTCGGAGAAAACAGTGCGACGAAACGTCACGACATCGCGGTGCGCGCGTTTGCCGCGGTGCTGCCACCGCCGTGGCGGCTGGTCTTGCTGCAACGGCTGGGGACGCGCGGGCCTTTGAGGCGGCTGGCGCGCGGCTTGCGCCTGACCGATCGCATCGTTTGGCTCAGGAACCTGCCGCGCGACGACGTCGCGGCACTTGTGCAGGGCGCGGACGCGCTCATTCAGCCGTCGATTTACGAAGGCTTTGGATTGCCCGTCGTGGAAGCGTTCGCGTGCGGCTGCCCGGTCGTAGCCAGCGACATTCCAGCCTTGCGAGAGGTGGCTGGCGGCGGCGCCATGCTGGTGCCGCCCGCAGATGTCAATCGGCTCGCCGCCGCACTGTGTGAACTCGTCGGATCGCCCGATCTCCGGCGCTCACTTGCGGAGCGGGGCCTGCTGCGTGCGCGCGATTTCTCGTGGGACAGGACGGCGCGCGAGACGATCGCCGTCTATCACGAGACGGCCACTCGCTAGGAGAAGGGTTTTCGACTAGAAGCCGGCGGTCGCCGACGCTGGAACAAGCGCACGTTTGACCCGTGACTTCACCTCGCGGCCGATGACCCTGAGGGGATGCTCGTAGATGAGAGACGTGCTGACGCAGCAGTACACCCCACAGCCGTCCTGACACGACTTGGCCTTGTTGTTCTCGAGCAGGTCCTCGTGCGTGACATCGAGGATGTGCTGTTCGGTATGACGCATGCTGCAGAGCCAGAAATTCCCCTGCGCCGACACGAAGAAAATCTTGAACCCCGCGGTGCACGTCCAGTCGACCCTCTCATGTCTCAGCAGGCTCAACTGGTAGTCCAGGATCGCGTCGTTCGTGTGGATCTTGACGCCCGAAGCCTTCGCGTCCTTCATCCACTCGATGAACGCTTCAAGATCGCGGGTTGCCCCGGGATCGACGCGGAAGTGCGAGTCCGGATCGGCGTGCACCATCCGCACTTCAGTCGGCACGTTGCGCTCGAGGCCCGTCTTGAGCACCGCTCGGCTCTCGCCCATCGTGTCGGCGCACAACACGCCGGTAATGTGCAGGTTGATCCGCGAACCCCGAAGCAGATCGAGCTTCGGCAAAACGGTCTTGAACGACTTGCGCGTCACCGCGCTCGGCGTCATCCTATCGACGCTGACTTGCATGACCTCCAGGCCCGCCTCGTCGAGAGCCTGCACCAGCGCCTTCGTGAGCAGGAACCCGTTCGTCGTGAGGCTCGTTGCCAGCCCGATGGCCCGGGAGTGACGCACGACCTCGGCGATGTCGGGGTGCATCAGCGGCTCGCCGCCGACGAGGGCCACGCGCACGGTGCCGAGCGCCCGGATCTTGTCCAGCCAGCTCTTGAGATCGGCGAGAGACGGATGACGCTTACTGTTGTCGTACTCCGTGCAATACGCGCAGTCGAGGTTGCACTGGTCGGTCACGTACAAACTGCACTGCAGTGGCTTGTCGTCGAATAGCCGTCTGGCGGTTTCGAGATAGCGATAACCGCGCAGCTCGCGCATCGCATCCTTGAGACCGCTCACTACGCGACCGCCATCGACAATCCTCGTACGCGCTCAGTCACGCTCGTACGTTCCGCCTATCTGCAACCTCTTGTCAAGGTCGACACCCGCCCCTCCTGCGCTATGGAATCCTTATCACCACGTCCGAGAACGGCAGTGTGATTTGCGAGAAGCGGGTTACGCCAGGTAGCGATTCCCCGTACCGGTACCATCAAGGTTGCAACGTCGGCGATTCCAGCGAACATCCCGCCGAGCGCAGCCAAGAGTCGCCCTCAATTGGAGCCTTTTGTCGGCGCGACGAATGACAACACGCGGCGTGCGCGCGAAGATCTTTTCGGATGTGCGAGCTCCGCACACTGTGAATTCCGTGTTTTGTTAGATCTTGCGGTCGGCGTCACTCGGCACCTAACTTGCTCTTCCACAACCAAGTGGCTTTGAGCAAAAAGGAGTATTCCATGCGACGGTTGAAGATCGCCTTGACGGTTCTGCTGGCTTCAGTCGGTCTACTGGGCGCGTCCAGGACGGCGTCAGCGCAGGAGCCCTTCCTCGGTGAAATCCGGTACGTAGCCTTCACGTTCGCGCCCCAGGGCTGGGCAGAATGTAACGGCCAGGTCATGTCCATCTCGCAGAACACGGCGCTCTTTTCTCTTCTGGGCACCACCTACGGAGGCGACGGGCGATCAACCTTTGCGTTGCCCGATATGCGCGGGCGTGTACCCATTCACGCGGGGCAAGGTCCTGGGTTGCAGGACTACTTCCAAGGAGAGGTCGCCGGCCTCGAGAGCGAGACACTCTCCGTCAACCAGATGCCCACCCACATCCATCCGCTCGGCGCGAACTCCGGGGAGGCGGCCTTGGTTTCGCCGACCGGCAACGTGCTGGCGGCGAAGCAGCGCGTCCCGCTCTACAACGCCAGCCAGGATACCGTGATGGGCCCAAACGCCATTGGACCGGCGGGCGGCAACCAACCGTTCGACAACCGACAGCCGTTCTTGGTCATGAAGTGCATCATCGCCGTCACAGGCATCTTCCCGCCGCGACAGTAGCGACTCGGCAGGCTGCGGGCGCGTGCTGCCGTGTGGTGTGAGGAGTTTATGAAATCGACCTATGCCGTTCGGATTGTGTTGTCAGTCATGGCCAGCGTGCTCTACACGACGTTGGCCACCGCCAGCCCGCTCACCTATACCGACCGGGCCACCTTCGACGCGGCGACATCAGGCCTGTCGGGGATGAACACGTTGGATTTCGACTCCCTGCCCGTCGGTCCACTCGGGGCGGGCCCATTCCAAGGCATCTCGTTCGCGTTCAGCATTGGCGGCGGATTCGTCGCGAACGTCGTCGATTTCTACGACACCACCTCCGGAGCCAACGCCCTGGGCACGAATGGCGACAGCACCTTCCTCGCTGGCGATTCATTCACCATGTCGTTTACGAATCCCACGGAGGCAGTTGGCCTCTACGTGATCGCCTCCGACATTCTGTTCCCTGGTGACTTCGTGCTTACCGAGCCCGGCGGCAGCGTCGGAAACGCGGGGAGCCCGTCGTTCACGCTTCCCGATACTGGCAAGGTGTTCTTTCTGGGGTTGTACGATCCGGGGCAACCGTTCTCGACGGCGACGCTGACCAGTAACGCCTCGGCGGATTTCCTGTTCAACGTCGACGACATCCGAGGCCAGATCGACGCCGCCGGCCAATCACCCGTCCCCGAGCCGTCGTCTCTGATCCTGCTCGGAACCGGGTTGCTGGGCGCGGCGCGCCGCTACCGGCATCGCCTCGCCAAGTAGAGTCAGATTCGAGCGTTTCCAGGAATCGGCCCGACGAACGTCGCCCCGTTCGTCGGGCCCTTCCTATTCTACGGGTTGAAGGTTCGATTCCTTCCTGGCTCACCATTCCATTCACAGCACTTAGCGTTTTCGCGATTTGTGTGATCGACGTGTTCTGGGAGTTGCTCAACGAAGGCATCGTCGCGCCGTACTTCGTGGCGGACGCGCCGCCGCTCGGCAAGGCCGGCGACGGGATGGTTTTCCAGACGTGCATTCCGGATCTCGGAAGCTTTCAGGTGAACGGGAGTGGCAAAGAGCGCAAGGCCGGCCCTATGCCCGATGCGGGTCTGATCCTCAACACGGATCAGGGATCATTCGCCGCGAGCGGCGACGCGGCGACCCGCGTCACGGTTGGCGCGGACCTCTTCAGCGCGAACGTGAAGGCGTCCCTGCAGCCGATTCGGAGGCCGAAGCCAGGCGAGAAGGCACAAACCTTCACGATCGAGGCGAAGTTCGCTTGCGGAAAGTGACGACCTGCCATGCGCATCACTCTTTAGTTCGTAACCCGGCCTCCCTGCGACCGGCGCTTCGCTGCGAGTGAGCGGGCGGCCGCGGTCCCAAAGAAGAAGATGGGACCGCAGCGGCCATGGCGCGAACGGCTCGATCAGTGCTGGTCGCGGTGCTCGTGATGCTCAGGCTCGCTTTCGCTTCCGACGGCGGTCGCGAGTTTGGCGACGTTGAGCACGCCGAGCCCGGCGCCCGGCTCGTAGCCCGGCACGCCGTTGTAGAACCAGTTATTGCCGGCGACGATGTCGACGAACGGCGACGAGGCGGCGTGGCCGTGGATCTTCTTGAAGCGGTAGAGCATCGGATTCCACAGACCCAGACGGCCTCCGGTCACTTGCGACAGCAGGGCGCTGACGCCGTTGAGCTGCGGCGCGACGAAGCTCGTGCCGCCGAAGCCGTCGAGTAGCCCCCCGTCCTCCGTCGAGTAGAGCAGGAAGCCGGTGAATGGATCGGCGTCGAGCGAAACGTCGGGCACATTGCGACCCGCGAAGCCTGCCGGGAGATCGAGCAGATCCTCGGGGCCGGAACCGCTATCGAAGATGATGCTCTGCCCGGGCTCGCTCTTGCGGATACCAGCCGTCCCGTCCTGGTAAGCCGGTCGCGCCCAGAAAATGCTGACGCCGCCGCCGCCGCCAATGGGGAACAGGAAGTTCTGGAACGACGGCCCGAGGAACCGGACGAAATAATTCTGAATGTAGTCCCAGCTCCAGACTCGCTCCGTCGGCACGACGAGATCGGGCGCGCTGGCCGGAAATCCCCCGAACCTCAATCTGACCGGCGTGGTGGTGCCGCCCGCCGCCGTAATCGCCGGATCCGCGGCAGGCGCGTCCACCGTGAGCACGTTGTTCACCGGATCGTTGAAGGCGTCGTTGATGTCGTACGCACCGTTGTCGCCCGAGGATGCGAAGAGCGAAATGCCCTGCGCGGCCGATTCGAGAAACGCCTGATGGAGCGCAAGCAACTGGCCGGTGCGGTCGACGCCGACGACGGCCTCGGAGTAGAACTCCTCGGCGCTGCCCCAGCTCACCGACAGGCTGTCGACCAGGTTGTCGGACGCCGCCTTGTAGAACAGATCGATGAACCCGGGATCGTTGTTGGGCGCGTCGTAGACGATGATCTTTGCGCCCGGTGCAATGCCGCCCGATTGTTCGACGTCCAGCGAAGTCTCGCCCGAGCCGGCGTTCGCGCTGAGGTCGCCGCCACCGTCCACGTGCACCTGCGTGATGCGGTTCGGATCGGTGGGGAGCCCGATCAAATTCCAGTACGTGAACGCATCGTCGGGAATGAAGTTGGCGAGCGTCGCGATTCCGACGGTGTGGCCCGCGCCGTTGATGTGCGACTGGTAGAGCGGGTTGATGTTGTAGAGGTTGGCGACGTCGCCGACCGTGAAATCCCCTGGCACACCTGTCGCGATGACGCCACCGGACGGCAGCACCGGCGACCGGTGCGCAAGCGACGTCAGCGCCGCGCGCACGTGCATGGGGTGGAACCGCGCTTCGTCGCTCGGGCCGACGACGGCCACAAGCAGATCGCGAAGCAGCAGCGGAATCTTCGGCGCGTGCCGCGGTCGATGGAAGTGCCGCGGGCCGTCGGCAAACGAGTGCAGGTCCACCGCGAACGCCCGGTTGAACGCGTCGGCGGTGCCGGTCGCTTTGAGGAGCAGATGGTCCGCGTAAACGTCCGTCACCGTGATGCCGAATTGATCGAGGTATCGCGTGATCGTCGTGATGTCGCTTGAGCTCGGTGCGAACCGCGAGATGAACTCCTGAAGGGAGACGAACCGATGAAACGAGTCCGAGTCCGGGTCCTGCGTCTGCGCGACCAACGCTTCGAGCGCTTCGGGGTGGCGAACTCTGAGGACGAGCGAAGCGGTGACCGTCTGCGTGGCCGCGGTTGGGCCGAGGTCCTGTTGTTGCGCGGCTGGGCGCTGGGACGTGCGAGCCGTCACCCGCGCGCCGAGGAAGACGATGACGACTGCAGCGGCGATTGAGGCGGGGATGGCGAGGGGCCGAAGCGTGCGGGCCATGTGTCGGACCTCCTGTTGTCGGTGTTGTCGTGCGCGCCGGCAGTGTCTCGGATGGCCATGAGCGTGTCAAGAAGATCCAGCCGCTCGTGACGTGGTTTCGTGAAAGCACTACGTCAATCTGGATCTCGCCTCGTTCCTGTGGCCATCACCAGACTTTACACGCCGGCTCCTTCACCATCGGCTGGCCAGCCTGGCAGGCGAACGCCTTGCTGAACTCCGTCATGTTGCTCACCACGCCGTTGGTCCGGTATTTCTCCGGCGAGTGCGGGTCGGTGACGGCGCGCATCCGCAGCGTCTCAGGACGCGTGTTCGAGCACCAGCTCTGGCCGTAGCCGACAAAGAAGCGCTGTGACGGCGTCAGCCCGTCCTTCGCGTCGAGCTTCTTGTTCGCCGTCTCCTCGAGCCACGCGCGATAGGCCAGGATCAATCCGCCCAGGTCCGCCACATCCTCGCCGAGCGTGAGCTTGCCGTTCACATGGACGTCGTCCACTGCGACATAGCTCGAGTACTGGTCGCTGATGCAGCTCGCCCGGCGCTCGAACTCCTTACCGTCGGCCTCGGTCCACCAGTCGCGCAGGTTGCCCCTGGCGTCGAAGCGGCGGCCTTCGTCGTCGAAGCCGTGCGTGAGCTCGTGTCCGATGGTGCCGCCGGTGTTGCCATAGTTTGGCGCGTCGTCCATTTTCGGATCGAAGGCGGGAGGCTGCAGGACGCCCGCGGGAAAGTTGATCTCGTTCATCTGCGCATCGTAGTTGGCGTTCACCGTCGGCGGGGTCATGTACCACTCGCCGCGGACGAGCGGCTTGCCGATCTTGTTCAGATGCCGCCGCACTTCGAAGGCCATGGCGCTGGTAGCGTCGCCGAAGAAGTCGCCGGCGGCGATCGTGACCGTCGAATAATCCCGCCACGTATCCGGGTGCCCGATCTTGTTGGTCACGCCATGCAGTTTCTCGAGCGCCTGTTTCTTGGTGGCCGCCGACATCCACTCCAGCGAATTGACGTCCTCTTCCATCGCCGTCTCGATTTGTTTCACCATGCGCAGCGTTCGCGCGCGGGTGTCCGCGGTGAAGTATTTCTCGACATATACCTGGCCGAGCGCCTCGCCCAGGTGACGGTCCACGCGGTTCACGCAGCGCTTCCACCGCGGCTGCAGTTCCCTGGCGCCTGCCAGCGTCTTGCTGAAGAAATCGAAGTCCGCGTTGACGAAGGCGGCGCTGAGATACGGAGACGCCAGCAGGGCGGTGTGCCACCGCAGATAGGTCTTCCAGTCGTTCAACGGGACGGAGGTCAGCTGCGTTTCGAGCGTTGAGAAGTATCCCGGCGACGTGACGTTCAGGTCTGTGATTTCGGCCATGCCCATCTGCTCGAAGTAACGGTCCCACGGCCACGAGGGCGTCATTTCTTTCAGCTTGCCGCGCGGCATGCGGTGGTACACGTTGTCGGGATTGCGCCGGTCGACGCGCGACATGTGTCCTTTGGCCAGTTCCGTCTCGATGCGCAGCACCGTATGGGCCCCGGCAGCGGCCTGTTCCGGCGTGTCGCCCAGCAGCTGCAGCACGCGCGCCACGTGATCGACGTAGCGGTCGCGCAGCTCCTTCGACTTCGCGTCATCTTTGAGATAGTAGTCGCGGTCGGGGAGGCCGAGTCCGGACTGGTCCACGCCGGCGATGGTTTCTGTCGAATCTCTGGCATCCTGTTCAGCGTCCACGCTGAACAGCATGGAGCGGAGCGCAACCACTCGGGCGTGGCTGTCCGCCACGATCCTCGCCATGTCGGAAATCGACTGCATGTTCCTGATGGCTTCGAGCTGGGGCGCGAGCGGCGAGGCCCCGCGTCGTTCGATGGCGGGCTCGTTCATGCAGGCGCCGTAGTAGTCGCCGATCTTCTGCTGGTTGGGTGTGCGGGTGGCTCCGGCTTGCGCCGCCTGCTCGAGCAGGGCGCGAAGCAGCGTGCGGTTCTCGTCCTGCATCTTCCCGTAGGCCGACCAGCTGGACTGGTCCGCCGGGATCGGGTTGTTCTTGACCCATCCGCCGCACGCGAACTGGTAGAAGTCGACGCACGGGTTGGCCGTGCGGTCCATCGCCGTCAGGTCGAGCGAGGGCGTGTATGGCAACTGAGGGTCAGCGCCCTGCGCGGCCAGCAAGGATGTCAGGAACACCAGGCTGATGGATACGCGCATAGTGGAGTGCATGTGTGGGTCTCCCGTGCCCCGCACCGATTATCGTCTCAATTCGTCCACGGTTTGAACCCCATGCATGACCGGGGCTTTTTTGTTACCATCGCGCACGATGTTCGCCGGCCTCGCCCTGCTCGTGGCCACGCTCGTCCTTCGGGGCGCGACGGCGAAGAACCGCCACATCCGGGCCAAGCTTGTTGTGTCGGCCGCCGTCTTCGCCGTGTATGCCGGCGTGGCGATCCTTCTCCGCTACGGCGCGCTCGACGCTGAATTGCAGTCGCAGCTCGCCGTGTTTCAGCCGCTGCTGCTGCTGTTCGGCCTGATCAATCTCCTCGTCGCCCTCGTCATCAACCCGTGGCGCGAGGATCGGCGGCCGGATCGTTTTCCCAACATCGTTCAAGACGCGATCGTCTTTCTGCTGTTTGCCGTGGCCGCCGCGCTGATCCTGCGCGACCGCGTGCTCGCCGTGACCGCCGCCGGCGCCGTCGTCCTCGGCTTTGCGCTGCAGGACACGCTCGGCAACCTCATCGCGGGCCTGGCGATTCAGATCGAGAAGCCGTTTCGCGTGGGCCACTGGGTCAGCCTCGGCAACCACGACGGCTTGGTGAGCGAGATCACGTGGCGGGCGACGAAGATCCGGACCAAGGCGGGCAACTTCGTGATCGTGCCGAACAACGTCCTCGCGAAAGACACGATCACCAATTACTCGGAGCCGACCTCGCATACGCGCGTCGAGCTCGAGGTCGGCGCCAGCTACGACTCGGCGCCGAACGAGGTGCGCGCGGCGATTCTCGACGCGATCCGCGACGAACCGCTGCTCGCGCGCGACCGTCAGTCCGAGGTGCTGGTGGCCGATTTCGGCGCATACGCCGTCACCTATCTGATTCGCGTATGGACGACCGACTTCAGCGCCGATCAAATCATCCGCGATCGGGTCCGCACGGCGATCTATTACGCGTTCAGGCGGCGCGGCATCACGATTCCGTATCCGGTCCAGGTGCAGATGGAGCGCGAGTGGACCGCGCCGGCGGTCGATCGCGGCGCCCTGGCCGCCGCGCTGGCCGCCGCGCAGATCTTCGCCGCGCTGACCGACGTGCAGCGCGACGCGGTGGTCCGCACCGCGCGGCCAAGCCTCTACGGCCGCGGCGAGGCGATCGTGCGCGAAGGCGACGCGGGAAGCTCGATGTACGTCGTCGCCGGCGGCGAAGCGGCGGTGACGCTGGGCCAGTCGAAGGAACCGGTGGCGCGCCTGCGCGCCGGCGATTTTTTCGGCGAGATGTCGCTCTTGACGGGCGATCCGCGCTCGGCGACCGTCACCGCCGTCACCGATTGCGACGTCATCGAGTTGACAGCCGAAGGCTTCCGGAACGTCGTGATGGCCGAGCCGGTCGTCGCCGATCTCGTCTGCGCGGCCGTTGACGCGCGGCGCACTGCGCTCGAGCAGCACCGCGCCGCCGCCGCCCTCGAGTCATCGCCGGACGCGGCCGCACCGCGCTCGCTCATGACGCGCATGCGCCAATTCCTGCGGCTGTGACGTTGATCTGACGGCCGACTACCGCCGGTACTCGCGGTACCCTGCCGTGCCTCACTCCTTCATCGAAGCCGTTCTTATGTCATTCCGTCCAGATGAGCACCCGCGCGCCGGCGCGCGGGTCGGTGCCGTCCATGAGCAGGCCCGGCCCGGCGCGTTCGAGATCGTCGATCGTGAGGTGCATGCGCTCGGTGTCGAACTCGAATCCCTGCCCGCCGCTCCCGACGTTGAAGCGCCTCCCCGGCGCCATCCGCAGCAGCCAGAAGGGAATGCTCACACGCACGATCTTTCCGGCTCGCGGATCGAAGGCCAGGATCTGCAATGTCTGCAACGGGACGGTGGAGCTCGCCGTGCGGCGATGAATGAGCGGCTGGTCGTGCTCGCGCATCTCGATGAGCGGCTCCTGGCCGGCAAACCGCGCGCGCTCGTGCTCGAACGCCTCGCTCCCGATCGCCGTCGTCACAAACTCCGAGTGGATGTGGCGCCGGACGTAGAAGATCGCGCTACCCACGAGCACGACCGCCATCATGAACAGGACGACCAGGATCGCGACGACAATCGAGATCCACGTGCGCTTCGTTTTCGTATCAGCCATATGAGTATTCGTGGGCGGACCTGCGTGTCGGCCCCTATCCGAGTAATCGGCGGGCCTCGTCGGCCCATGCGGCGTCATTATCGCTCTCGTAGAGCGCAAACGCCGCCTGAAATTCCTTCTGCGGCCGGACCGGTGCGAAACGCGCGTATTATCCGGTCCGTGGCTGCGCGATGACGCGGAGGCTGGCCTCGGTCTTCCTCGCCTTGGCTCTTTACCTCCTGCCCTTTGCCCTGCTGTCGCCCTCTGCCCGTGCCGCCCTGCCAGTGCAGTCGCTTGTTGTCCTCACCCCCGGCACCATCATCGATCATTCAGTCCGCGTGCGGCCGGACACCTATCGGCTCCCGAGCGCGTCGCTCGACGCGCCCGCGCTGCGGATTCGCGGGGACGACGTCACGGTCGACCTCACGGGCGTGACGCTTGAGGGCGCCGACCCGTCGGCCGATCCCGACACGCTCGCCGGCGTCGGCATCCTCGTCGAAGGCAGCGCGCGGGTGACGGTTCGGGGCGGCGCGGTTCACGGCTTCAAGGTCGGGCTGCTGGGCCGGCGCGCGCCGAAGCTGCACGTCACTGGCGCCGACTTCAGCTACAACTGGAAGCCCCGGCTCTGGAGCGGCATCGAGAAGGAAAGCCTGGTCGACTGGCTGACCTATCACCACAACGATCAAGACGAGTGGCTGCGTTACGGCGCGGCCATCTACCTTGCCGAATGCGACGACGCGGAAGTCGATCACACGCGCGCGGTGCAGGGGCAGAACGGCCTGATGGTGACGCGGTCGGCGCGCCTGGCGATCTGGAACAACACGTTCTCCTGGCTCTCGGGAGTCGGCCTGGGCCTGTATCGCACGACCGACAGCGTGATCGAGTCCAACAAGCTCGATTGGGACGTGCGCGGCTACAGCCACGGGTTCTACAACCGTGGACAGGACTCGGCCGCGCTGCTCATGTACGAGCAGTCGAGCCGCAACACCGTCGCGCGCAACTCGGCGACGCACGGCGGAGACGGCTTGTTCTTGTGGGCCGGCCAGTCCACGATGGACACGGGGCAGGGCGGCGTCAACGACAACGTGTTCTTCGGCAACGATTTCAGCCACGCCGTCGCCAATGGCATCGAGGCGACCTTCAGCCGCAACCACTTCGAACAGAACCGGCTCGACGACTGCTGGCACGGGGTCTGGGGCGGCTACAGCTACGACAGCGCCTTCATCGGCAATACATTCTCCGGCAACACCGACGGGATCGCCATCGAGCACGGCCAGAACATCACGATCGCCGGCAACCGGTTTGCGGGCGACGAGACGGCGATTCGGCTGTGGGCGAACGCCTCGCAGGATCCGAACTGGGGCTACGGGAAGGCGCGCGACACGCGCAGCCGCGACTACGTCATCACGCAGAACGAGTTTTCGGGGAACAAGACGGCCCTCAACGTCCTGCGCACGACCGGCGTCCGCGTCGAGGGCAACGCCTACGCCAACGTCGCCACGCCACTCCAAACCGGAGTCGAGGTCCATGCGCTGAACTTCGAGCCGTTGTCTGGCCGTCCCGCGCCCGTCGAGGCCATGACGGTTCCCGCCAACCCGCACGCGATGAACGCGAAACTGCCCGACGGTGCGATGCGCGGCCGATCGACCATCATCGTGGACGAGTGGGGGCCGTACGACTACCGGTCGCCGAAGCTCTGGCCCTCCGGCAAACCCGGTGACCGCCCGCTGAAGCTGCGAGTGCTCGGCCCGCCCGGCAAGTGGACGCTGAAGTCGATTCGGGGCGGGACGGCGGGCGCTCGGGCCGGGGACGTCCCCGGCGAGTTGACGGTCGCGCTGACCGGGCGCGGCCGCGACGTGCAGGTCGCGCTCGAGTACGTCGGCGGCGAGGTTGTCATGCCGCGTGGCGCCGTGATTCAGGCGGGCGCGCCGGTGGCCTTTTCGTACACGGCGTTCGATCCGGTGATCGACTGGACGGTGAAGTACTGGTCGTTCGACGTGGCCTCCGACCCGATGGCCGCGCCGGAAGCCTTTGCCGCGCGCCTGCGTGGCGTCCCCGTGAAAACAGAGCACGTCCCGCACCTCGACTACCTCAGTTCCGGCGCCATCGCGCCCGGCGTACCTTTCGACCGGGTCGCGCTGCGAGCGGAGGGCGATGTACGGCTGCCCGCGGGCTCCTTCGAGCTCACGGTCATCAGCGATGACGGCGTGCGCGTCTGGATCGACGATCGGCCGGCCGTCGATCGCTGGTCGGTGCACGAGTCGGCGATCGACCGCGCCGCTGTCGCGGGAGGACCGCACCACTTGCGCGTGGAGTACTTCGAGATGACGGGCTGGGCCGAGCTGCAGCTGCGCTTCACACGGAAATAACCGTGTCCGGTTATCTCATCAACCGGCGGGCCTCAGCGGCCCATGCGGCGTCATTATCGCTTTCGCAGAGCGCAATCGCCGCCTGAAATTCCTTCTGCGCCGCGGCCTTCTGGCCAGCCTTGAGCGCCAGCTTCCCGAGCTCCAGATGCGTCCGGCCGTACACCCATCCGCGGCCCTGGGCGGCCAGGGCGGCCACAAAGTCCAACCGGGCGTCCTGGTCGCGGCCGATCGCGGCCCGCGCCGTGCCGCGCTTGTAGTGCCAGAGCGCGTCTTCGCCGAACATGCGCGGGCGATTGTCGGCGGCGAATCGGCTCATGCCTTCTTCGAGGGCACGGTCCGCATCGGCCGGCCGTCCCGCGCGCAGATTCGTGGATCCCATTTCCAGCCACACCAGGCGGTCGCGCGGGTAGCGGTCCCGCAGAATCGCGAGCTGCTTCAGCGCGTCGTCGAACCGCTTTTCGCGGTTGTACAGAAGGATCAGCGCGAAGCGTGCTTCGGTCTGGCTGTCGCTGGGATAGGCGGCCGCGTCTTCAATCAATTTCAGCCCTTTGGCGCTATCGCCGCCGAAGCCGGCGACGTAGGCCACCCACCGCAGGGGCAGCGCCAGCGCGGCCACCACATATCGATACGTGCCGACGATGAGGCCGGCGTCCTTGCGCCGGGGGTCGAGCTGCAGTACGCGCTCGTGCTCGTCATACGCCTCGCGCGCGGCGCGAAATGCGCCGAGGACGCTTCCGTCGACCGTGGCCGTGTATGAGGCCCGCAGGCCGACGGCCGCGCCGAGCTGGTAGTGGGCGTCGGCGTCTTGCGGGTTCCGAGCGATCCGCGCGCGGGCGAGCGTCAGCGCGTGATCGAGCGCGTCTCGAAAGGCCGCCGTGGTTTCCGCCGGCGGTGGGGGCGCCTGGCTGGCTGGCCGCGTCACCTTGCCGATGTAGTCGTCGACGGTCATGCTCCCGCGGCGGAAGGTGATGCTCAGCCACAGTCCGCTCGCGAGGCCGCGATACGCGGCGGCGTCCTGCGGGTCGGCGGTGATGGCTTGCCGGTACGTCGCGATCGCCAGGTCTCGATCGAGGTTGTATATCTGATCGGCGGCGCGGGCCCGCAACGCGTCGGACGCGCTGTTGGCCCGGGCGGCGGCCGGCGCCGCCAGCAGGGCGATCACGGTGATTCGCGCCCATTGCGGGAGGTTCATCCTGCGATCTTACGCCCTCGCATGACTTGCGCGCCCTTGCACCTTCTGCATACAATCCCTTCACCTATGGACAAGGCAGCGACGATCGGGGCGATGGCTCCTGGCCACGCCCACGAGCACGAGCATGAAGAGCTGGGGTTCTGGCGGACGTACGTCTTCTCGCAGGACCACAAAGTCATCGGCATCCAGTACACGATCACTGGCCTGCTGTTCCTGCTCTTCGGCTTCACGCTGATGATGATCATGCGGTGGCAGCTGGCGTATCCCATGCGGCCGATCCCGTTCGTCGGAAACTGGTTCGGCGCCGCCAACGCGCCCGGCGGCGTGATGCTGCCCGAGTTCTACAATCAGCTCGGCGCGATGCACGGCACCATCATGGTGTTTCTCGGCGTCGTGCCGCTGGCGGTCGGCGGCTTCGGCAACTTCGTGATGCCGCTGCAGATCGGCGCGCCCGACATGGCGTTCCCCAAGCTCAACATGATGAGCTACTGGGTGTACTTCATCGGCGGCGTCGCGATGCTCACCGGCTTCGTGATGCCAGGCGGCGCCGCGCAGTCCGGCTGGACGTCGTATCCGCCGCTCTCCGACATCGCGACGACGGGCCAGACGGTGTGGCTCATCGGCATGATCTTCCTGATTACGTCGTCGCTCCTCGGGTCGATCAATTTCATCGTCACGATCGTGCAGCTGCGCGCGAAGGGCCTGACCTTCATGCGCCTGCCCTTTTTCGTCTGGGCGCAGTTTGTGACGTCGTTTCTCCTACTGCTCGCGTTTCCGCCGCTCGAGGCCGCGGGCGTGCTGCAGCTGATGGATCGGCTGGCGGGCACGAGCTTCTTCCTGCCGAGCGGACTCGTGGTGAGCGGCAGGCCGCTGCTGGTGTCCGGCGGCGGCAGCCCGCTGCTGTGGCAGCACCTGTTCTGGTTCCTCGCGCACCCTGAGGTCTACGTCCTCATCCTGCCGGCGATGGGCATCGTCGCCGAGGTGATCGCGAACAACACGCGCAAGCCGCTGTGGGGCTATCGCGCGATGGTCTATTCGGTGGCCTTCCTGGGCTTCATGTCGTTCATCGTGTGGGCGCACCACATGTTCATGACCGGCATGGGCACGACGATGGCCGCGTTCTTCCAGACGACGACGATGATCATCTCGATCCCGTCGGTGGTCATTCTGACGGCGCTCCTGCTGTCGCTCTGGGGCGCGTCGATTCGTTTCACGACGCCGATGCTGTTCGCGCTCGCGTTCCTGCCGATGTTCGGCATCGGCGGCCTGACGGGGCTGCCGCTCGGACTCGCGCCCTCGGACATTCACCTGCACGACACCTACTACGTCATCGGCCACTTCCACTACGTCGTCGCGCCCGGGACGATCTTCGCACTCTTCGCGGGGGTGTATTACTGGTTCCCCAAGGCGACCGGCCGTAAGATGAACGAGACGCTCGGCGCGATCCACTTCTGGGGATCGTTCATCTGCATCAACTTCGTGTTCATGCCGATGTTCATCCAGGGCCTCGGCGGCATGAACCGCCGGATGTACGACGGCGGCGCGCAGTACATACACAACGCCGGGCTCCTCAAATGGAACATCGTGATCGGCTTCGGGGCGTGGGGCCTGGGGCTGTTCCAGATTCCGTTCATCATCAATTTCTTCTCGAGCATCAAGGGCGGCAAGCGCGTCGGCGACAATCCGTGGGACGCGACGACGCTCGAGTGGTCGGCGCCGTCGCCGCCGGGGCACGGCAACTTCCTGACCGAGCCGATCGTCTACCGCGGCCCGTATGAATACAGCGTGCCGGGCGCTGACAAGGATTTCACGCCGCAATTTGAGCCGGACAAAGAGAAGCCGGGGCAGAGTGGCGTGGGACGCGGGGGACAGAATTGATTATTCCGTACACAGTCGAAGCCCGTCCCGACACGGGGCTGCACAACGGCAAGCTCGGCATCTGGCTGTTCCTCGCGTCGGAGGTGATGCTCTTCGGCGCGCTGTTCTCGTCCTACATCCTGCTGCGCGTCGGCGCGCCGGAGTGGCCGCACCACGAGCTGAGCGTGAAACTCGGGGCGATCAACACGATCATCCTCATCAGCTCGTCGGTGACGATGGTGATGGCCTGGGCGTCGCTCAAGATGAACGACTTCAAGAAGCACCGGCTGTACCTGCTTGCCACGTTCGCGCTGTCGGCCTTCTTCCTGGTCAACAAGTACTTCGAGTACAGCGAGCACTTGAGCAAAGGCGAAGGTCCGTGGCACAGTACGTTCTTCGCGATCTACTTCACGATGACGGGGCTGCACGGCCTGCACATCCTGGGCGGCATGGTCGTGATGGCGTACTTCCTCGGGCCGGGCGCGGGGCTCTGGAAGAAGAATCCGGAACAGTTCACGAATCGCATCGAGATTACGGGGTTGTACTGGCACTTCGTCGACCTCGTGTGGATCTTCCTGTTCCCGGTGCTGTATCTGTTGTAGGGGGATCGATGCATTCTGATCAGGCCGAAGTCAAGAAAAGCGTCCGCAGCTACATGACGGTGTTCGTCATGCTGATGGTGTTCACCGTCCTGACGGTGGCCGCCTCGCGGTTTCACCTCGCGGTGCCCGTGGCCATCACCCTCGCGCTCGTGATCGCGGCGATGAAAGGATCGATGGTCGCCAGCGTGTTCATGCACTTGAGCCACGAGAAGCGGGCCATCTACGGCGCGCTCCTGCTGACGATTGTCTTCTTCCTCGTGCTACTGTTCATCCCGGTCCTCTCGATGATGGACCACATCGGGACGCCGAAGTGATGTCGCTCCGGATGTTTCACCTGTTCTTCATCGTGATGTCGGTGGCGCTGGCGGCGTTTGTCGCCGCCTGGGCGACGGGGCAGTACCGGGTGGGGCACGACGCGACGTATCTCGCGGCGGGCGCCAGCGCGCTCGTCGGAGCCGCGGGGCTGGCCGTGTACGGCGCGATGTTCCGGCGGAAGACGAAAAATCTATGATGCACAAGATCTTGATCGCCGGGCTCACTGTGCTCCTGCTGCTCACGCCGCGCGTCGCGCTGGCGTGCCCGGTGTGCTTCGGCCAGAGCGACTCGCCGATGGCGTCGGCCGCGAATCTGGCGATTCTCGTCATGCTCGTCATCGTCGGCGGGATGATCGCGGCGTTCGCGAGCTTTTTCATTTATCTGATGCGGCGCGCCAGGCTGGTGGGCGACGACAGCCAGCCGCATGAGGGGACTGCATAGATGCTGAACTATCTCGGCCTTCCGGCGGCGGCATCGAGCCACGCCGGCGACATCGATCACATGCTCGTGTTAGTGCACTGGCTGATGCTGGTGCTCTTTGTCGGCTGGGGCACGTTCTTCCTCTTCGTGCTGGTCCGCTTCCGCCGCGGCGCGAACCCGCACGCGAGCTACACCGGCGCCAAAGGCAAGTTCGCGAAATCGACGGAAGTCGTGGTCGCGATCGTCGAGATCATCCTGCTCGTCGGTTATGCGATTCCGGCGTGGGCGATGCGCGTGCAAACCTATCCGGCGGAAAGCGACGCGGTGGTCATCCGCGTCACCGGCGAGCAGTTCGCCTGGAACGTCCACTATCCCGGGCCGGACGGCAAGTTCGGGCGCACCAGCATCAAGCTGGTGAGCGCCGACAATCCGCTCGGCCTCGACAAGACCGATCCGGCCTCGAAGGATGACATCACCACGATCAACCAGTTGAACATTCCGGTCGATCGGCCGATTCTGATCCATCTGTCGACCAAGGACGTCATCCACAGCTTCGGGCTCTACGAGATGCGCGTGAAGCAGGACGCGATTCCGGGAATGGACATCCCGGTGTGGTTCGTGCCGACGACGACGACCGACGACATGCGCAAGAAGCTGGGGAAGGCCGATTTCGACTACGAGATCACGTGCTCTCAGCTGTGCGGCCTCGGCCACTTCCGCATGCGCGGCTTCGTCACCGTTCAGACCCAGGCCGACTTCGACAAATGGCTCGCCGATCAGGAAAAGGAACTGCGCGCGGGGAATTGACGTTTGGGCCGAGCCCTTCGCTGACGCTCAGGACAGGCAAGCTCGGCCCCTACATCGTCAGCTCGCGGCCGATGCCTCGCTCGCATGCCCGCCGGTAGGCCAGATCGGCGGCCGCCACGTCTTCCACAGCCAGCCCCAGCGACTTGAAGATCGTCACCTCGGCGTCGGAGCGGCGTCCCGCCGCGCCGTTCACCAACTCGCCGAGCTCCGCGACGATGTGCTCGGTGCCGAAGCGTCCTTCCTTGATGCCCATCACGACATCACCCGATTCGACGAGCGCCGCCGCGCGCGAGTCGACGAACAGCCGCGCGCGCGCGGTGAGCGCGGGATCCATTTCGCGCTGAGTCGGGCGGCACGCGCCGACCGAGATCACGTGCGCGCCGGGCTTCACCCATCCGCTTTCGACGACCGGCTCCGGCGATGAGGTGGCGAGGACGATGATGTCGGCACCGACCACGGCCTCGCCCGCGTGACTGACGGCCTTGATGTCGGGCCCGCGACCCGAGCCCGAGAGCCGCTGTTTGACGAACGTTTCTCTCCGCTGCGCGTTCGGACTCCACACCGTCACCTGGCGGAGCGTGTGGACGCGCGACAGCGCGTCGAGATGGCTCCCCGCCTGGACGCCGGACCCGATGATCGCGAGCGACGCGGCGTTTTTGCGCGCGAGGAGCCGCGATGACACCGCCGACACCGCCGCCGTGCGCGACTCGGTGATGTAGCGGCCGTCCAGCAGCGCCAGGAGCGCCCCGGTCTCGGGATCGAGCAGCACGATCGTGGCGAGGTGCGTGTGCAGGCCGCGCGCGGCGTTGCCGCCGAACACGGTGACGAGCTTCGCGCCGAGCGCCGCGCCGTTGCCCTTCTCCTCCGCGTGCACGTACGCAGGCATGGACGCGAACAATGCGTCTGCGGCACCGACGGGAATCACGGCCCGCACGGGCTGGATGACGCGCCCGGTCGAGAATCGCTTCAGCGCCGACGCCATCGTGTCGATGAGATCGTCCATGGTCAGGACGGCCTTGACGTCAGCTTCGGTCAGGAGGCGGAAGGGAAGGGACATGCGCTAAAGTTCTACCGCATGATCCGGCTAAAAACAATCGACGCGCACGCCGCGGGGGAGCCGCTCCGGCTGATCGTCGACGGTTTTCCCGCGCCGCATGGCAAGACGATGCTCGACAAGCGGGAGTGGGTGAGGAAGAAGGCCGATCACCTGCGCCGCGCCCTGATGCTCGAGCCGCGCGGGCATGCGGACATGTACGGCGCGGTGCTGACCGAGCCGGTGTCGCCGGGCGCCCACGCCGGGGTGCTGTTCATGCACAACGAGGGCTACAGCACGATGTGCGGGCACGGCGTCATCGCGGTGACGACCATCGCGCTCGAGCGCGGGCTGATCCTGCCCGGCCCTGAGACGACGATTGTGTACGACTCGCCGGCGGGCACGATTCGCGCGCGCGCGACCATGGCGCCTGCGGCCACGCCTCGCGCGCAAGCGTTAGAACGCGAGGCGTCGGCGAGCGGGGGTGGGGCCCCGCGAGAAAGTGGAGAATGCCGTGACAGAGTGGCCAGCGTCGCGTTCGTCAACGTGCCGTCGTTCGTGCTGCACGGCGGGCTCGCGGTGAAAATCGGCACGCGCCAGATCCGCGCCGACGTCGCGTTCGGCGGCGCGTTCTACGCCATCGTGGACTGCGAGGCCGTCGGGCTGCCGATCGACGCCGCGCACCTGCCGGAGCTCCGGCGGGTCGGCATGGAGATCAAGCACGCGATCGAAGCCGCGCAGACGATCGCGCATCCGCTCGACCCCGGCCTGGGGGGCATCTACGGCACGATTTTCACGGGTCCACCCAACAACCCGAAGGCCGACCTTCGGAACGTGACGATCTTCGCCGACGCTGAGGTCGATCGCTCGCCGTGCGGCACCGGGACCGCGGCGGTCATGGCGGTCATCGATGCGATGGGCCTGCTCGACGAGAACAAACCGTTCGTCCACGAAAGTCTGATCGGCACGCTGTTCACGGGCCGAACGGCCGGACGTACGGTCGTGGGTGAATGCCAGGCGATCGTGCCGGAGATCGAAGGATCGGCGTGGATCACCGGGGAGCACACGTTCCTGGTCGACGAGGACGATCCGCTGAAGAACGGCTTTCGCCTGTAGTCGCGCCGAAGCCGCGAAGCGGCGAAGGCGGACCTAAAACCCGATCGCGAGGCCGTCCTTGCGCGGATCCGAGCCGCCCATCAGGACGTGCGTCTTCGGATCGATCAGAATCCCCTGAAAGCCGCCGAACGCGCTGCCGGGCGAGGAAACCACGTGATGTCCGAGCGCGGTCAGCGCCGCGCGCACGTCGGCCGGGATGACCGAGTCGACGAGCACGTTCGTACCGGCGTGCCGGACGCGCGAGGCCTCGCCGGCTTCCTGCACGTTCATGCCGAAGTCGATCAGGTTGACGAGCACCTGCGCGTGCCCCTGCGGCTGCATGTCGCCGCCCATGACGCCGAACGACAGCCACGGCTTGCCGTCCTTCATCACCATCGCCGGCACGAGCGTGTGAAGCGGACGCTTGTGCGGCGCGATCTGATCGGGGTGTCCGGGCCTGAGGTTGAAGAGGCTGCCGCGGTTCTGCAGCAGGATACCGGTGTCGCCGGCCACGATGCCCGAGCCGAAGTCGTCGAAGAGCGATTGAATGAGCGACACGACGTTGCCCTGGCCGTCGGCGGCGGTCAGGTAGACGGTGTCGCCAAGGTCGCGGCCGGTCAGGTCTTCGTTGATCCGTTCGGGCGCAGAGGCGGTGCCGGCGAGCTGCATCGGCTTGTAATCGGCCGCCGCATGCGCGGGATCGATCTCCTTGCGCCGCAGCGCGGCGTACTCTTTGGAGATGAGCGTCTTGATGACGCCAGGCGGAACGGAGCCGGCATCGGCCAGATACGCCGCCCGATCGGCGAACGCGATCCGCTTCGCCTCGACCACCAGGTGCAGATACGCCGCCGAATTGTGTCCGAGCGACTTGAGATCGAAGCCCTCGAGGATGTTCAGCATCTCGAGCGCGCAGAAGCCCTGCGTGTTCGGCCCCAGCTCGTACACGTCGTAGCCGCGATAACTGGTCGCGATCGGCTCGATCCACTCCGAGGTGTGCTCGGCGAAATCGCGCGCGTCGAGCAGCCCGTTCCGCCTCTTCATGTCCGCGACGATGGCCGCCGCGATCGACCCTTTATAGAAAGCGTCCCGTCCGCCGGCCGCAATCTGCTCGAGCGTGGCCGCGAGCGTCGGATTCGCGAAGAGGTCGCCGGGCTTCGGCGCGTGGCCGCCGGGAAGGAACGTCGCCGCCGTCACGGGATCGGCTGAGAGCTTGCGCTCGCTGGCCTGCCACTGGCCGCTGATGATCTCCGACACGGCGTAGCCGTTCTTCGCGTACTGGATCGCCGGCGCGACCGCGCGCGCGAGCGGGATCGTGCCGTGCGCCGCCAGCAGCGTCGCCCAGCCGTCGACGACGCCGGGCACGCTCACCGACAGCACGCCGGACCCTGGAATCGTCGTCAGATTGCGCGCCTTGAAGACGTCGGGCGTGGCGGCATACGCCGATCGCCCGCTCGCGTTCAGCACGTGCAGCTTCCCGCTTTTCGCGTCGTACACGATGGCGAACAAATCGCCGCCGACGCCATTCATCGACGGCTCGACGACGGAGAGCACGGCGGCCGCCGTAATCGCGGCGTCGACGGCGTTGCCGCCGTCCTGCAGCACCTTGAGGCCGGCGGCGGAGGCGAGCGGCTGGCTCGTGGCGATCATGCCGCCGCGGCCCATGACGACCGATCGCGTGGAGCGCGGGTTGGCGGCCGGTCGATCGCCAGGAATCTGCGTGTATGAAAAATTCATGACAAGAAGTGCGGCCGCGGCGAGCTGTTTCATTTGTCGGCTCCAAGATGCATCCGCGCGAGACGATCGAGCAGCTGCGGCAGCGTCTCCCCGTCCAGCGCGAAACTGCCCAGCTCGGCCGCCCACGAGAGTTTATAGCTCCTGGCCATCGCCGAGACCCAGATCTGCCTGACGGGCGCGTTGGGCGACACGACAAATCGCGCGTCGGACGGCTCTTCGAACTCCAGGTTGAGCACGCCGTTCTGCAGTTCGACTTCGAACTCGCGACTGTCCGCCAGTGGCAGAAGCGCACGGCGTGCGGATTCGAGCGCTTCGTCGCTCTTCATGCGGAATTCCTGTTCCGTGAGGGCAATCATGGCCTGTTAAACCTTTCGCCGTTCCCGTCCGTCTAATTCTGGATGAAAGGTAGGGAACACGCGATGTACGAATGGACGTTTTCGGCGACGGCGGAGTGGGTAGTCGGTGCGCTGCTGGTCGTGGCCATCTTGGCGACGATGTTCGTGTAGGGCTATTTGTCGCTGATCTGAAACTTGTCGGCGACCGCCACGTAACTGCGTCGCGCTCGTGCCGTCATTCCCGGCTGCTTCATCCGCAGCGTCAGCTTGTGCACCTTGCTATCGAGCAGCGTCGGCGTGAAGCCCAGGACATACTGGCTGTGGAGCTCCTGCGCGACGCGCGTGAAGGTCGGCGCGAGCTCGCTGGTCGTCTTCAGCTCGAAGTAGCCGCCCCCGGTTTCGTCCGCGATCTTGCGCAGTCCGCTGTCCGGCTGGCTGCGGACCATCCGCTGGCCGTTGAAGTAATGGCTCTCCAGCCCGATCGCATAGATCATCACTTCGTCCGCCCGCGCGCGATCGATCACCTTGCCGAGGCCGATGTGGCTCTCCGTGTCGTCGCCGTCGGTGAAGACGAGCACGACGCGGCGCCCCTCGATGCCTTTCAGCTCTTCGAGGCTCGCGTCTGTCGCATCCCACAACCGCGTGCCGTTCCCGTAATCGAGATCCTTGAGATCGGCGACCAGCTCGTCGCGGTCCGCCGTGAAGCGCGAGCTGAATTGAATCTTGTCGTTGAAGGCGCCGACGCGCCCTTTGTCGGCCGGCAGCAGACGAAGCACGAACTGTTCCGCGGCCGCGCGCAGGAGCGGGATGCTGGCCGTCATGCTCCCGCTCGTGTCGAGCATGGCGACGACGGTGATCGGCTGGACTTCGTTTTGGAAGAACGCAATCGGCTGCGGCTTGTCGTTGTCGAAGATCTCGAAGTCTTCCTTCGTCAGGTCCGGAACGAGACGTTTTTGCGCGTCGGTCACGGTGGCGAAGAGCGACACGATTTGCGTGCCCGACTTGAACTGCGGCTGCTGAGCGAGGGTGAGCGCCGAGGCCGCGCACAGAGCCGCGGACGCGAGTAGAGCGGGCGTGGGGCGCATGGGTACAGCTTATAGCAACGGGTGTGCCTTCGCGAGAGCGCGCTTGATCGCCGGTTCGAGGGCGAGCGCCATCAGCCTGTATCCGTCCGGTGACGGATGCAGGCCATCGGGCGAGGACACGAGACGATCGGGCGCACCGGGCGCGCCGACCGCCGCGCGCGTATCGCAGAAGGCGACGTCGGCATGTCGCGCCGCGTAGTCGCGAATCCAGTTGTTGACCTGATGCATCCGCCGGTTCTCAGCGTCCGCCGCCGTGTTGTAGGGCATGATGGTGCCGGCGACGACCGGAATCGCCGCAGTACGCGCGGTGTCGTACATCCCTTCCAGCTCGCGCTCGATCGCTTCCGCGGTCCGCCCCTGATAGATGTCGTTGACGCCGGCGATGATCACGACGAGACACGGAGGGCGCCCGTTCCTGCGTTCCGCGATCACGTCGCGCGCGAACCGTGCGCGGATCTGGTCGCTGCGTTCGCCGTTGACGCCGCGATTGAGCACCTGCCAATCGGGGTGGGTTTTCATCAGCCAGTAGGCGTACTGGCTTTCGGCGTTGCCGGCGCCGTTGGGGGGCGCCTCGAGCGGCGACGTGAACGCCGGCGTCCCCGCCGTGGTCGAGTCGCCGAGCGCGATAATGAGGGGGTCGGGAGCCTTTTGCACAATTTGCCAACTTATCGGGCAAATTATGCAAAAGGCTCCCGACCCCCTCAATAGGCGACTTGACCGGTCGGATATGCCGAAGTACACTCAATCCTCATTCTGAGACTGAATCTCATTTTAGACCGCTGGTTCACATGTATCAGGCGTGGTTTCAGGCCTTCGTGATCACCCTTCGAGAAGGGCTCGAGGCCTTTCTCATCGTCGCCATCAGCCTCGCCTACCTGCGCAAGGCTGGACGCCAGGAGCTCGTCCCCGCCGTCCGCTGGGGCATCGGAATCTCCATCCTCATCAGCATCGGCGGCGCGTTCCTGTTTCAGCGCGCGGCCAATCACGCGCTGTGGGAAGCGGTCCTCTGCGTGGCCGCCGCGGTCTCGGTCGCGACGCTGACGATCCACATGTGGCGCACCGCCCGGCGCATCAAGAAAGACATCGAAAGCAGCCTCTTCAGCTCGACCATGAAGACCGGACGAGCGGCCTTCGTCGGCGTCTTCCTCTTCACGCTGCTGATGATGACGCGCGAGGGCATGGAAACGGCGCTGCTCACCGGCACGCTGCTCTTTCAATCGACCGGCATCAGCGTCGTCGCGGGCTGCGTCGTCGGCACCTTGTCCGCGGCGTTCGTCGCGTGGCTCTGGTCGCGTTATGGCCACCGCGTGAACCTGGGACTGTTCTTTCAGGTCACCGCCATTTTCCTCCTGGTCTTCGTCGTCCAGCTGCTCATCTACGGCTTTCACGAGCTGATGGAAGCCAACATCTTTCCGCACAGCGGGCCGCTGCACGCGGCGACCGAACCATACGGCCCGGATGGCATCTACGGCCAGTACCTCACCTATCTTCTCGTGCTGCTGCCGCTCGGCTGGCTGGCTGTGACCGCGCTTCTGCCCAGGCGCGCGCAACAATCAGCCGCCCGCTGACCGCCGCGCTCGCGCGACGGCCGCCTTCCGTTACAATCAGCACGTGCCATCCAAACCGCCGACGATCGGCGACCTGACGTGGATCGGCGACCTGAAATTCTCCGCCACGATCGACCAGACATCACTCGTCTTTGACAGCAGCGGCGCCGCCGGGCCGTCGCCGGTCCAGGCGCTGGCCGGGGCGCTGGCTGCCTGCATGTCGATGGACGTGGCGCACGTCCTGACGAAGGGCCGCCATCCGCTGCGCGCGCTTCGCGCGCACGTGGCCGGCCAGCGCGCGCAGGAGGATCCGCACCGCTTTCTGCGCATCGATCTCCACTTCACCGTCGAAGGCGGCGTGCCGAAGGACGCGGTCCAGCGCGCGATTGCGTTGTCGCGCGACAAGTACTGTTCGGTGTGGCACTCGATGCGGCAGGATATCGATTTCGTGGTGACGTTCGAGAGCCGTGACTAGACGCCGCTACATCGATTGGGCGCGGGCGGTCGCCGTCCTCGTGATGATCGAGGCGCACACGCTTGATTCCTGGACCCTGACGTCAGTGCGGCGGTCAATCGCATTTCGGGACGCCCAGATCCTCGGCGGCTTCGCGGCGCCTCTCTTTCTCTGGCTCGCCGGCGTCTCGCTCGTGCTGTCCGCGTCGAATGCGGCGCGCCGCCAGGGAAGCCGCGCGGCGGCGGTGGACGCCGTCTGCCGGCGCGGCCTCGAGGTGTTCGTGCTCGCCTTCCTGTTCCGCCTGCAAGGCTTCATCGTCACACCAGGCGGAGCGACCGTGTCGCTCTTCCGCGTGGACATTCTGAACATCATGGGGCCGGCCATCGTCGCCGCCGCCATCGTGTGGGGGCTCAACACACGGACCGACAGGCTCGTCGCCTCGTATGCCGCGATCACGCTGGCCTTTGCGATGCTGACGCCGACCGTGCGCGCGATGCCGCTGGTCGATCGGCTGCCGATGTGGGTCCAGTGGTACATCCGTCCGTCGGGCGACATGACGCTCTTCACCGCGTTTCCCTGGGCGGGGTTCGTGTTCGCGGGAGCGGCCGTGGGTGCGCTCGTCGCCGCGGTGGAGGATCCGGCGGTCGAGCGCCGGTTGCAGGGGTGGCTGGCCGCCGCGGGCGCCGCGTTCATCGTGGTGGGGTTCTACACGGCCAGCCTGCCGACGATCTACAGCCGGTCGTCGTTCTGGACCAGCTCACCGACGTGGTTCGCGATTCGCGTGGGCGTCCTCATGGTGACGTTTGCCGCGATCTATCTCTTCGCGCAGATCGCGGAACGGCACGGCATCGCGCTCGTGCCGCTCGAGCGGTTCGGCCGCAGCTCGCTGTTCGTCTACTGGATTCACGTCGAGCTCGTCTACGGCTACGCGAGCTGGCCCGTGCACGGGAAGCTGCCGCTGTGGGGCACGGCCATCGCCTATGTGGCCTTCTCTGTGCTGATGTACAAGGCGATCGACGTCAGGGACCGGACGGTTCGATGGTTCAAGACGCGCGGCGGCGCCGGGTCGCCGGTCCCGGTTAGCTTTACAACATAAAGTGCATTGCGGTAGAATGGCCCTATGCGAACCGCACTCGTTGTCGTCTCCGGCGTCACCATCGCTGCCGCCTGTGTCCTCGCGTTTTCCTACGTGGCGCTGAAAGGCACGGCCGACCTGCAGCCGCTCGGCGGCCTCGCGGTGTTCGTCGGCTTGAGCGCGGTCAGTCTCGTTGCCTGCGCGGCGCCGCGGTCAGCCGCGTGGGCGGTGATGCCCGTCGCCTCCGGCGCCGCGATCGTCTGGGTTGGGTGGACCAGCATTTCGCACACGCTCTCGGGGCCGCACTTCGAGGGCTACGCGCTCGTCATGGGCGCCCTCGGCATCCTGCAAGGGATCCTGGCGGTGACGCTCACCTGCTCGCACCTGTGGGTGAGGGTGGCGGCGCATCGCTCTTGATGTCGTTGAAGTTCAGCACCGCGTTGAACAGCATGTTGAACTCGCCGAAGTTCTGCCAGCGGTAACACGGATTCCCGGCAAACAGAATGACCCGCCCCTTGCCGCTCGGCATGTCGATGATCGCCGGACGGTTGCGGATCTCGTTCGCGCCGCGCATCAGGCCGCTCAGCACATGCTCGTCCCCGCCCGGATAACGCATCAGGATCCCCGGCGCCGCGGGACCAGCGACTCCTCCTGGCGCGTCAGCACTCCCAGGCGCGTCAGGCCCGCCCGGCCCGCCGCGGCCGCCGCCGACCGCCTGTATGGTCAAGAGCGGTCCGTTCCCATAGCGCACCGGCACCGTCCGCTTGTCGTAGCCGTAGAAAATCGGATGATCGGGACGGACGATGTCCGCGTCGACGATCGGACCAGGCGCGTAGAATTGCGCCGACGTGCGCGCGGCGTCCACGCGCGGCGTCAACCCGAATTCGGCGGGGAAGTAGCTCGCCGTACCGAGCGTGATCAGCACGCCGCCGGCTTTGACGAACTTGTCGAGTTCGGTGACGCCCTCGAGGCCCATGCCCCCCGTGATGTTGTCCGACTCGCCGTACATGCCCAGATTCTTGAACGCGTCGCTCTTCTTGTATTCGATCGGCGTACTGCGCGGCTCGACGTCGAACACCAGGCGCTTCGCCGTGCCTGCCTGATTCGGAATCACGATCACGTCGTACGCGCTCTTGAGATCGCCCTTGCGGACGCGCTCCTTGTAGATGAGATCGTAGGCCACCTCGAACTTGTCGAACGCGTACCGCACCCAGCCGACGTCCTGCGTGCTGCTCCAGGTGCTGAACACCGCCAGGCGCGGCAGATCGAGATCGTGCACCGCCACCGCCGGCGCCGCCGGCAACCCCACCGCCGTGAGTCCGAGCGGCTCGATCGCCGCCTTCACCTTCGCCGCGTCACCGGAAATGATGAATGACCCGGCGGGAAACGTCGTGTCGCCCTGTTTGAATTCCTTCTCCACGGCCTGCACTTTCAGATCCTTCAAGCGGTACCGCAGCGCGATCATGTTGTTCGATCCGTTGTGCGCCACCGCGAAGAGGGTCCCGGCCCCGGTGACGACGCCTGCCGGCTTCAGCTCGCTCACCGGCTCGACCGCCACGTCGAGCACGGTCTTGTCCTGAATTTCCTTCACATCGGCCTGGCTCATCATTCCCAAGGTCCACGCCGCATCGTCGTAGGTGCGGAGCGTCGGATCCGGATACACCTGCTTCTCGAGCAGGATCTTCGCGAGCCGGCCGTACGGTTGATCGCGCTTGACGATGAAGGAGCCGGAGGGGAAGGCGCCTTCCTTGAGCTTCACCTCAGAGGTCGCGCGGCCGACCTCGATGCCCTGCATGCGCAGCAGGTTGACGAGCGTCGCGACGCGCGTCATGTCACGCTGGCCGGCCGGAATCACGTAGCCGGCCACGGCGTCCTTGCGTCCGGCGTCAATCGAGTTGCGCGATTTCTGATAGAAGTTCTCGAGAATGATCTTCGAGAACATCGACGTGTACTGGAGCGCCGTCAGCACGCCCGTTTCGCCGTAGTTGGTGTTGTTGCGCAGCGACCAGTCGAACTCGCCGGTGGCCGGCCATGGCCGATACCATTCGCGCTGGCTCTGCCCGCCGCCGCCGAACGCGGCGGGAGCCGCCGCTTCGACAGGCGCGGCCGCCGCTTGATCCGCGGCCGCCGGTGCGCCGGCTGGCGCTGCCGCCACTCCGCGTCCACCGCGGCCGCCGTCGGGAGCCGCCGCGCCACCACGCCCGCCGGCTCCTCCAAGGCGCATGTGCTGCGTGTTCGCGCCGCTGAACCCCTGTATCTCGTACATCCGAATCATGCCGTTGTGGTTCGACGACATGAACGCGAGATAGCCGGGCGACCACATGTCGACGAAACCGTGCGTCCACACCCCCGGCATGCCGTACTTCGCGAACTGCGCCATCTCGAAGTTCGCCATCATCGGCATCTCGCCGTAGAGAATCGGATCGAGCGTCGGGTTCTGCGGCGCCTGTCCGCTGAAGGTGTAGAGCAGCGTCTGTGCCTGATGGAGGTCGTGCATGATCGGCGGATGCCACTGCAGGTACCAGTCGAGCAGCGCGCGCATCTCCATCTGCGAGTAGTTGATGTCGCGGTTGTCGTCATGGAACACGTACTTGCCCCAATACGGCACGGCGGCGCCGTTGCCGCGGCCGTCGGCCGGTTCCTTGATGCCGTACTTGTAGTACCAGTCGACGTTGCGATCGCGGCCGTCGGGATCGGCCACCGGTGTGATCGACACGATCACGTTGTCGCGAATCTGTTTGACGAGCGGCGAATCCTCGGTGGCGACGCGGTAGGCGAGCTCCATCAGCATTTCCGACGGCCCGACTTCACCGCTGTGCAGGCCGCCTATCACGTGGTAGATCGGCTTCGCCTTCGCGATGATCTCTTTCACCTGCGCATCGGTGAGATGGCGCGGATCGGCCAGCTGGCCGAGGTACGTCCGGTACTGTTCGAGGTTCTTGATCGACTCGTCGGACCCCACGAAGACGACGACCAGCTCGCGTCCTTCGTCGGTTTTGCCGATCGTCAGCACCTTGACGCGCGGCGATTTCGCGGCGAGCGTGCGATAGTAAGTGAGGATGTCCGCATAGTAGGTCAGTTTTTTTGGCTCACCGATGTAGTGCCCCAGCACGTCTTTCGGGCTGGGGATGCCGGCCACTTTGGGCAGATGATCCACCAGCGGACTCATAAAGTCCGGCCGCGTCGTCCACTCTTTCACGAGGCGTGCAAACTCTTCGTCGTTTCCAGTAACTGCTTTGTTTTGAGATGATTGCGCGAGAATACCAGAGCTGATTACGGCCACGAGCGCCAGGACGATGGCGAGGAGCCGGGAGTGGCGCTTCAACGATGACATGACAGAACTCCTTACTTACGTGATACTTAGCTGATGCAGTGGGGCCGCCGAACTCGCGCCGATACCGCGAGCGGTGGCGAAAAAACCGTTGAGATGCCCGCCGTCCGCTCGGTACAATTCGTCTCTTCGATCTCCTCGGTGAGCCAGATAGAGGCGTTCGGGACAGAAACCTATGATTAACGTTGCCGCGATTCGGATGCAGCAGTTCGGCGTGCAATTCTACCAAGCTTCGTTGACCGCCAGCGACATCGATAAACTCGTCCGATTCGAGGTGCTCAATTACGGCGACGGCGCGCAGCCGCCCGTTCGCGGCGGCAAACAAAAAGGCGGGGCCCCTCCATCGAAAGTGAACTGGGACGTCCTCGAGCGCCGCATCGCGTCGAGCGAGAAGGCGTACCAGCGCCAGATCATCCGCCGCAAGATCGACGAGCTCGTGCAGTACTACGAACAGTGCCGGCAGGCGCGCGATCTGCCGTCGATCCCGGGCGCCGTCATCATTTCCTGCGACGAAAAACTGACGTTTCAGCCCTCGAGCGACGACGCGCGCGTCGGCATACTGAAAGTGCCGGAGCGCGAAGGGATTCTGCGCGCGATCGACGGCCAGCACCGGCTGCTCGCGCTGCACGCCGACATCGATCGCTTTCGCGGCGAGGATTTCAGCGTCCCGGCGATCATCTTCGACCGGCTGCCTGAAGACCACGTCGTCCAGATGTTCGTGACGATCAACGCGAAGCACACGCGGCTGAACGCATCGCATCTGGTCAGCTTGTCGGGCCGCCAGCTCTATCGCGACGAGAACCTCGCGACGGGCCACGACGTCGTGCGGGCACTCAACGACCGCGAGGACTCGCCGCTCTACGACGAGATCAAGCTGCTCGGCGTCGGCCGCGGGCGCGTCGCGCAGGCGCCGCTCGCCCAGGAGCTGAAGAAGCTCTTCGCCACGGACGCCTTCGGCGGCGCGCGCAAGTCGGGCGATATGCACGAGGAGGCGAAGAAGTTCTTCGTCAGCTACTTCAAGCAGATCGCCCTCGTCTTCAGCGGCGCCTGGAACGGCCGCAAGTACAGCATTCGGTCGGCGTCGGCGCTTCGCGCGTTCATCCGTGTGGCGCCCGACGTCATCCGCCGGCTCGACCAGGAGCACGCCGACCGCGGCGATTTCCGCGCCATCGGGCGCGTCATCGCGCCGTGGGGCCGCCGCATCGGCGACCTGCGGTTCGAGACCGAAGGCGCATGGAAGCGCAGCGGGACGACCGTCGATTCGCTCGCCAAGGAATTGCGGCTCGCGCTGATGTATCCGGAAGGTGCGGCCGTCTAGCGGCGGCTGTGAGCACGCTCCTCATCACGGGCGGCGCCGGATTCATCGGCTCGAACCTCGTTCAGCACGCGCTGGATCGCACAGCCGATCGCCTCGTCGTCGTCGACAAGCTGACCTACGCCGGGAGCCTCGCGAATCTCGAGGGGCCGCTGAAGGATCCGCGCGTGACGTTTGTCCGCGCCGATATCGGCGATCGCGCGGCGATGACGCGCCTCTTCGACGAGCACCGGCCGGACGCCATCCTCAATCTTGCCGCCGAGACGCACGTCGATCGATCCATCGACAGCCCGCAGGCCTTCATCGACACCAACGTCGTCGGCACCTTCGTGCTGCTCGAGACGGCGCGTCAGTTCGTGGCGCGCGGGCGCGACGCGTTCAGGTTTCTGCACGTGTCGACCGACGAGGTGTACGGCACGCTCGGCCCGAGCGGCCAGTTCAGCGAGGAGACGCCATATGCCCCGAACTCGCCGTACGCGGCGAGCAAGGCGTCGGCCGATCATCTCGTGCGCGCGTACTTCCACACCTACGGGCTCCCGGTCCTCCTCACCAACTGCTCGAACAACTACGGGCCGTTCCAGTTTCCCGAGAAGCTGATCCCGCTGATGATTCTGAACGCCGTCGAGGGGCGTCCGCTGCCGATCTACGGCGATGGCGGCAACGTCCGCGACTGGCTCCACGTCGAGGATCACTGCGAAGGGATTCTGCTGGCGCTGCACAAGGGGCTTCCGGGCGAGAAGTACAATATCGGCGGGGGCAACGAGCGCACGAATCTGCAGATCGTGGATCAGGTCTGCGAGCTGGTGGACCGGATGAAACCGGCGGCGACGAGCCGCCGCGCGCTGAAGACGTTTGTCCCCGATCGCCCCGGGCACGATCGGCGCTA
>JADGOC010000031.1 GCA_017883165.1 Acidobacteriota bacterium
ATGGGAAGCGTGCGCCCAACACGCGGTTGCAGGCGACCGTCCTTCGCGCTCCGCGCTCGGCCGGCGCCTGAACCGCCACGTTAGCCCGCTCACGTCGAACGGAGGCGCACACATGAAGCAAGCACTCGGCGTAGCGAGCGTGTTAGCCCTGATTGCGGCGCTTGCGTGGTCGAACCACTCGGTAAAGGCGCAGGATGCGTCTCTCAAGCCCGTCGACGATCCGGAGGCCTACGCCGTCTACGCGAGTCTGCTTCCGAACGAATGGATTGTCCGCTCGGCGCATGCGAAGACTCTGGTGTTCCAAGAGGAAACGGCCACGAACTGGGGGTGCATGCCATCTGGCAAGCCCCTCGAAACGGACTGGCGCGTAGTCGTCGATAGCTTCAAGGCGGAGAACGCCGGCGTCAGGACCGTGCGAGCGGGATTCCCTCTTGAACCGGCTTACGTCGTCGTTCCTTCAGCCGAGATTAAGGCGAGCTTCCACGAAGTGCCAAACGATCCGAGGTCCGGCTGGAGCGGCTTCTACAAGCGATACCCAGATTCTGGTGGCTACATGTTCGTTTCGGCCGTTGGCTTCGATCCTTCAAAGAAACGGGCGATGGTCTACATGGCACATTCTTGCGGTTTGCTCTGCGGCGGCGGAATGCACCATCTCCTAGAAAAGACCGACGGTGCATGGCGCGAGGCGAAGGTACCGGGCGTGTCGAATTGCGTGTGGAACTCCTGACATCGTAACGTCGCGGGCTGACCATCGAATGGAGTCGGCGCGCCGGTCGTCTCGTGTCACCATGTCGCCACAGCGCGCGGCTCATTCGCGGCGTTAGGCTGCCGGAGCAACGCCATCGTTTCTCCGGGCTGACGGCTACGAAGAGGTGGACTGCATGCGCGAATTATGGGTTGAAAGCCAGGGCGCGCGGTTGTTCGCCGTTGAGGATGGCAGTGGTCCGGTGATCGTCATGCTACATGGCGGGATGGGGAACCATCAGGCGGCGCTGCCTCTGATCGCACCCTTGGCCACGCGGTATCGCATCATTGCGCCGGACCTGCGCGGCAGCGGAAAGTCCTGGTGCGGCGCTCCGCTGACATTCGATCAGCTTGCGGACGACGTCGAACTGCTCCTTGACCACATCGGCGTGGATCGGGCTGTTGTCGGTGGCGTATCGGGCGGCTCCGGAGTCGCTCTGCGCTTTGCGCTTCGACGCCCCACCCGAACGCTCGGGCTTGTCGTGGCGAAGCCGGTATATGCGGGCGAAGCGCGGGGCTATACCGAACAACAAAGGGCGACATTCGCGATGATGGACGCTGTTGCAAGCCGGGCGCTCGAAGAAGGCGTGCAGGTTCTGCGCCCGCTTTACGCGAATCTGCCGGCGGGCATGCGGGAGAGGGCGTTGGCAATGATGGAGGGTTTCGACGCGGCAAGCGTCGTGGCGACGAGTCACTTCATCGCATCGGGCTCCCAGCCGTTCATTGCGGCTGCAGACTTGGCGTCTCTGGAGTGTGCAACGCTCCTGGTGCGTGGTGACGATCCCATGCATCCGTCGGAGGTGTCGGATCTTTATGCGACCGGTATTCCAGATTGTACGGTTGTGCCCGCGTCGACGCCGGTTCTCGCGCCGATCATCGGTGCGTTTGTCGATCGATGCCTACGCCCCGCAGCCTAACCAGCGCTTGCAGCCGTCGGCGGCCGGCGCGATGATGAGCCGCCGCGGCTAAAACGCGATCGTTAGGCGGACAACGGAGTCAGTTCCATGCGAACTTTGGTAGCCGTCACGTTGGTCTCGCTTCTAGTCGCCAGCGATCGGGCCGTGCGGTTCCCGCAGAATCCGATTCTGACGTCGGCATCGAGTCCGACGATTGGCGACAGCATCAACGGTCCCTCCCTGATCCGGGTGCCGGCGTGGGTTGATCGACCGCTGGGCCGCTACTACCTGTACTTCTCTCATCACGCCGGGAAGTTCATTCGCCTCGCGTACGCCGACCAACTGTCCGGCCCGTGGACGGCTCACGAGCCGGGCACGCTCCGTCTCGAGGAGGCGCCGCGCTGTTTCGATCACGTCGCGTCGCCAGACATGCATGTCGACGACGCCAGACGCGAGATCCTCATGTACTTCCACTGCCCGTCAGGCGGCAGCGTCGACAGCAACGGCCGCGTCGACATCAACGAACAAAAGACGTTTCTGGCGACCTCAAGCGATGGCCTTCGCTTTCGCGTTACCACGCAGTCCCTCGGCCCCGCGTATTTCCGCGTGTTCCGCTGGGGCCAGTACTACTACGCTATCGTACGTGCCGGCAGCGTCCTGCGTTCGCGTGACATGCGATCGCCCTTCGAGCCAGGCCCGACCCTGATCGGCGCGGAGTCTGGTCGGTTGCTGCGGCATGCTGCGGTCGATCTGCGAGGCGACCTTCTCCGGGTGTACTACTCACGCATCGGGGATCGGCCCGAACGCATTCTGCTTTCGGAGACGCGTTTGACGACGGACTGGTTGAAGTGGCGGGCATCGGCGCCGATCGAGGTGCTTCGTCCTGAGAAAGGGTACGAGGGCGCTGACAGGCCGCTCGAGGTCTCTCTGCCCGACGAGGCTCCGGGCCGGGTGCAGCAGTTGCGCGATCCTGGCATCTTCAAGGAAGGCGGCAAGACGTACCTGCTCTACTCGATCGCCGGCGAAAGTGGTCTCGCCGTAGGGGAGCTGCGATAGCAAACGGTGTGGAGTGCGGTTCGAAGGCCGCACCCATCCAGGTGCGCCTCCCCATCCTCAACAGGGGAGTCGAGACGAGGTCTGGCGCGTTATCCTGAGCGAGGAACTATCAATGCCGATCCTGCACATTCAACACTCGGTCCAGAACTTTGAAGGCTGGAAGCGCGCCTTTGAGAGCGACCCCATGGACCGGAAGGGCTCCGGCGTCCGTCGGTACCACGTCTATCGTTCCGTCGCGGACCAGAATTTCGTGATGATCGACCTGGAGTTCGACACCATGGCTGAGGCCGAGAGGCTGCTGGAAAGACTGCGCCAGTTGTGGGCGGGGCCTGGCGGCACCGTCATGCGGAACCCCGAGGCCTGGATCGTTGAAACAGTCGAATCGAGAACCGTCTGACTAGGCTGTTCCTGCGCTACATTTCGTAGCCTGTTGAAACAACCGGATGCAGGAAGCTGGCTAACCAGCGTTTGGAGCCGACGGCGCGCGCCTATCTCTTTAGTGGGCGGGTCGCGCCGCGGCTGAAACGCAATCGTTAGCCGGACCTACTCTGGATGTGGGCGAGACCATGGGAGCTCTGCGGTGAATCGTGTGTTCGTGCTAGGTCGCTCGGTACATCCCGTCGCATTCGGCGCCCTCGTCATACTGCTGGTCGCCACACCAAGTCGGACACAGTCCGCAACAACATGGTGGCCGTCAAGAGGCGCCGTCATCCTTGAGGGTGGCGGTATCGGATCAACAACGTTTGGCGCGGTCTCGGCCCGCCTCATCGCACTCGCGGGTGGCCCCAGTGCGCGCATCGTGATCATTCCGACTGCAAACGAAGCCGTCGCGCCTCGACTGACGGGAACCGGGCCAGCTGTCGACCCAGACCAACTCAAGAAGTTGCTTGAGGCCAAGGGAGCGGAACGCGTCACTATTCTGCACACCCGAGATCGACAAGTGGCGAATTCGGAAGAATTCGCGAAAGTGCTTCGCACTGCGAGCGGCGTGTGGATTCCTGGCGGGGCAGCGCGCATCCTGGAGAACACGTATCGCGGGACGCTGGTCGCCCAGGAGCTGAATGGTTGCACATCCGGGCCCGGTTGGCATCGTCATTGACGAAGACACCGCCCTTGTACTCAACGGCAGCGCCGCCGAGGCCATCGGAGTAGGAACCATCGCTCTTGTGGATCCGGCGAAGGACAAGGCCAGGCCGTATCTAGTCCTCAAGGGTGGTGACAAGCGAGACCTCGCGCTCCCGTGAAAAACCTAGGAGGCATCATCCTGTCGACGTCCCTCGATGGTTACTTTGGAGCAATACGAAGCTGGTGAAGGGCGACATGATACGTGAGGAGAGGGAGGTTCAGGTGCGGAACAGACCAGCCGTTGTGGGGTCAGCGCTGAGAGTGCTTCTCGTGTGCGTGCCACTTGTCCTTTCGACCGCGTGCGCTACCGTCTTTCATGGAAGGACGCAGGAGACCACGATCACGTCGGAGCCCGTTGGCGCTCGGATCTTCATCGGCAAGGAGTTAGTAGGCGTCACGCCGGCCCGGATCATCCTGAAGAGACGAGAGTCCCACGTGGTCCTTCATTTCGAGAAGGAGGGCTACCAAACCGAGGAGTTGGCGCTGAAGAGAAGCTTCAGTGGTTGGATCGCGGCCGACATTGGTTTGGGCGCTGCGCAGTTTGCAAACCAGGGGCTTGCGTCCCAATCGCAAATGGCCTCCGCCGCGGCGGGAATCACGACGGTCACCCTCGGCGTTGACCTCATCACGGGGTCGGCGTACCAGCTGCCAACACACGTGCAGGTAACCCTCAAGCCTTTGCAGTTGCGCTGACGACGTGTGGCCCTTTTCCGAACTACCGCAGAATGTCGCGACATTGCGCGTCGGTTGCGGCCGGCAGGCGCTGGAAGCCAAGAACCCCGATACGCGGAAGCAAGCCGTGGTGGCGTTGAGCCTGGTGGCGGCGCAGTTCTTGTCGCCCCTCAAAGCGATGTTGCAGGACAAGGACGTCGAGGTCCGCCTGGCCACCGTGGTGAGCCTGACGGAGGTGAGAAGCCAGCAGTCCATCGCGGCGCTGCGCGCCGCGCTGGATGACGAGGTGCCGGAAGTGAGCTTTGCCGCCGCGAAGGCGCTGTGGGGCTTGCACGACACCGCGGGCAAGCAGGCACTGCTCGCCATACTCGCAGGCGATAGTCGGAGCTCGTCCAAATTTTTCTCGAAGCAGAAACGGGACGCGCTGCGGATGATCCATTCGCCGCGGGTCATGCTCCTGTTTGCCGTGCACAAAGGCATCGGATTTGTCCCGGTGCCTTACATGGGATTGGGCGTCGCCTCGATGCAGACACTCCTGACCGATACCGGAGTCTCGGGGCGGGCGGCGGCGGCATTGATGCTGGCTACCGAAAAGGACCAAGCCACGTTGGAGGCCTTACGGGACGCGTTGAGCGACACAGACTGGTCGGTGCGAGCCGCAGCCGTGCATGCGCTCGCGCTGCGCAGGGATCCTCGACTGAGGACCGACCTGGCACCGCTGCTCGATGACCAGAACGAAGCCGTGCGGCTCCGCGCCGCGGCTGCGTACCTGAGACTGGCAGGTCAAGCGCGGACACCCGACAAGGCTGGCGCACGTCACGAATGACGATGGGCATCCGGCATGCCGAGACGGCGGACCGTGTCACCCTCGAAGTCGAATTCGATCAGCACCGCCGGCTCGCTGCCCACGACCCAGCCGTCGTGGCCCGGCGCGATCGCCACAATCTGCGGAGCCTTGTGTTCCACAACACAGCCGTCGGCGTATTCGATGTGGATCTCGCCGTGCGCCAGGAAACCGACGTGGGCGTGCATGCACAGGTCAGTCCCGACGATCGGTTTCATGTCGACCGACCAGCGGAATCCGCTTGGATAGACCATGCGCTTGACGCGCGCGGCGCCGGCACGTCCGACATCGAGCCGGACATGGCCGATCGTGCGGCGCTCGGCCCCCTTCACCGGCGCAAGGAGCGGATCCGGCGCCTTCGGTCGGCTCCGAGAAGGCTTGCGTCGTTTCGCGATCCTGGCGGAGTGCCTGACGCTCTTTCGGACGGGCTTCTTTTTTGCCATAGGCCTCTCTCTGGTCAGCAGAACGGCGATGCTAGCACGGCTCGGAGCGCGAACGAGCCGTCTCACACGGTTTTGCAGCCGACGGCGGGAGGAGCGACAATGAGCCGCCGCGGCTGAAACCTGGCGTTAGCCAGCAGGATTTTGGAGGAGCTTCGACGTGGTTCCCCGCTCGCTTCGTGATCCGGCCGGGCGACGGTCTGTTCTCGACCGACTTGGCGCGCTCACTCCGGAGCATCCGCGTCGATGGGGTCGGATGGAGCCCGTTCAGCTCTTGCCTCACTTGGCAAGTGGCCTGCGTATGGCGTTGGGCGAGCGGAAACTCGAAGGCTCGCCTCCCGGTCGAATCCGTGGCGCGGTCTTGCGCTACCTGGCCATCTACCGTCTGCCGTGGCCGGAAGGAAGGATTCAATCGCCGCCTGGCGCGTTCAACACGCCAAGTCTCGGTTGGGAACGGGATCGGCAGGTCGTGGTCGAACTGATCGAACGCTTCGCGACGACGCCGCCTGACAAGCTGGGGGTCGTCCATCCGAGTTTCGGCCGGATGAGGCCCCGTGACTGGGATGTGTTGCAGTACCGGCATCTCGACCATCACCTTCGGCAGTTCGGGGTTTGAATGCGAAAAGCTCAGATCATGACGGCGGCACTCGCGGATCTGGTGAAGAGCTATCACGTCTCGATGGTGATGGGTGGGTTGATCAAGAAGAGAGTGTGATGATGAATCCGATCACGTACTTCGAGGTTGCAGGGCCTGACGCCAAGAGCTTGGCCGACTTCTACGCGGCAGTATTCGGATGGGAACCTACGCCTGGCCCTTTTCCGAACTACTATTCGCTTCAAGCGGCCGGAGGCGCTGGGCTCGCAGGCGGGTTTCGTCAGGACGATCGGCCCGAGCACGTGTTCTACGTGAAGGTTCCCGACCTCGCGGCGGCGCTCGAAAGCGTCGTCCGGGCCGGGGGGCGGGTCCTGATTCCGCCAACCGATGTGCCCGGCGTGGTGCACTTCGCCCTGTTCGAAGATCCAGCCGGTAATCGCACCGGCATCATGCAATGACGTAGGTGCGGTCGCGCGGCGCCGCAGGTGAGGGGCACACCATGCTTGGACGGTTTGGCCACATCTCGTTGGCCACAGTGGCACTCGTCGCGATCGTCCCTGGCGTGGCAAGACCGGCCCCACAGACACCCACCGAGATTGTCGTGGTCGGCACCGTTCACACGGCCACCGAGAAGTACTCCGTGCAGGACCTGGTCCGCATTCTTCAGAGGGTCAGGCCCGACGTGATTCTCTTCGAGTACCCGGCCGACATGATGACGCCGGGGTTCGAATCGATGGTCGCAACGTCTTCTACGAGCGCACGCATTACTTCGAGCGCCAGCGGCAGTGCAATCAGGAACTGAACGCCCGGATCGACACCAAGGGACTGAGTGCTGAAGCGCAGAAGGTCGTCGACGCGCTCGATGCGGCGAATGCCAGGCGCGACGCCATTGGGAAGTCGGATCCCCTGGCGATCAACTCGTTTCAGGCCGACACCGCGAGCAACGACAGGCAGTGGCTGATGAACCAGGGAATTCCAGAGATCGTGCGTCTGACACCGGGTTTGAGAGGCTGCGAAGCATTTTGGAACGCGTCGAGAGCCTACTGGGTCAGGCGGAACGACGAGATGCTGCGCAACATCAGGCGATTCGCGACAGAATTCGCGGGAAAGCGGCTGGTTGTGCTCTGCGGGTACGAGCACCGGTACTACTTGCGGAGTCACTTATACGATTGGGATGAACAGCCGGGCTATGTCCTCAAGGAATACTGGGAGTACTAACGGTATGGCCAGTACACATCGCGGTGCGCCCGAGACCAGCGGCGCCGTTGGAAACGTCAACCGCCCGAGTCCTCTCGTTGAGATGGCGATGGGCTACGCCCGGAGCCGGGCGCTTTGCGCGGCTGCCCGTTTGGGTATTGCCGACGTCTTGGCTGACGGCCAAAGCACTGTCGAGCAACTGGCGACGGCATGCCACGCCGACCCCGCGGCACTTCACCGCCTTCTGCGCGCTCTCGCGAGCTTCGGTATCGTCTCGGAATCTGGCCCTGGTACGTTCGCCCTGACAGCCTTGGGTGCACCTCTCCGCAAGACGGCTCCTGATTCGGCCTGGGCTGCCGTCGTGTTTTGGGCCGACTTGCTCGCCGACCATTGGTCCTACCTAACCGATTGCGTTCGCACTGGGAGCAGCGCCGCGGAGATCATGAAACGAGAGGGCATCGTCTCGCGCTGGTCAAAGGATCCCGATGCGCCCGCGATCTTCCGAGCCGTCATGGGGACAGGCCCGGCGGAAGACTATCTGCCGCTCGCCCGCGCCTGGAACTTTTCCGAACGGCACGTCGTAGCCGACCTCGGCGGCGGCGGTGGCACGCTGATTCTGGCCCTTCTCGAGACGTACCCGAATATCCACGGGATGCTCGTCGATCGTCAGGAATCGATCGATCGGGCGGCCTCCCGCTTCGCTGCCCAGGATCTCACGTCACGATGTGCCCTTGTTGCTGCCGATCTGTGCCAGGCCGTACCGGCTGGTGCCGACACTTATGTACTGAAACACGTCCTCCACGGCTACGGTGACGAAGTCGCGATGGGCATCCTTTGCAACTGCCGGTCCGTCATGTCCGCGGAAGGCCGTCTTCTTGTCATTGAATTTGTTCTGCCCGATATATTCGATTCCGTGGACCAGGAGCTGGAGCGGCGTGCGATGAGCGACCTCAACATGTTGGCCGTCACTGGCGGCAAAGAACGTGGCGCGGCCGAGTGGAAGGAGCTTCTGTTCCGGTCAGGCTTTGAGATGCGCCGCATCATAGCGGTGTCCGGTGAATCGGCTTCCATCATCGAAGCCGCGCCCTTGGCGTGAGCCCATCGTCGCCGGTGACCAAAACAGGAGACCCCCCACGCATGTCCATCACCACGCGGCATCGACTCGTCGCGTTTCTCGTCCTGACGTTCGCCCTCAGCTCGATCTTCTACGTACGGATCGCATCCGCGGGCAAGCTGAAGATGCTGCCCGTGCTCGGGCTCATGTGGTGTCCGGGCGCGGCGGCACTGATCGTGCGGCTCGTGTCTCAACGGAATCTCCGAGGGACCGGCTGGAAGTGGGGCGCGACGCGGTGGCAGGCCTTGAGCTACCTGTTGCCGCCCTTATTGGGCGCAGTCGTCTATGGTCTCGTCTGGCTGACCGGGATCGGCAGCTTCACGGCTGGTGGGCTGGCGCTCGGCAAAGACGTTGGAGCCCACATACCGCTGCCCGTGATCATCGTCTTGTTTGCGACCGCTGGCGTTCTTCAGGGAGTGGTCTTCACGCTCGGCGAAGAGATCGGCTGGCGGGGATTCCTGGTTCCCGAGTTGGCCCAGGTTTCGAGCTTTACGAAGACGGCGTTGATCAGCGGGGCGGCCTGGTCCGTCTACCATTACCCCCTCATCCTGTTCGCGGACTACAACAGCCGGGCGCCGAAGTGGTTCGCGCTGCTCGTCTTCACCTGGATGATCATGGCCTCCTCGTTCGTGTACGCCTGGCTGCGCCTCAAATCGGGAAGCATCTGGACGGCTGTCATCCTGCATGGCGCTCACGAGGTACGTCACCACCGAGTTCGGCGTCGGCCTCGCGCTCGCGTATACGATTCTGGCACTTTATTTCTGGCGCCGGCGCGGCGATGTTCTTGCGGATGCAGCGTGAGAGGTGGAATGCTCATGCGTCACTTGCTGACCGCACTCGTGGCTGTGGGCATGCTCGGGAGCGCCGTGCTTGCTCAAGTCAGCGACGCTCCCCGGAACGACCTGCCGCAGCCCTACCGGACGACGCGCGACTGGGGGCAGCTGCCTCCGGGAGTGAAATGGGCCGCCGTCACCGCCGTCGAGCCCGCGCCCGACGGCACGATCTACGTCATCCACCGCTGCGTCGCCAATTCCTGCGCCGGTCGCCCGGAGCCGCCGATCCTGCAGTTCGACTCCAGCGGCAAGCTCCTCAAGACTTTCGGCGAAGGGCTCTTCGTCTTCCCGCACGGCGCGACCGTGGATCGTCACGGCAATCTCTGGGTGACCGACGCGGGCGGTCAGGACGGCAAGGGCCACCAGGTTTTCAAGTTCAGCCCGGAGGGCAAGGTGCTCATGACGCTCGGTCGAGCGGGCGTCAGCGGTTCGACTCCCGATCTGCTGGATCAACCGACCGACGTCGTCGTCGCGCCGAGCGGCGATATTTTTGTCACTGACAGCCACCGCAACGGCAAGAACAACCGCGTCGTCCGGTTCACCGCGGACGGCCGGTACGTCAAGGAGTGGGGGACGAAAGGTGCCGGCCGTGGAGAAATGAGCGAGCCGCACACGATCGCCATGGACTCGCGCGGACGTCTCTTCGTCGGGGATCGCGAGAACAACCGCATCGAAATCTTCGACCAGGACGGCCACTACCTCGACGAGTGGCGTCAGTTCGGCCGCCCGAGCGGCATCTTCATCACCAGGGACGACACCATTTACGTCACCGACTCCGAGTCCGGCCGCGATACGGGCGCACACGAGCTCGCCGGCATCAGGAAAGGCATCCGCATCGGCAGCGCCAGGGACGGGACAGTCACCGCGTTCATCGAAGAGCTGGAATCGACCTCGCCGGATCACTCTGGCGCTGAAGGCGTCGGCGTGGACGCGCAAGGGAACGTGTACGGCGCTGTCGTCCGCCGCCAGATGCTCGAACGCCACGTGAAGAAGTAGCGTGAGGCATGGGATATCGGTTGCTCGCCGATCTTGTTGTCATCCTCCACTTAGCCTTTCTCTTGTTCACGGTGCTGGGCGGCCTAGTGGTTCTTCGTTGGCGCTGGTTTCCGTGGATTCACCTGCCGGCCGCCATCTGGGGCGGGTTCGTCGAGGTTACCGGTCGTGTCTGTCCGTTGACTGTTCTCGAGAACTGGCTCCGCCGGGCAGGAGGAGGCTCTGGGTATGAGCGCGACTTCATCGACCGCTACGTGGTACCTATCGTCTATCCGCCCGGTCTCACGAGAGAGATTCAACTGGCACTAGGAGTGCTCCTGGTCGTGGTCAACGGCGCGATCTACATGATTGCCTGGCGTTGCCGGACGAAAGTCGAGACAACCAGCGGCCGCTAACGGCTTTCCGGCAGATTGAACTGCAGGCCCGCAGGCCCCTGACGCGGGCAAGGCGATTCCGGCCGGGTACGTTCCTTGTACCTGATGAAGGCGTTCGCGGTCTCCCTGAGCTGGGCAGCGTGGAATGACGATGCGGATTCTCCGCCAGCTCTTTGCGATCGCGGTGCTGCCGTTCACTGACACGATGCTCATCCCGATCTGGGTGGTGCGCCGCAATGGGATCTCGCCGGGAATCGGCTCGGGCCTCGCCCACGTGCTGCTGCAGGTGGCCGGGCTGTGCCTCCTGACCGCCGGGGCGCTCTTGTTCGCCGCCAGCCTCCGTCGCTTCGCCACCGAGGGCCGCGGCACGCTCGCCCCCTGGGATCCTCCTCGACGCCTCGTCGTCCGCGGACCGTATCGATACGTGCGCAATCCGATGATCTCGGGCATCGTCTTCGTGCTGTTTGCCGAGGCGCTGCTGCTTCTGTCGCGGCCTCACCTGATGTGGGCGCTCATATTTCTGGGAATCAACTGCGTGTACATCCCGCTGCTCGAAGAGCCGGACCTGGCGAAGCGGTTTGGGGAAGCCTATCGGGAGTATTGTCGACACGTGCCGCGGCTCGTGCCACGCTTGCGGGGGTGGGAGCCGGTTCAGGACCACAGATTGTGAGCGCGGCAGAGAGTTGTCCATGATCAAGACTCCGGAATCCGTCGCAACGTTTCTTCGAGGAAGGCGCATAGCCGTGGCCGGCGTCTCCCGGCACCCGAGCCAGGCGGCCAACTTCGTGTTCCGCAAGCTGAGAAGCTCCGGGTACGAGGTGTTTCCGATCAACCCAAAGGCCTCGGAGGTGGAGGGCGTCAAGTGTTACCCCGACCTCGCCGCCGTGCCGGTTCAACTTGACGGTGTCGTGATCGCGACCTCTCCAGATGTGTCGATCCAGGTTGTGCGGCAGTGCAGTGACCATGGCGTACGCCAAGTGTGGTTCCATCGGTCTTTTGGGAACGGAAGCGTTTCAGACGAGGCCGTTCGCGAGTGTGACGCGCAAGGCATCGACTGCATCGTTGGGGGCTGCCCGCTCATGTTCTGCGATCCGGTCGATGTCGGGCACAAGTGCATGAGGTGGTGGCTTCAGCGGCAGGGCCGCGTTCCAACCTAAGGGGGCGTGGCGTAATCATGCCTGAGAGCCATCTCATCTTGTTCTATCGGCATCAAGGGACGGACCATCGTGGGCGCTCGTTGGTGGATATTCGAAGGCTCAGCCTCGAAGAGCTCGAAGAGACGCACGACTTCATCCAGTGGCTGTTTCCACTACCAGAGCCGAGCTCGGCCAGCGATGACGCACCTCTGCTGTCTCAAGCGGACATCAGCCTGTTCAAGTCCGATCAGTCTCTTCGAGCCGAGCTTCTTCTGTCTTTTGGAGTCATGCTGCGCTTCTTCGGCTTAGCCTGCCGAGATGAAGCCGGGGCCGTAACACCCGAGATCGTCCGCGCCGCGGATTTCACCGAACGACGCCGGATATGGCTGTACTCCCACAGCCACAATTTTCTCCGCATCACACGAATTCTGCGCGCCCTGTACCTTCTTGGCTGCTCCGATCATGCGGTGGCCTTCAGGCGATGTCTTGACAGTATCTATGGTGATTTTCGTGATGTCGTGGGGCCTCGAACGATCGCGTTTTGGCGAAGTGCAGCGCCGGGCGGCATCTGAGGCATTTCGACGTGTCCACACAGATCGGCCTCGCATTGCGGCATGCTCGCCCGGGCATCGTGATCATCGCGATGACGTACATCCTGTCGGTCACGAGCGGTGCCGTGATGGCCCACGCGGGGAACAGCTTCGCCCTCCGCTATCGCGACTCGCTGGTCGCGCGGGCACACCGCGCCGACCCCGCCTCCCGCGCGGATGATCAGGGTGCGCACGCGACGGCGGCTCTCATCGATTTTTCCAGAAACCTCGGGCTTGCGGCGATTCCAGAGACGATTGGGGGGATGACTCTGGTATTGCCCGTGGGCCTGGCTGCGTATCGTGGATGGGTGGGCGGCATCGTATCGGTCAATCACGCTCACAGGAGCCGCCTGGCGCATGTGCGGACGGCGACGTACTACCTCGTCACACTCTTCCTGCAGCTCGCCGCATTCATCCTGGCGGGCGGGGGCGGACTCCATCTCGGGTGGGCCTTCCTGAAACACCGCGGTCCGTTCGTTGGGCCGTGGTGGTTTCGCCTACCGCAGCCAGCGCTCGTCGATGTCGCTTGGCTGTACGCTGTGGTTGTGCCCTTGTTTGCGGTCGGTTCGTTCTGGGAGTTTCTGGGACCCACTGCCTAACCGTCACGCGGACACTGCGCGCGAGTGGGGCAGTGGAGAGAGGCGTTTGAGACAGCAAGGTAGCTTGTGAATCAGTTGAACTGGTCCTGGATCGCACTGGCGCTGACCGTGCCGCCCGTGGTGGGCGGTCTGGTCGCATACCCGTTGTGGCGGACGGGTCAGCCGATCCTCGGCAACCTCACCGGCACGACCGTCATCTTCGGCGCCGCCATGGCGCTGATGATGCGGGAGCATGTCGAGCTGGTCCGCGTCGCGCAAAAGTGCCTCGACGAGGGCTTCACGTGCTGGCCCGACCCGAGCGCGTTCACGCGCTACGCGATCTACGCATTCATCGCACTGGTCGAGGTGATGGCGCTGTTCTCTCTGAGCCTCAAGGTGGAAACAAGGCTCCGGCGCCGCGGGTACGATCCGGAATGGCGGTGATCGAACGTCGCGCCTGTCGCCTGAGCATCATGCCCGGAAAGCCGACCTTCTTCAGATCCGCCTCTGATCTGGGAAAGTGGTTTGCGGCGCATCATGCCACTGCGAAGGAACTCTGGGTCGGCTACTACAAGAAAGGCTCGGGCACGGCGAGTGTGACGTGGCCGGAGTCGGTCGACGAGGCACTGTCGGTCGGCTGGATCGACGGCGTGCGGAAACGCGTGGATGACATGCGGCCCGCGGGCCTGCTGGCCTTTGAGGCGCGCACAGAGAATCGGTCGGGCATCTATTCATACGAGCAGCGGAGCGACACGCTCCCTGAACCGTACGCGCGGACACTCAAGAAGAACACAATCGCGTGGGCATTCTTTCACGCGCAGACCGCGTCGTACCGGAAGAAATGCTATTGGTGGGTCGTCAGCGCCAAGCAGGAGGCGACACGGCTGAAACGCCTCGAGGCGCTCGTCGAGGCCAGGGCGTACGGAGAAACGATCCCGGAAGCGACTCGCGGGAAGAAGTTGAAGTGGTTTTGAGTCGTCGCGTAAGGTGTAGATGACCAATTATCCCGACGCCGTGATATTTGATTTCGACGGCGTCATTCTCGACAGCGAAACCGCGGAGTTCGAATCCCATCGTCTGATCTACGAGCGCTGCGGCGTGCCGCTCACGCCGGCGGAATGGTGCGATCAGATCGGCATCTGGGTCGAGGGGCACGAGGACCGCTGGGCGGTGAGGCTGCGCGGGTTGTCGGATCGCGCGCCGGGATCGTCGGCGGCGTTCAAGGACGAGCAGCACCGGCTCTTTCAGGAGCTCGTCTCGCGCGAGCCGATGCGGGGGATTCGCGCGCTGATCGATGCATTGGTTCAAGCGGCCGTGCCGCTGGCGATCGCCTCGTCGGCGCCCGCGCGCTGGGTGGTTCCGACGGTCGATCGCCTCGGCCTCTCGGGGCGCTTTCAGACGATCGTGACGGCGCACGACGTGCAGCGGCGGAAGCCGGCGCCGGACGTGTATCTCGAGGCGGCGCGGAGGCTGCAGGTCGACCCCGCGCGGACGGTCGCGATCGAGGATTCCGGTCCCGGCATCGCGGCGGCGGCCGCGGCGGGAATGAAAACGGTCGCGATCCCGCATTGGCTGACCGAGACGCACGACCTGGCGCCGGCGATGCTCCGCGTGGCGCACGCCGGCGAGCTGACGCTGGCGGTCCTGCAGGAACTGGTCAAGCCACACTAAAATACTCGACAGCCCATGAACGAACCCCACACGCCGGCGGCCGCGCCGGTCGATTTCATTCGGACGATCGTCGAAAAGGACGCGGCGTCAGGCAAGCATGGCGGACGCGTCGCGACGCGGTTTCCCCCAGAGCCGAACGGCTATCTCCACATCGGCCACGCCAAGTCGATCTGCCTGAACTTCGGCGTCGCGCGGGAGTTCGGCGGCACCTGCAACCTGCGGTTCGACGACACGAACCCGGCCAAGGAAGACGTCGAGTACGTCGATGCGATCAAAGAAGACGTCGAGTGGCTCGGTTTCCGCTGGGACGCGCTCTTCTACGCCTCGGACTATTTCGAGCCGCTCTATCAATTCGCGGTCGCGCTCATCACGAGCGGCAGGGCGTACGTCGACAGCCTGACCGGCGACGAGATCCGGCAGCACCGCGGGACGCTGACCGAGCCTGGGACGAACAGTCCGTACCGCGATCGATCCGTCGAGGAAAACCTGGATCTGTTCGCGCGAATGCGCGCCGGCGAGTTCCCCGACGGCGTCCACGTGCTCAGGGCGAAGATCGACATGGCGTCGCCCAACTTCAACATGCGCGATCCGGCCCTCTACCGGATCCGTCACGCGACGCACCACCGCACGGGCGACACCTGGTGCATCTATCCGATGTACGACTTCGCGCATCCGCTGTCGGATGCGCTCGAGCGGATCACGCATTCGCTGTGCACGCTCGAGTTCGAGGATCACCGGCCGCTGTACGACTGGCTGGTGACGAACCTGGCCGTGTCTCCGGACGGCGGCCGGCCGCAGCAGATCGAATTCGCGCGGCTCAATCTGAACTACACCGTGATGAGCAAGCGCAAGCTGCTGCAGCTCGTGCAGCAGAACGTCGTCTCGGGCTGGGACGATCCGCGGATGCCGACGATCACCGGCCTGCGCCGCCGCGGGTACACCCCGGAGTCGATCCGCGATTTCTGCAGCCGGATCGGCGTGGCGAAAAAAGAAAACGTCATCGACATGGCGCAGCTCGAGCACGCCATTCGCGAGGATCTGAACGCGCGCGCCCGGCGCGTGATGGCGGTGCTGCGTCCGTTGAAGGTCGTCATCACGAATTATCCGGAAGGGCAGACCGAGGAGGTCGACGTCATCAACAACCCGGAGGACGCGTCAGCGGGCACGCGCAAGGTGCCGTTCTCGCGCGTGCTGTACATCGAGCGCGACGACTTCCGCGAGGATCCGCCGAAGAAGTTCTTTCGCCTGTCGCCGGGCAAGGAGGTCCGGCTGCGCTGTGCGTATTTCCTCACCTGCACGGGCGTCGTGAAAGACGATCGCGGCGAGGTCGCGGAACTGCGCTGCACCTACGACCCGGCGACGCGCGGCGGCGACTCGCCAGACGGCCGGCGCGTGAAGGCGACCCTCCACTGGGTGTCGGCCGCGCACGCGATTGGCGCCGAAGTACGACTGTACGATCGGCTCTTCTCGGTCGACGATCCCGAGAAGGCGGCCGATGGGAAGACGTTTCTCGACAACATCAACCCGAACTCGCTCGAGGTGCTGACGACGTGCCAGGTCGAGCCCAGCCTTGCATCGGCCGCGCCCGGCGCGCGGTTTCAATTCGAGCGTCTCGGATATTTTTGCGTCGATCCCGACGCGAAGCCAGGCGCACTCGTCTTCAACCGCACGGTGTCGCTGCGGGACGCCTGGACGAAGCTCGAAAAGCGAAACGCAGAGACGCCGAGATGAAATTGCCACAGAGCCACAAAGGGACAGAGAGAACAGTGGCTCTGTGTCTTAGTGCCTCTGTGGCTCTGTTCCTCTGTGCCTCACCGTCCTCTGCGTCTGCTTTCGAGCACCCAGGCAAGGTCGATGTCCGTCAGTTTCACAGCCGCGTCCTGAACGCCGACCGAACGGTGCGCGTGTGGCAGCCGGCCCATACGCGGCGCGGCGTCCGGTATTCGGTGCTCTATCTGAACGACGGGCAGAATCTGTTTCGCGACGGCGATCCGGATTCGGGCGGCGGCGGCTGGCACGTCGACGACACCGCCGCGCGGCTCATCGACGAGCACGTGGTCGATCCGCTGATCGTGGTCGGGATCGACAACGCCGGCGACGAGGCACGCGGCGTCGACTATCTGCCGCCAACCGCCGACCGTTACCTGCAGTTCGTGATCGACGAGTTGATGCCGTTCATCAACAAGAAGTATCCGACGCTCGTCGGCCCGGCCCATACCGGCTTCGGCGGATCGTCGTACGGCGCCGCGTGCGCCTTCTACGCGACCCTCGCGCGCGCCGGCGTGTTCGGCCGTCTGCTCCTCGAGAGCCCGTCGGTCGGCGCCGGCAACGGCCTGATGCTCGATCGGGCCAGAACAATGACGAGCTGGCCCGAGCGGATCGTGATCGGCATCGGCACGGGAGAAGGCCGCGGCGGGCGCGGCCCGAGCGCCGTGCAGACGCTCGGCCAGATCCTCGCGAACGCCGGCCTCGGCGACAATCGCCTGAAGGTGGTCGTCCAGGAAGGCGGCCGCCACAACGAAGCGTCGTGGGCGTCGCGCTTTCCCGACGCTCTCGCGTTCTTGTTCCGACGATAAGAGGGAGAACGATCAATGCGCGTGCGTGTGGCCCTGCATCCTCTCGATCCTCGCCGGTGCGTATTCGCCCGCCGCCGCAGCCCAGCAGACGGTTCGCTACGAGCCGGCCGACAAAGATCTCAAGTAGGTGTACGCCACCGTGCCGCCGGTCGCGACGCTCAAGCCGGGCGACACGCTCGCGCTCGTGAAGGGCGACAACCCGCTGACCGGACCGTTCGCGATCGCGGGCGCCGAACCGGGCGACACGCTGGTCGTCAGAATCCTGAATCTCACCGTCGATTCGGATCGAGGCGTCGGCACGCTTGCGCGCCAATCAGCCTGGAAACGGCTCAGACCGGTCGGTATGGGGTGATGGAGTTAAGTGGTGATGGGTTGATGTAGGTTCGGCCCCATCATTTCCATCACGCCGTCACTCCATCACTCCATCACTCCATCACCCCATCACCCCATCACCAAATTTCGCTATCTCCCCATGTCGTCTGCCTCTACGACGACCTTCGTCGTGTAGTCCTTGCCGCCCGCCGACAGCTTGACGAGATACGTGCCTGGCTCGACCGGCGGCCCCTGGTTGAAGCCGCCGCGTCCGCCTCCACCGCCGAAGCCGCGTCCGGCGCCCGGCGGCAGCTGCGGCGGATTTGCCGTCAGCGGCCACGGCACGCGGTTGATGCCGGCCACGTTGGTGCCCGGTAGATCGCGCAGCACCTTGCCCGTGATGTCGCTGATTGCGATCTTCACGTCGCCGGTCACGGGGCCTTTCAGGTAGTAGCTGATCGCCGTGCCGCGCGGCGGATTCTGTCCCTGGAAGTGTTTCGCGCCGCCCATTTGCCGCGACAGCATGATGTCGTTGGCGAGCAGCACGCTGGGACGCACGTCGAAGAGGTGCACGTCCTCCGTCATCACCTTGTCGTTCGCCAGCTGCTGCAGCGGCGTGATGTCGTCCATGATGAAGATGCTGCGTCCGTGCGTGCCGACGATGAGGTCGTTGTCGCGCGGGTGGATGAGGATGTCGTCGATCCGCACGGTCGGCAGCCCGTTCATGAAGCGCTGCCACTCCTGGCCGCCGTTCAGCGAGACGTAGAAGGCGTACTCGGTGCCGAGGAACAGCAGGTTCTTGTTCTTCGGATCCTCGCGGATCACGTTGACGTTCGCCATCGGCAGCCCGTTCGAAAGCGACGTCCAGGTGGCGCCGTAATCGCGGGTGACGAAGACGTACGGCTTCATGTCGTCGGTGCGGTGGCCGTCAAAGGTGACGTAGCAGGTGCCGGCGTCGAAGTGCGACGCCTCCACGCGCGACACGTGCGTTTCCTTCGGCACCCCCGGCACGTTGTCGGCGACGTTCTTCCAGGTGGCGCCGCCGTCGCGGCTGACCTGCAGGTTGCCGTCGTTGGTGCCGACCCACAGGATCCCCGGCACCGCCGGCGACTCCGCGATCGTGACGATGTTGCTGTAGGACGCCGCGCCGTCGTGCTTGGATGCCATCGGCTTGTCGCCGGCGACGCCCATGATCGGCCGTTCGTTTCTGCCGATGTGCTTGGTCAGATCCGGCGTCATCGTGAACGTGTTCCCGCGGTCGCGCGAGATGAACAGCCGATCGCCGCCGATGTACAGCGTCCGCGGGTTGTGCGGCGACAGCAGAATCGGCGTGTTCCAGTAGAAGCGCGGCCGCACGTCGGCGCCTGGCGTCGGGACAATATTGGGGTTGGTCTGCCCGCCGAAGCCGAATTGGCTGGCGAGTGCCGCGATCTGTTCCGGCGTCATCCCTTCGACCGCGCTCGCGACCTGTGGCGGCGTCCCTGGCGGCACCGCCGCCGCTGCGCCCGCGCCGCGGCCTCCGCCCGCGCCGCGCCCCTGCGGCACGCCGCGCGGCCTGACGCTGGACGTGCGGCCGGTCCGCAGATCGAGCCGCTGCGTCGCGCCGTCCTGCGACTCGGCGTAGATGGTCGTCCAGTCGGTGGGATCGTTCTGCGTGTAGAAGCCGTCGCCGCCGCCGACGCGGAACCAGTCCTCGTTGATGATCCCGTTGTTGCTGCGCGTGGCGCTCGGCCCGCACCACGAACCGTTGTCCTGCAGGCCGCCGCACACGTAGTACGGCTTTCGCATGTCGGCGCTCACTGCGTAGAAGAGTCCCGCGGCGAAGTTGTTCACGTACTCCCACGTGGCGCCCTGGTCGTAGGTGATGTCGAGGCCGCCGTCGTTGCCGATGATCACGTGGTTGGTGTTCTTCGGATCGATCCAGATGGCGTGATGGTCGCTGTGCGCGACGCCCTGGACGTTCTGAAACGTCCTCCCGGCGTCAACGGATTTGTAGAACGGCGCGCCGCCCTGATAGATGATCTTGTCGTTGCTCGGATCGACCCGCACCTGGCTGTAGTACATCGGGCGATCGACGATGTTGCTCGTCAGATGCCACGTCTTGCCTTTGTCGTCGGAGCGCCAGATGCCGGTCTTGTTCGGATTGAGCGCCGGTGGCGTCGTGGCGCCGCCGCGTCCACCGCCCGACTGAGGCGCCGCCGCTCCTTCCGCGGCCGGCGCTTCGCCGGTGCCTTCACCGCCGGCGCCGCCGCGCCCCGGCATCACCGCGCCGTTCTCCGCCAGTTGTCCTTCGTCGTTCACGCCGGCGCCCGTTCCGCCGGTCGCGCCCACTTCAATCTGCGCGACGACGACGCCCGGTTTGCTGCGGCCGACGTCGAGGCCGATGCGGCCGATGTACGGATTGTCGGGCAGGCCGTTGCCCGAGAGCTTCGTCCACGACTTGCCGGCATCGGTCGTTTTCCAGATGGCGCTCCCGGGGCCCGATCCGTTGAAGCCCCACGCGGTGCGCCGGCGCTGATACGATGCGGCATAGAGCGTGTTGGGATCGTGGGCGTCCATCACGACATCGGTGAAGCCGGTGTCGTTGTCGATGAACTTCGACTTGGTCCACGTCTTCCCGCCGTCGGTCGTCTTGTACAGCCCGCGCTCGCCGTTGGGCCCGAAGAGATGCCCGACCACCGCCACGTACACCGTCTCGTCGCTGCGCGGATCGATGACGATGCGCGCGATCGATTGCGAGTCCTTGAGGCCGACGTTCACGAACGTCTTGCCTCCGTCGGTCGACTTGTAGATGCCGTCGCCGAACGACGAGCTCTGGCGGTTGTTCGCTTCGCCGGTGCCGACCCAGACGATATCGGGATCTTTCTGGCTCACGGCGACGTCGCCGATCGAGGCCGACGAGTAAATCTCGAAGATCGGCGTCCACGTCGTGCCGTTGTTCACGGTCTTCAGGACGCCGCCCGTCGCCAGGCCGATGTACATCGTGGCCGGGTCGCTCTCGACCACCGCGATGTCGTCCACGCGGCCGCCGATGTTGGCGGGGCCGATCGACCGGAACCGGAAGTTCTTCAGCAGCGGGTCGCTGGACTGGTTGATCGGCGGCGCCAGCGGTGGCGCCTGGCCGCCGCGGCCTTGCGCGTAGCCGTGGAGTCCGAATGCCGCCGCGATCGTCGCTGCGAAAAGAAGGACGGAGCGTCTTGGGGTCACGACATACCTCTCTGCATCCAAGGATGTGAGGATCTTACATCCTTCGGATTCGTGTACAATGCGTCGTTTCAGCCGTGGAATACCACATCACGCACTATGATCTCGAGCAGGGCGCGCTCGAGATTCAATACATCGAGGAGTTTTTCGGCGAATTCCCGCGCAAGAAGACCGCGGCGGAAATCGTCCGCCGCCTCACCGGGCGCGCGCACCTGATTCTCCTCGCCAACGCCCCGCTGCCCGACGACCGTGGCTCGGTCGTGCCGGTCTCGTTCAAGGTGGCGCACGAAGTCACCATCAACGAAGCCGAACCCAAGCTGCACGACCTCGTCAACCGGCTGCGCGACTACGTCCGGTTCGACGGCCGCCGCATCCTCTATACGTGGATCGGCGGCACGCGCCGCGACTGGCGCGGCCAGGGGCATTTCCGTGCGCTCACCGAGCAGCAGGAAGTGTGGGCCATCGAACAGGGGTTCGACGAGATCGTCGTCAAGACCAAGAACAAGTTCTACGACATGCGCGGCACGCTCGATCACCTGCGCTTCGAGGTGGTGAAGTACGAGCGCAACGCGGCGGACAACGCCGAGTCCAAGGTGTATTTGAGCAAGAAGCTCCTGCCGCACCTGATCGAGCAGCACCGCAGCGCCAAGACCGTCGTGCAAATCACGATTTAGCGCGAACGGAGAGCATGACTCCGAATACTCCGTATTCCGCATACCTCGGCGACCGCGAGCCGATCGCGTCGATGCGTGATACCTCCGAGCGCATCCGTGCGCTGACCGACGGCTGGTCGCGGCCGCAGTTCGAGCGCACGTATGCGCCGGGGAAGTGGACCGCGCGCCAGATCCTCACGCACCTGGCCGAAACCGAGATGGCGCTTGGCTATCGTGTGCGCATGGCGCTCTGTTCGCCCGGCTACGTGGCGCAGCCCTTCGATCAGGATGCGTGGATCGTGAAGGAATCGCGGACGACCGGCGCCGAGGCCGCCGCCGCGCGCTTCGCGCTACGGCAGATGAATCTGTCGCTCTTCGCCGCTTTGTCGGCCGCCGAGCGCCAGACGCCGTTCACGCACCCCGAGTCCGGCGCGCTCACCGTCGACTGGGTAATCCATCAGATGGCGGGACACGACCTCAATCACGTGCAGCAGCTCGAGACGATTGCCGCGTCGCCGTCTCCCGTATAGCCTCGAAAAACACTTGCGCCGCCTCAGGAATCGCGTCGAGCCTGACGTGCTCGGCGTCGCCGTGCATCGACGCGACCTCGTCGGCGGACACGGGGGCGGGAAAGATGCCGTAGCTCGTGACGCCGCGCGGCCGGAAGGCGTTCGAATCGGTGCCGTACGGCACCAGGATCGGCGTGATCACGGCATCGGGGTGGCGCCGGTGAATCGCCGCCTCGAGACTCCGATAGAGCGGCGTGTCCTGCGGCGACACGATGGGGTCGTCCGACTCGCTGATCACGTCGATCTCGAGCCCGGGATCGCCGAGCCCGCGGCGGATGTCGGCGAGCCACTGGTCGCGCGTGGTGCCCGGCAGCACGCGGCAGTCGAGCGTCGCCTCGGCGACCGACGGGATCACGTTCGCCTTCGGCGGATCGCCGACGCCCGATCGGATCGTCGTCACCGCGATGGTCGAGTGCTGGATCGCGTTGGTGAACTTGTTGATCGCGAAGGCGCCGACCCGCTCGTGCATCGTGCTCATCAGCCCGGATGCGACAGAAGAGGCTGACGGACCGGGCAGGGGTTCGGCGAGGAGACGCGCGAGCGCACGAACCAGCCGATCGTTCGGGTTCTGATCGTTTGGCTGGCTGCCGTGTCCCGCGACGCCCGTCGCGCGCACCTTGAGCCAGAGGAGTTTCTTTTCGGCGACCGAGATGCCGTACACCAGCTTGCCGGCCGTGAAGAGATCCGGGCTGCCGAAGCCGCCTTCGTCCAGCACGAACTCGGGATCGAGCTCGGCGTAATGATTCGCGATCATCCAGCGTGCGCCCATCGCGCCGCCGACTTCCTCGTCCGGCTCGGCCAGGAGAATCACGTCGCGCGCGAGCGGCACGTGCTGCCGCTTGAGCATGAGGAACGCCATGAGGTGTGCGACGCCGAGGCCTTTCATGTCGAGCGCGCCGCGCGCGCGCATCTCGCCGCCGACGATCGTGGCGGCGAACGGGTCGACCTTCCATTGCGAGCGGTCGGCCGGCACCACGTCCATGTGATGAAGCAGCAGAATCGCCTTGCCCGCCGCCGGTGTCATCGTCGCCTTGAGGCGCGCGTAGATGATCGCCTTGCCCGGCGCCGATTCGTACCGCGTCACCGGGATGCCCTCGCGCTCGAACACCGACGCGAGGAAGTCGGCCGTCTTGCGCGTGTCGCCCGGAGGATTCGATGTGTCGATGCTTACATACTGCTGGAGGAGTTGAGTCGCCTCGGCGCCTACAGCCTTCCAATCGGGTGCCTGTACACCTATCGCGCGCTGAGCAACCACTAAGGACACCAAGGACACAAAGGTAAAGGCCAACCAGGTTTTCCTTCGTGTCCTTGGTGTCCTTTGTGGTGAATCAGTCTTCGAATGGCCCTTCATATCGACTCAAACACTCCCGTTTCGCGATTCTTGCGCACCCGGTCCCATGGAAAGTACCGGCCGTTCATCGCGACATACACGCCGGGCGGCAGCACCTGCACGAACGACAGCGCGCTCCCCAGATTGAAAAGTCCGTCAGAGCTCCCGAACGCGTACGGAATCATCGCGCCCGTCAGCACGATGGTTCGGCCGGCGGCATCAGGAAACGCGGCGGCGAGCGCCCGCGCCGTCTCGGCCATCGTGTCGGTGCCGTGGGTGATGAGCACGCGCGGCTCGGCCGCTTGCTTGCACCGCTCGACGATCAGCGCGCGGTCGGCGTCGGTCATGTCGAGGCTGTCGATCATCATCAGCGTGGTGACCGAGACGTCGAGCCGGCAGCGTCCAAGCCGCAGCATTTCAGAGAGATGGGTCTCGTTGAACGCCAGCGAGCCGGTTAGCTCGTTGTATTCCTTGTCGAACGTCCCGCCGGTTACGAAGATGCGGATCACGATCGGTTCAGGGTTCAAGGTTCAGGGTTCTGGGTCGTGGAAAGATACAGTGCGTTGAAGAGCAGTGGAAACGTCGTGTGCGTCTGCGCGCGGTGCTGTGGGCGCAGGCCGAACAGGACGACGCGCCCTGGGCTCATGTCGATCGAGACGACCGCCGCGCGCCCCGCCATCAATTCTTCGCCTTTCAGCCAGCCGGACGCGAGCACATTCGTGTTCGGGTACCTCGCGATGACAGTCGTCTTCTGCGAGGCGAAGCCTTCGACGAGCGTGAAGAACGGGCTGTTGATGTAGAAGCCGTAGGTCTCCGGCGCGACGCCGTAGCCGAACGGGCTCGCCGTGTCGACTTCGAGCCGCAGAATGGCGCCCGGTGCGAAATGCTGATCGCGCGACAGGCCGCGCTTGAGATCGCGCACGGGAATGGGCAGCCGGTCGATCGCCAGATCGCACGCATTCCCCATCGTGATGAGCGTGCCGCCGTCGGCGATGAACTGCTTCAGGTTGTCCACGCCGGCCTCGCCGATGCCGCCGCGATATTCCGGGCGGATGGCGGGAGCGTCGAAGCCGTCCACGATGTCGCGCGGGTTCTGATCGGCCAGGATGATCGCGTCGAACTTCTGGCGCAGCTTGCCGCCCCGGATGTCGTCGTTGTGAATGGAGGTGAGGTTGAACTCGTATTGTTCGAGCACCCAGCGCGTCCATCCCTCGTCCATGTTCCCGCCGGTCCACGGCTGATACATCGCGACGCGCGGCGCACGAAGGTTCCGGGTTCGGGGTTCAGGGTTCAGGGTTCGCGGTTCGGGGTTCGCGGTTCGAGGTTCGGCGGCCGCCTTCACCGACAGCCCGAGATCTTTCGCGATCTGGTCGATCTTCGATCGCGGCACACCGGTCACGGCCACGCGCGAGGGCGCTTCGAACGAGACGTGCGCGCCGTCCTTCAACAGCCTGTTGATCGCGATCGCGGTGTCCGGCCCCTTGTCGTCGAACGTGAACCGCGTGCCGCTGCCGTCGACGCCGCCCGGCACCGCCGGAAAGCTGGCCACGGGCGTCAGCTTCAGCGACGCGGGCAGCGCATCCTTCACGAACACCGTGTCGACGCCGAGCAGCATGCCGAGCGACCAGGCGGTGACGTCATAGGGCGCTTCGGGCGGCGCGGAGGGTGCGCGCCGGACCTCCGGATACGTCTGCTTCTCGAGCATGTCCTTCGCGTAGCGCGCGAACACCTGCGTCATCGGCATCACGAACGTGCCTGCGCCATATTTCTTACCGTCGGCTTCGAATGCGGCGCCGGCGCGATACACGTCCACGCCGCCCATGTGCAGCCGATCGACCAGGTGCACCGCTTCGCGCGCGTCGTGCTGCGGCTCGATCGGCACGAGAATCGCCGACGGGTTGCTCTTCTTGCCGTCCTCGATCGTCGCGCGATTCACCTCGTAGATCTGCCGCACGATGGTTTCCCGTCGATCCGCCGCCGTCTCGAGCAGCGCCATCGTCGCAATCATTTCGTAGTCGACGATGTCGCGGAGGGTCCAGTGGCCGCCCATCCAGGGTCTGGGATATTCGGTGCGCGGGTTGATGTCGGTTGGAGGAGGCAGCGGATTCAGGTTGAAGCGGCCGCCGCCCTCGACGGGTCCGCCGCCGGCCGCACCAGGGGCGCCGCGCCCACCGCCGTCGGCCGGCGCGCCGCGACCCGAGCCGGCACGCTGCTGATCGATCGGCGCCGCGATGCGGGCGCTCGCGACTTCCGTGAGGAGGCCAATCTGGTTGTGCCACCAGCCGCTCCACGCCATCGCGCCTTCCCAGAAGTTCGTGTACGTCGCGTTGTAGATGATCCCTTCCTTGCCGGCCGCCTCAAGCGCGGCCGCCTGCGATTGCCCGAGGATGCCGTTCCAGCGATAGATCAGCGGGTGCACGTTCACGTTGATCGGGTCGGTCGCCGGCATGACGAAAATCCGCGCGCCGTTGCTGCCCTGCTGGTGCTCGTCGAGCCAGACGGAAGGGAACCAGTCGTGCCACAGCAACTGCGCCGTGTACTCGCTCTCTTTCTGCGTGAACATGTACATGTCGCGGTTGTTGTCGTGGCCGACGTAGGGGTGGTAGAGGTACGGGATCGGGCTCGCTTCGTACGGCGTGCCGACGTTCTTGTTGAACCAGTCGGTCACCAGGATCTCGCCGTCGGGATTGAGGCTCGGCACGAGCACGAAGATCACGTTGTCCAGGATCTTCTTCACCTCCGGCGAATCTTCGGTGGCGAGCCGGTGCACGAGCTCCACCGACATCTGCGTCGCGCCGATCTCGGTGGCGTGGATGCTGCAGGTGATGAGCAGCACGACCTTGCCCTGCCTGAAGATCTCGTCGCGTTCGCTGTCGGACGGCGCGCCGCCTTGGAAGTACAGCTTGCGCTCCATCTGCTTGTAGCGGTCGAGGTTCTTCAGCGTGTCGGGCGCGCTGATTTCGAGCGCGATGAACGGATTGCCGCTCGACGTCTTGCCAAGCTCGCGATAGCGCACGCGATCGGATCCGGCCGCCGCCAGCTTCATGTACTCGACGACTTTGTCCCAGCGAACGAGCTTGTTGTCGGCGCCGACCTTGAAGCCGAGGAACTGCTCGGGCGATTGGAGCGAGCCCGAGGCCCCGGACACGATCGCGCCTGCGATGAGCAAGGTGGCCGAGAGGAGACCGGCGTGGCGGAGGTGGCGTTTCATGGCTGGTAGTATAGGACCTTGAGATCGCGCACGCGCATGGACGCCGTCCAGACGCCCATTATTCCCGTCATCGGCGAGATCATCCGGCGGACGCCCGGCACGATCTCTCTCGGCCAGGGCATGGTCCATTATGGCCCGCCGCTGGCGGCGCTCGATGCCGCGCGCGCGGCCATGGACGATCCCGCGACGCACCAGTACCAGGCGGACGCCGGGCTACCGGCGCTGATCGATCGAATCGGCGCGAAACTCGGCCGGGAAAACGGGATCGACGTCGCGCATGGACGCCGCGTCATGGTGACGGCCGGCTCGAACATGGCGTTCATGCACGCCGTGCTCGCCGTCACCGAGCCGGGCGACGAGATCGTACTGCCGGTGCCGTTCTATTTCAATCATGAGATGGCCATCGAGATGGCCGGCTGCCGCGTGGTGCGCGTGCCGACAGACGAGGCGTATCAACTGCGGCTCGATGCCATCCGCGCCGCGGTCACCGATCGCACGCGCGCGATCGTGACCGTCTCGCCGAATAATCCGACCGGCGCCGTCTTCTCTGAAAGCTCGCTGCGCGAGGTGAACGCGCTCTGCGGCGAGCGCGGCCTGTACCATCTCGCCGACGAGGTCTACGAGTACTTCACCTACGGAACGGCGCGGCATGTGTCGGCGGGGTCGCTCGCGGGCGCGGCGCCGCACACGATCTCGTTGTACTCGCTGTCGAAGGCGTATGGATTCGCGGGCTGGCGCATCGGCTACGTGGTCTATCCCGAACATCTCGAGGAGGCCATGCTGAAGAGTCAAGACACGATCGTCGTGTGCGCACCGATCGTCTCGCAGATCGCCGCCTGTGCCGCGCTCGATGTGGGGCGCGCGCACTGCGAGCCCTACGTCCGCGATCTCGCCGAGGTTCGCCGTCTTGTCGTGGACCAGTTGTCGGCGCTCGCGCCGCTCGCGGACGTGCCGGCGGCCGACGGCGCGTTCTATTGTCTGCTGCGCGTCCACACGCGGCTGGATCCGATGGCGCTCTGCGAGCGGCTGATCCGCGAGCACCGCGTCGCCGTCATCCCCGGGGCGGCGTTCGGCATGACGGACGGCTGCTACTTCCGTGTCGCGTACGGTGCGCTGCAGAGCGAGACCGTCGCCGAAGGCGTCGGACGTCTCGTCAATGGTCTGCGCGTGGAGCTCGGGGACGGCAGAATACGTCAGGATGCCTGAGGTCCCGCCGCCACCGCGCTTCGACCGTGCGACCTGGCTCGCGCTGCTCGTCGTCTCGGTCGCCGCTTTCTTCACCTACCTCTACTACTTCGACTATCCGGCCGTTCCGTTCTGGGACGAGCGCTACTACATCGTCGACGCGCAGAAATATATTCACGGAGTCTATTTCGTCGATCTGCATCCGCCGCTCGGCAAACTGCTCGTCGCGCTCGGCGAGCGGCTGTTCGGCGACAACGTGGACACGACGCAATTCCTGAACGTCACCTACTGGGCCACGACCGTTCCGGAAGGGTTTTCGTTCGCCGGTTTTCGCTTCTTTCCCGTGCTGCTCGCGTGGCTGACGGCGCCGCTGCTCTTCCTGCTGTTCTTCACGATCACGCGCAGCCGCGTGCTCGCGATGCTGCTCTGCGGGCTCTACATCTTCGACAACGCGCTCGTCGTGCATCTGCGCGGGGCGATGCTCGAGGGGCCGCTGCTGTTCTTCACGGTGCTGCTGCTGCTCGCCGCCGTCTGGCTGCTCGGCACGCCGCCGGCCGCGCGCCGGCGCCAACGCACGCTGGCGCTCGTGATGGGCATCGCGCTCGGCTGCGTGCTCACCACGAAATCGATCGGCGTCGTGATGGTGTGGGTGCCGATCGCCGCCGCGTGGGGTCTCCGGCGCGAGCGGCGCCGCGCGCTCGAGTGTCTGACGATCGCGGCGATCGTCAGCGCCGTCGTCGTCCTGGCCGTCTGGGAGGTTCACTTCACGCTCGCGCGGCATCTGAATCCCGCGCTGCAAGAGCAGGGCTTCTACCAGACGCCATCGCCCGCCGCGCGCGCCTTTCTCCAGAGCGGCCAGCGCGTGCCCATCGCCGCGTTTCCCGCGCTCCTCGGCGAAGCGCTTCGCTACGCGCGGTGGTACGACTCGGCGCGGCCGGCGATCGATTTCTGCCGGACCGACGAAAAGGCGAGCCCGTTCTGGATGTGGCCGATCGGCGCCCGATCGGTCGCGTACTGGTGGGACACCGACGACGGCGGCAAGTCGTTTCGCTATCTCTATCTCCAAGTCAATCCCGTCGTCTGGTGGACCGCGCTCGCGGGGCTCATCGCCGCCGTCTCGCTGCTCGTGGGATCAGCGATCGCGCCGCCGGCGAGACCGCTGAAGCACAGATTCCTGTTGACGATGTTCACGGGGCTGTACGTCGCGTATTTCGTGCCGTTCCGGTGGATCCACGGCGTGATGTTCCTCTATCACTACTTCATTCCGTTGATTCTCAGCTTCGTGCTCCTCGCCCTCGTCATCGACGAGATCACGCAGCTCGGGAGCCGCACGATCACGATGGGGCACAAGCAGACGGCGCTGGCGCTCTGGCTCGTCGCCGCGGTCGCGTGCTTCTGGTTCTACAAGCCCATGACGTATTACGAGCGGCCGCTCACGCCCGAAGCGCTGCAGCGCCGCGCCATCGTGGCGCTGTGGGATCTGCGGTGCATCACCTGCCCGCATGCCGACGGGCTCTGCACGTCAGCCCAGAAATGAGCGCGGCGATGGTCGGCTGGCTCGATCGGCACACGCGCGCGTGCATGTGGACGCTCACGATGGTCGCCGTCGCGCTGCGGGCGCTCCTGGCCGCGTACAGCCCGTGGTCGTTCGGCTACGTGTGGGACCTCTATCACGAAGCGATTCAGCGGCTGTATACGACGGGGCACCTGCCTGTGTCCACCGACTGCTGGGAGTGCTGGCAGCCGCCGCTGCTGTTCCTCGCGTCGTGGCCGTTGTACGCGATCGGCCGCATCGTGTATCCGACGTCGCCGTGGCCGGACGACTACGCGCTGCGGTTTGTCGGCGCGATTCCGCTGGCGGCCGGCCTCGCCTGTTTGTATTACACCTGCCAGCTCCTGCGGCTGACGCGGCAGCGAGGGGCGTGGCTCGTGCTCGGCTTGGGCATCGCGGCGGCGTGCCCGTGTCTCTTCTTCAGCAGCTACAGCATCGAGCCCGACATTCTGCTCGCGGGGCTGCTCGCGGCGTTCATCTATTACCTGATGCGCTGGCATCTGCATCCGCACGGCTCGCGCGCCGACATCGTCCGCCTCGGCGTCCTCGCGGGGTTTGCGGCTGCAACGAAATATAACGGCCTGAGCGCCGTGGTGGCCGGCACGCTAGTGCTTCTATCGCACATCTCGTGGCGTGGCGCGACGCGGCGCGGTCTCAGCGCCCTCGTCTCGTTCCTGGTGGTGGCGATGCTGGTCGGTGGGTGGAAATACGTGGACAACGAGCGCCGCTACGGCACGCCGTTGTTCGCCAACGGCGATGCGGGCGCCGGCTTCAGCCTTTCGCAGCGCATGCTGCACACGCGGTACGAGTTCACGACGTTCCGCTTGCCGTCGCTGCTGGCGTTGACCAGGCCCGATGCGCCAGACGGCATGCTCACGGACCTGCCGGTCTACCGCAGCTTCTGGACGACGCTCCATGGACTGGTGTGGGGCGACATGGGATTCTTCACGAATCCGACGCGCCACGGCACGCGGTATCCGTTCTACAACGATCGCCACATTCCACCGTGGCTCGCGTCCGCCGTGCTCGTCCTCGGCATCGTGCCGAGCCTGCTGGCGATCGGCGGGCTGCTGATCACAGTGCGGCGTCGCGCCTATCTGCCGATCACGATCATGTCCGGGGTCGGATGGGCGATCTATCTGCAGTACGTGCTGTCGCAGGAGATCTGGGCGATCAAGGCCAAGTATCTGATGTTCCTGCTGCCGGCGTACGTCCTCTATGCGGTGATCGGTCTGCGGTGGGTGCGCGCGAAGCTGCCCGACGCGATTACCGCGGCCGTCGTTTCGGCGCTGGCCGCGCTGATTGTGGCGGCGCATCTGTATCTGCTGCGATTCGCGCTCGGCTGACCGCGGTCCCTTTGTCCTGATACATGCGCTCGTCGGCTTCGCGCACGAGCGGGTTGATGTCGGTGGTGCCGTGCGGCACGTCGGTCCAGCCGACGCTCAGCCCGATGCCCGGCGGCAGCTCCACGGCTTCCGGGGCGGCGTCGAACGCGGACTTGAGCACCGCCGCTTTGTGCTGCGCCTCGTCGCCGGCGCAGGTGATCAGCACCAGGAATTCGTCGCCGCCCCAGCGGAAGATGTAGTCGGCTTCGCGGATGTGGCGCTTGAGAAACCGCGCGACGTATTGCAGCACGCGGTCGCCGGCGTCGTGCCCGAGCGCGTCGTTGACCGCCTTGAAGCGATTGACGTCGATGAAAAGCAGCGACAGCGGCAGATTGAAACGCATGTGGCGCTGCAGCTCGCGGTCCATCACCTGTTCGAGGAACCGGCGATTGTGGCAGCCGGTCAGCGGATCGGTGATCGCCGCCTGCATCAACTCCTGTCGCGCCACCTCGAGCCGGCGGTTGGCCGTTCGCAGCTCATAGGTCATGTCTTCGAACACCAGCAGGTGAATGCCGAGCGCCCCGAAGGTGTACAGCACGGCGTTCAGCACGAGAATCTCGATGGGGAGCTGGGCGGTCTGGCGCGACATGGTGGCGGCGCTCGTCACATTCGCCATGGCGAGGCCGAGGAGCACGAAGGCGACCAGGCCGGCGCCGATCATCCGCCGCTCGAGCAGCACCGCCACATACATCGATCCGGCGAGCGCCAGGAGCGCCGCCGCGATGAGATGCCCCGGGATGAACACCGCCGCCCGCCCCAATACGAGGGGCGCCACCGCGAACCAGGCGGCGACGACGATCAGCAGCTTGAGCCGCGCCGGCTGCACGTACTGCGTCTCCCTGAAGACGTCCGCGCTCGAGAGATACAGCGTGGCGGTGCAGATCGCGAGAAGCTCCGAGAGGCCGGACGCGGACTCCGCAATCCACGCCGTCGAATAGTGGTGCGCCTGGAGCAGCATCGCCGGCGCGATCAGCAGCCACCCCGCGGCCCACAAGAGAATGAACGGGCGGCGGCGGTGCGCATACTGCAGCAGCAGCAGCGCGCAGACGATGGCGGCGCCAAAGGCCGCCGCATGCATGGGGTTGATGAGGATCGGATTCAGACGTCCAGCTCTTCGGCTTCGTCCGCCCGCTCCATGATGAATCGGAAGCGGGCCGACGCATCCTTGCCCATCAGCTCGTTGATCAC
>JADGOC010000304.1 GCA_017883165.1 Acidobacteriota bacterium
TGCGCGAGGTACACCTTGCCGTTGGCCATGAGCTGCGGCAGGTGGCGGTAGATGAACGTGAGCAGCAGCGTCGCGATGTGATTGCCGTCGGAATCGGCGTCGGCGAGGATGATGATCTTCCCGTACCGGAGCTTGCTCATCTCGAAGTTCTTGCCGAGGCCGCACCCGAGCGCGGTCACCAGATCTGACAGCTCCTTGTTCTCGAGCACCTGCGCGAGCGACGCGCTCTCGGTGTTCAGCACCTTGCCGCGCAGCGGGAGGATCGCCTGGCGCGCCCGATCGCGCCCCTGCTTCGCGGATCCGCCCGCCGAGTCGCCCTCGACGATGAAGATCTCGCTGGCATCGCTGCTCGAGTTGGTGCAGTCGCTCAGCTTGCCGGGAAGGTTGAGGCGCGTCGACGTGGCGCTCTTGCGCGACACCTCAGCCTGTGCCGCACGGCTCGCCTCGCGCGCCCGCGCCGCGAGAATGATGCGCGCGACGATGGCCTCCGCCACGCTGTTGTTGTGATTGAGCCAGTGCTCGAGCGCCGGCCGCACGACTCCGTCGATGCCCGACACGAGCTCGGGGTTGTTCAGCCGATCCTTGGTCTGCCCCTGAAACTGCGGCTCCTGAATGAAGAGGCTCAAGATACCGGTGAGACCTTCGCGGATGTCCTCAGCCGTCAGCGTCACGCCTTTGGGCGATAGGGTGTGCGTCTCGATGAAGTTGCGTACGGCCTTACTCAGCCCGGCGCGCAAGCCGGTCTCGTGCGTGCCGCCGGATCCGGTCGGGATGCCGTTGACGTACGACCGGATGTGCTCGTCGGTCGCCTCCGTCCATTGCAGAACGAGATCGAGCCTGAGACCATCCTCTTTGTTCAGCGTGAACGGTACGTCGTGCACCGGCTTGGCGCCGCGCTCGGCGACAATCTTCTTGAGGTAGTCGGCGAGCCCTTCGGCGTGCTCGAAGGTGAACTTCTCCTTCGACGTCTCATCGTCGAAGACGACCTTCACGCCTTTGTGCAGGTAGCTCACGACTTCCAGCCGGTCTTTAATCACAACCGGATCGAATTCGATCTTCGGGAAGATCGCGGCGTCGGGATGAAAGTACACCGTGGTGCCGCTGCCGCGGGCAGGCCCCAGCTTCTTCAATGCGCCGACCGGCTTGCCCTGCTTGAAGCGCATTTCCCACTGCGCGCCGTCGCGCTTGACCGTCGCGACGAGCTCCTTCGACAGCGCGTTGACGACGCTCGCGCCGACGCCGTGAAGGCCGCCGGCCGTCTTGTAGCTGCCATGCTCGAATTTGCCGCCGGCGTGGAGGACGGTGAAGATCACTTCGAGCGCGCTCTTCTTGCTCGTCGGATGCTTGTCGATCGGAATCCCGCGGCCGTCGTCTTCGATCGTGATCGACGATCCATCCGCATGGAGCGTCACCCAAATATTTGATGCGTAGCCGTTCATCGCCTCGTCGACGGCGTTGTCGAGTGTTTCCCAAACGAGGTGGTGCAGTCCGGCCGATCCAACGCCCCCGATGTACATGCCCGGACGCTTGCGAACGGGATCGAGACCTTCGAGAACCGTGATGTCTTTCGCCGTGTAGTTCGTGGATGCCATGTCTATGATGTGCGCCCCTTGAACGATCTGACGCTGGCGCGGCTCGTCCTCTTGAGCACGATTGTAGCGGCATTTTCGGTCAGGATCGCGCGGCTGTGGCGCTCTGGGAAGCTGCATTGAAGCAGCCGGCGGATCAGCCGGGGCGATTCATTCAGGAGCTGCTGGAGGAGGATCGCGGTGTCCGGACGAGCACCGGCAGTAGGGGCCGAGCTCGCTCGGCCCCCGAAGGTGTCTACTCGGTCGTGTCGTTGGCGGCGGCGGGGCCGTTCTTTTTCGACCGGGCGGTGCGGCGCGGCGCGGCGGCTTTGCGCGCGGACGGCTTCCGTGCGGCGCGGCCGGATGCGGTCGTCGCCGCCTGGGCCGCCGGCGCCTCCGGGGCGCGAGCGCCGAGACGCGACCGCGGCCGCCTCGCCTTCGCACGTCCCAGCAGTTCCGCCGTCGTGTCGATCGGGATCGGCCCGACCTCCGATTCCGCATCCATGTCGGGCGCGGCGACGATGTGACGGGGCTGCGCGTCGGCGGCCTCGGTCTGCTCCACGTCGAGGATGGGCTCCGCCGCCACGGTGCGCTGGATGGCCGCTCCCTGAAAGACACGCAGGCCGCCGCGCCGGTCGCGCTCGAGGCGGACGAGCCCTTCGCGCTGGCAGGCCTTCAGCAGATCCATGAGGCCCACGAACCCGTAGCGCCGTTCGTCGAATGCGGCGTCGGCACTGCGGAGGATCTGCTTCACGTTGCGCAGATACATCGGCCAGCGCGCGCCCGTCGCGTTGCGGAGGATTTGTCCGACCACGCGCACGCCGTCGGCGGCCGATTCGGTCGCTTCGATGGGCGGCCGCTGTTCGTGAGGCGGCCGCTGCTCTTGCGGAGGCCGCTGATCCTGCGGAGGCCGCTGGTCCTGCGGTGGTCTGGAAATGCCCATAGCGGCGGCGAGTGCCGCCGACGTGTCGCCTGTCGCCTCGTCCGCCGGTGTGTGCGGCTTCGCGGCCGCGGTGTCCGCGTCCTCGAAGCCGCTGTTCAATTCGACCATCACGCTGCGTCCCGCGTGCTTCAGCGCGACGAGGCCGGTGTGCGCCAGCTTCTCGACGAAATCAAGAAAAGACGACGCCCCGTAGTTGCGTTCCGAGAACGTGGAGTCGAGCTGCAGCAGCGTGCTCTTGAGGAGGCCGGTCTGCGGCGTCACTTCGCGGTCCGCGAGGATCTTGAGGGCGCGGCGCACGATGGGAAACGCCTGCGCGATGGGTGATGCGGCGACGGCCGGCATCGGCCGCTCGCCCTTGGTGGGCGACTTGCGCACGCCGGCGAGATTCTCGTAGGCGATGAACTCATGGCAGTTGCGCTGCAGGATCACGCTCGTGAACGCGCGGCCGCCGACGACGAAGACTTTCTTGTCGTACTGCTTGAGTTTCTCGACGAGCGAGAG
>JADGOC010000305.1 GCA_017883165.1 Acidobacteriota bacterium
GTTAAGGAATGTCCATCTTCATCTATCCCTTTCGCACCATGTTTCTCGCCGTCCTTGGAACGGCATTCATTGGGCGCGCTCTCTCCGGGCAACCCGGCGCCGATCGGGCGACGTCGATCCGACCAGGTGAATCCTGTCCACTCGGCACGACGGAGATTCGACCTCGCAGCTGCATGGCTCCCGAGGAAGCTGCACCGAGCATACTCGACTATCGACCGCGATCCACGCTCGTCGCGCCCACGCACCTCGTGAAGAAAGCCCGCTACCCGGCGATCGATTTCCACGGCCATCCGCAGGGAATGCTCGGCTCCGTCGAGTCGCTCGCGCGCCTCGGTGCGGACCTCGACGCCCTCAACGTCCGAATGATGATCGTGGCGAACAATGTCTCTGGTGACGCGCTCAAGCGGACGGTCGCGACAATCAATGCGTCGCCGGCGATGAAGGACCGCGTACGCGTGTTGACGGGGATCAACTTTCAGAACGTGGGACCGGGATGGGCCGAGCGCGCAGTGGCGCAGCTCGAGGCCGACGTCGCCGCGGGAGCGGTAGGTATCGGGGAGATCCCAAAGGACTTCGGCCAGACGATCCGTAAGGCGAACGGCTCGCGCCTCGCACTCGACGACCCTGAGCTCGATCCCATTTGGCAAGCGGCCGCCCGCCTCAAGCTTCCGGTGTTCATCCACACGGGAGATCCGCAGGAATTCTACAAGCCGGTGGACAACAATAATGAGCGCTGGCTCGAGCTCTTCCCGGGACGTCGCGTGTCTCCTGACCGGCATCCGAACTTCGACGAGCTGATGAAGGAGCGCGACAATCTGTTCCGCCGGAACCCGAAAACGACCTTCGTTGCCGCCCATATGGGTTGGCACGCCAACGATCTCGGCCGCCTCGGCAAGATGCTGACTGAGATGCCGAACGTATATGTGGATGTGGGCGCCGTACTCTACGACATCGGTCGTCAGCCGCGCGGGTCACACGATTTCTTCGTCAAGTTCCAGGACCGAATTCTTTTCGGCAAGGACGCCTACCAGCCCGAGGAGTATCCGTACTACTGGCGCGTGTTCGAGACGAACGACGACTACTTCGATTATTACCGCGGGTATCACGCGTTCTGGAAGCTGTACGGAATCGGCCTTCCGGACGACGTGCTGAAGAAGGTCTATTACGAGAACGCGTTGAAAATCACGCCGCGTTTGCCGCAGACGGGATGGCCGCGGTGAATCTCAGAATCATTTACAGCGGACGGAACTAGCCAGAAACATCTGGACAGGCTCATCCATGAGTTATATCCTTGGGTGTACCCTCCCTCCGATAGGCCCGTCAAAGGAGTAGCTCGTGCCCGTCTCTCCGCGCAAAGCGCGAGTTGCTTGCTCCATCTCTCTAATTCTGTTGCTTGCCAATTGCGGCGACAATCCGGCCGGACCGGGTGGCAAGCCGGGGGTGCGCGCTATCGCCGGCGCGGGCATCACCGACACAGTCGACGCCCACCTGGCGCAGTCGCTTGTCGTCGAAGTGAGACGGGCTGACGGAGTACTCGCCAGCGGCGTCGTCGTGAACTTCGAACCCCAACCGGTCTCTGACCCGTCTTACTTCAATGAGCCATCGATGCGCGTCTGCAACGTCTCGGTCTTGGACTGTAGCGGGTTTTTCGGATTGCCCGCGACCGACACCACCGACGCCAACGGGCGCGCGAGTGCGACGGTGCTGATGGGACGCGTCGCCGGACGAGGTGTAGTTCGGTTGAGCGTGCCGGAACTGGGGTTCGCTGATTCCGCGACATTCACCATTGCTCCGGGCGCGCCTGCTGCGTTGATCACGATTGGTGCCGACCCTGAGCTCGACATCGGCGGTAAGGCGACGCTGAGCGGACTTGTTCTCGACCGTTACAGCAACCCTCGCGCAGAAAAGGCCACGCTAAGCGCCGGCCCTGGCAGCGCAATTACGCTCGACGCCGCAACAGGCACGGTGACGGGCCGCGATATGGGTACCCAATGGGTGTTCATGCGGTACATGTCGCTCCTCGACTCGGCGCGAGTGCGCGTTGTGCCCCCTGGACGGCTGCTCGTCTGGTCTCCGAACGAACAGACGGTGCGACTGGTGAACATCAACGGCAGCAACGAGCGCACGATCGTCTCGCATGTCTCGAGCGTCTTTGGTGCGTTCCCCCGATTCGATGAGACGAGACGGCGCATTACTGTGCACACCGCCACCGATCCTTACATGGGCCTGTCAAACGATCTCATCATCGTCGATACGACGGGGGCTTCGCGACGCGACATCGAATTCAGCGCGATCATGGCGTCTCGCTATCTGACGGACGGTGCAGTCCTGGTCGTTGCAGCACGCGACGGTGATGCGTCGCACCCTGGCTTCTCTTTGTGGAGTGTCGCGACCGATAACACGATCACCTTCCTGGTCGCGTTGCCGGGGCTCGAATTCACCTATGGTGGCGCCGACATTTCTCACGACGGTACCAAGGTTGCCTACGTCACCAAATATGGACTCCCGGGCGAGCTCCGTGTCCTCCAGGTCTCGACCGGATCGACGACTGTGCTGGACAGCCAGGCAGGTATGCCGCGCTGGTCGGCCCAGGGCGATCGCCTGGCTTATCAAACTCCGGCCAATGCGTTCGCCTCGTATGTTTCGATTGTCACGGTGATCAACGCGAACGGCAGCGGGCGCCGTGTTCTGGAAAACGCAGAATTCAACCCGGGCGTTTCATGGTCGCCTGACGGGATTTACGTCATCGGCCGGAGAAGCGACGACCAAGCGATGCGCGTGATACGCGTCAGTGATGGGACCGCCGTCTCGCTCCGCTTCCCCCCGACAGAATCGGGTTGCTGCCACGACTACTGGCAGCCCGACTGGCGCTAGGGGCTTGTGACCTTGCTCACTAGCAGCGATGCATTCACTTCCCGGTCGGATTCAGCGCCCTTCTGATCTGGCTCAGGTGATGTTCGTTGTGCGAGGCAACCTTGTCGAGTTCGTCCTTTAGCGTCCGCACTCC
>JADGOC010000129.1 GCA_017883165.1 Acidobacteriota bacterium
TCGCGTATGGCTCAGCCGAACAGGCGAGCCACGCCTCACGCGCGGAGCTGGACGCGCTGTTCAGCCGGATGAACCAATCCAGACCGTCTACTTCTTGATCGCGTCCCCGACTCTGCGGCGCCGCGGTGGCAGCTGTTACGACACTGCATGGCGTTGAATCAGTGGACGCACTGACGCCATGATAATCAGGACGAGGCCGAACGTGCACACAATCGTCGCGCCGGTCGGCAGGTCGAGCTGCAGCGACAGATAGACGCCGAGCGCCGACACGAGCGTCCCCATCGACCAGCCGATTGCCAGCCGCTTGCCAATCGAATCCGCGTACAGCATCGCCGCGACCGACGGCACGATCAGATAACAGAATACGAGCAGCACGCCGGCGATCGCGACCGACGAGGTCACGACGAACCCGAAGGACGCGTAAAACAGAAAATCCCAGAACTTCACGTTGAGGCCCGACTGCTCCGCCTTCTTGTGATCCATCGAGATGGCGAGGAACTTATGGCGAAAGATGAAGTGAAACGCGCCGATCGCGCTGTACAGCAGCGCGGTCTTCCCGACCTCGGGCCACGAGACGGCCAGAATGTTGCCGACCAGCATGTCCTTCAGGTGTTCGCTTTCCGACGTCGCTTTGCTCATCGCCAGAATCGCCGCGGCGGACGCGACGGCGTAGCAGATGCCGATGATCGCTTCCTGCGGGATCCGCGCGCGCTTACTGCGGATCGTCGAGAACACGAACGCGCCGAGGAACGTGAACACGAGGCTGATCCAATACACGGCCGGCGCGTGCGGGTCGCCGCTCGCCAGCGGCGTCAACATCGCGATCGTGGCCCCGAACGCCGCGATCTGCGCCAGCGACAGGTCCACAAAGATTACGCCGCGCTCGACGACGTGAACGCCGAGGTACGCGTGAATCCCGGTCAGGATGAGACTGGCGACGAACGGCGCCGCCAGAAACGCGAGCATGGATGTGTCGAGCACTATTTCGCTCCGCTCTTCTTGATCGCGTCGATCAGGAGATTGATGTCGGAGTCGAACAGCTTGAAGTAATCCGGGACGTCCTTCGTACCGCCCACGGACGGGGGCATGACGAGCACCTGGGCGCCCGTGTCGCGCCCGATGGCCATCGGCGTCTTCATGTCGAAATAGGGCTCGACCAGCACGAGCTTGACGTTCTGCCGCTTCATCTCGTTGATGAGATCGAGAGTGTGCTGCGGCGTCGGCGGGATGCCCGGCCGCGGCTCGACGTAGCCGACGATGTCGAGGCCGAAGCGCTCAGCGAAATTCGGGAACGATCGGTGATAGGTCACCATCTTGGTGCCCTTGTATGGCGCCATCTGCGCGAGCCACCGCTTTTCTGCGGTGTCGAGGCGGGTCGTGAAGCTCGTGAGCTGCTGCTGGAAGAACGCGCTGTCTCCGGATCGAAGCTCCGACAGCTTGTCGGCGATTTCCTTGCCGATCCGCTTGCCGTTTTCCGGGTCCATCCAATAGTGCGGGTTCCCCAGCGGATGGACGTCGCCCATGGCGCGTGTGATGTTCCCGTTGGGTATCTCGAGAATCGTGGCGCCAAGCGATGCGTCAAGATAGCCCTGCGCGCCGACCTGAATCCTCGCGTTCCGGCTTTGCTGAATCAGCGGCGGCAGCCAGCCGATCTCGAGCTCGCGGCCGACCGCAATCAGGACGTCAGCCTTCTGCAGCTTCAGGATGAAGCTGGGTTTCGCTTCGACGAAGTGGGGATCCTGAAAGCCCTTCGCGATCGATTCGACGGTGATGTGGTCGCCGCCGACCTCGCGCGCGATCGACGCGAGGTCCTCGGTGGTGGTCACCACGTTCAGCTTGCCTTGCGCCCGTGCGGGGACGCTTGCGAACAACGCCGCGCCCGCAAGCACGGCAACAGGGATCGTGTTTCTCATAACAGCCTTTCGACTAGCGACTATGACTAGAACGGATGCGCACCGTGCGCGCCGATGGAGAACTGGAACTGAAACAGGAGCTCGTTCGCGCTCGACACGAGCGACGGGCCGGTGGCGTAGTTGGTCCGGCGATACTGCGCGCGCACCTGGCTGAACTCGCTCGGCCAGTACGTGATGACGAAAGACCCGCCCGTGTCCACCAGCGATGCATCGTTGGCGTGCGCCGACCGGTCGAGACGAACGCCGGTGAACCAGCGCCGTCCAACCTGATAGTCGCCGGAGACATACATGCCCGCGCCGCTCTGCAGGCCGGTGGGCTGATCGCGACGGCTCCAGATCCATTCGGTGCGGCCGACAAACGAGTGGTAGATCGACCGCTGCAGCGGCTTCCAGCGATACGTCGCGTCGATGCCGTAGAGCTGCGTCACCAGCGAGCCGGGGTCCGCGAGATTGCCGTTGCTCAGCCCGTTGTGGCCTCGCGAGTACGAGAATCCGAGATCGATGTTCGCGTTATCGGTGATGTCCTGATAGCCGCGCAGGTGGGTGACGTAGCTGAGCTCGCTGCGGCGCGTCGTCTGGAACAGCGGATTCCCATTCGGGTCTGCACCGGAGTCGCCTCTGAACACTTGCCCCGTCGCTTCGAGGAACATCCACGGATTCGGAATGAGCCGCGCGACGGAGACGCCGGCGTCGTTGATGCCGTCTTCGCCGCCGACGAGATTGCCGATGACCAGCGGCCGGTCGGCCCACGGCAATACGTGGTTGTGCAACGAGTTGACCTTACCGAACGCGGCGCGCATCTTGCCGACCTTGGTCAGCAATCCGCCGGGGAGCGACGTCAAGGTGATGAAGCCCTCCTCGACACTGACGCCTTCTTCGCCGAACGAGATGAAGAAGTCGGCACGCGCATACGGGTCCACGACGGCCTGGAAGGCCGCCTCAGATTCGTGCAGCTGAAGCGCGTTCGGATGAGTGCCCGGACCAAATGGATCGGGCTGAACCTTGTTGGTGCCGGCCGCGCCAAGGAAATCCCCGATGACGGCCATGTCCGGATTGAACACCTTCGCGTTGCTGATCGACGCGCCGTACACCGGCGCCGCCGTCCCGCTTTCGGCGCCGGCCGGCACCGGTGCGGTCGCGGGCTGTCCGGGCGGAGGCGGAGCCGCGGGGGCCGCGGCGCCTTCCGTGGCGGCCAGCTTCGCCTCGAGCGCCGTCAGGCGATCGCCGTACTGTTGTTTGAGCGCGTCGAACTCGCGTCGCAGCTGATCGATATCCTGGCGCAGCGCCTGCGCGCTGTCCTGCTGCACGGTACCGGCTCCGCCCAGCCCCTGGCCGCGCGCTGGCGCCGCCGCGATCAAACCGAGGCACAGCATCGTCGGCACGACTGTCGAAAAAAAGCGAGCCCGCCACGTCGTCATAAGACCTCGTCTTGGAACGGCAAGAGCCATTCAAAGCGAGCACGGTAGCAAGGCGCGAATGAGGCGACGACAAGAAGCTAACGAGTGGTCCGTTCCTGGCGGTAAACGTCTGATTTATGCCGATGACTGGAATCCGAGTTTCCTGCGCCGGTTCTTTTTCGCTAACGAGCGGTCGCTACGGCCCATGAATGGAAGCCGGATCCGACTCGAGCGACACGCGGTGGAGACAATGTCGAATTGTCAGAATGTGACCACACTGCCCTCGCCCTTTTCGACCGGCACGGACTCGCCGGTGATCGCGGCCTGATCGACGAAGGACTCGCCGCCCGTTACCATGCCGTCAACCGGGATGCGCGCTCCAGGCCTCACCATGACCGAATCCGCGACGCGCACGTCCGCGAGCGGGACCTCGACCCACCCCTCGTCTCTGCGGAGCCGTACCTGCTCAGGAAGCGAGTCGATGAGATCGCCAATGGCGCGGCGGCCGCGAGCCAGCGTCAACCCTTCGAGGATTTCGGCGGCCAGGACGAAGGCGGTGATGACGAGCGCGGTGAAGACTTCGTCGATCGCAAGTGCCGCGACAATCGTCATCGACAGCTCCATCGTCATTCGTCGTCGAACCATGTGTTCGAAGGCGTCTTTGACGATGGGATAGCCCCCGACGAGAACAGCCAGAAGGCCGATTGCGGAGGGATGGCCGAAGAAATGCCACCGGCCGGGCCACCAGAGGGACGCGACCGCGCACACGAACACGACGCGCGTCACGTCGACACTGGTCAGCGCCGCTGTGATCTCGTCGCTCGAACTCAACGATGCGATCGGTGCCGCCTGGATGGCGGAGTTCTTCTCCATCCCAGCGGACCTCCTATGTGTGCGTCAGAACCTGACGCCTAACTGCACCTGGTAGGCCCGCGGCGTCACGAAGTGCGTGCCGCTGAACGTGGAGAGGAAGTTGTAGAGCGTCTCCTTGTTCGTCAGGTTGATCACGCTGAAGCGTAGACGGAGTTTGGCCTTGTCGCCGTGCAACAAATTGTCGGTGCCGATGCCGAGATCGAACAGATGCCGCGGCGCGACCCGCGCCGGATTGGTCAGCGGGTCGCCGGTGCCGGCGGCCGGTACGACCAAGCGGCTCGTGGTAATGCTGGCGGGATTACAACTCGTGAAGCCCGCCGCCAGCGTCGCCGGCACGCCGCCGCAGGACATCCCAATCGCGGCCTGCTGCGCCGGCGTGAGATTCAGGAGGTCGTTGACGTCGCCGATCGAGCTGGCGACGAGCCCCGAATCGTACCGCCAAGTGAGCGCGGCCCACGTGCCGGTCTGTTTGTTGAGGACGTACTGCAGATTGGTCGTGGCATTGAACTTCTGATCGTGGTCGATGCGGAACGAACATCCCGGCGCATCGCACGGCGGCGTGAGCAGCACGCCGCCGACACCGGGCGGGAAGTAGATGGCGTTGGTGTGCGCCATCACGACGAACGCGCTGAAACCGCCATGTTGCACGAGATTGACGCGGCCGGTGAAACCGTTGATCCTCGAATGGTCCCACGCCACGGGGAACGCAATCGGTGTGTTGAACAGCACGTTGAAGTCGTAGCCGTTGGTGGTGTGTTTGTTGAAGTAGCCGAAGTCGGCGACGATCCAGCGGCCGACGGCTTGTTGGATCCCCAGTTCCTCTTCATCCCGCGTGCCGGGCGGAGGAGCCGTGGCGGTGCCGGTGAGCGCTTCCGCGCCGACGCCGCTCGACAGGAGCAGATTCTCGTTGTACGGCGTCTCCATCGTCCGCCCGTACGAGGCGCGCACCACGGTGTTGCTGGCCGGAAACGCATACGAGACGCCCGCGCGCGGCTGCAGCAGCGTGGACGTGGTCAGGCCGTCGTAGTGATCGAGGCGGACGCCCACCTTGAGCGTGGCGTTGCCGGCCTTGATGTCGTCCTGGACGTACGCCGATTGCTGCTTGATCGTCCCCGCCTGGTTGTACGCGAACAGCGATCCACGCCGCGTCAAATCGAAGGCCAGCTGGTCGGGATTGAAATTAGGATTCACCGTCAGCCCACCACGGCACTGGCTGACCGTCGTCAAGGCGGTGTTATCCGACGGGTTGCCGCTTGCGTCGAGACACGGTGAGTTGACCGTCGGATCGGTGAAGCCGAGCGTGAAGTTCTCAGCGAGCTTCGTCGCGCTGATGGTGCCGCCCACCTTCACGTTGTGGTTGCCCGCCGCGTACGCCAGGTCGGCCTTGATTCCCAGGTTCGTCAGCTTCCGGTTCTGGCTGATGGTGCCGGGCTGGTCGGCGAACGGATCCGGACTCGGCGTATACGTCACGTGATCCTGGCGGATGTACGCGTTGGCCGTAAACAGCGTCTTCGCGCCGATCACTTGTGAATAGCCGGGCGCAATATTGAAGGAGCTGATCGTCTGATGCTGCGCTTGCCCGACCGCTGCGGCATCCAACGTGTTCGGTATATCGAAGTCCGAGCGGGCGGCCTGCACGTTCAGATGGAACGTCCCCGTCGCTCCGATGTGGGCGTCTGCGCGATCGAACAGCGAGAACCTGTTGCCGGTGTCATGAATCGCCTGGAACTCGGGCGGGTCGAGGAATCGATCCGTCCGCATGCCGCTCAGCGACAGAAAGTTGCCGACCCTATGCGAACCGCCGCCGACGTTCACGTCGACGGTTGGACTGCTGAATGACCCGTACCCGAGCGAGACGGTGCCGGTCGGTTTCGGCTGATCCAGACCCGACTTCGTGACGATGTGGACGACGAGGCTGGTCTTGTCGCCGTATTCCGCCGGCGCCACACCGGTGATGAGCTCCATCGACTCGACCGCATCCTCCGAAATCTGGTTCGAATAGAGGCGGCTCTGTTGGTCGGTAATGGGCTGATTGTCGATGGAGAACTGCGACTGAGCGTGGTCGCCGACGGGATGAAAGAAGCCGTTGGAATCCGACACGACACCGGGCGACGACAGCGTGATGACCTGGTTCAGGCCGGAGGACGATTCGAGCGGCAGCTTCTCAATCAGGCTCTGATCTACATCGGTATGCGCGCTCGGATCGCGCTCGAGGAGGTCTTCGGCATGACCCACCACTTCGACCGTGGTCGTTGCGCCGGCGAGGGCCAGCGTGAGATCGAGCGTAATGGGCACGGCCGTGCGCACGGTGACGTCGCGCTCGAGGGACTGGAATCCCTGCGCGGCGACGGCAAGGTGGTACGGTTGGGGCGGCAGGTTGCTGAACGTGTATTTGCCGGCTGCGTCGGTCGTCACTGTTCGCGTGAACCCCGACACCGGGTTCGTGATCTTCACGTCGACCGACTGCATCACGCCTCCGGTCGGGTCCTTGACCGTCCCCTGAACGGTACCGGCTCCGCCCAGGCCTTGAGCCCGCGCCGGCGGCGCCACGATCACACCGAAGAACATCGTCAGCGCGACAATCGCTGCAAATCGAGTCCGCCACGTCGTCATAAGACCTCGTCTTGAAAGGGAACGGCCGTTCAAGTCGAGGACGGTAGCAAGCACGTGGACGACGCGGCGACAAGAACTGAACGAGTGACTCGTTCAGGTCAATGGACGCGATGGATCGACCCACGAATGGCGCGCCGTCCGTGGTCGAGGCGAGCAGGATTCGGTACTCGGATTTCGCCCATAATGAGGGTGGAAGCGTCGGATCTGCCTTCCATTCATGGGCCGTAGCGACCGCTCGTTGGCGAAAAGGAACCGGCCGCAGACTTCTTGTTACTGACCCTCGGGTTCGGGCGTACCGTGTCGACCACATTGAACATCGGCGAACTACTGAATCTGGTGGGTCTGAGCACCGGCGTCGTGCTGTACGCGATGCTGCTTGCGATGGTCCTCCGGGCCGGCCAGACGCCAGGTCTCAAGTCACGATTCGATCCGCTACTGCTCCTTACGTCCCTCCTAGGCCTCGCGTGGAACCTCTGTGCGCTGACGGTGTACGAGCTGCCGAAGGTCGGGGTTGAGGGTCCGTTTCCGTACTTGGCGGCGGTCGGGTTCGGGGCGCTCGGTTTTCTTCCCGCCGTCGTGGTCCATTCGGTCCTGAGGGGCGAACGGCAGGCCGTGCGCGGCGCCGCTAAGCAGTCTCTGGCGACTGTGGCCTATGCCGTCAGCGCCATCGCCGCCATGCTCCACATCGGTGCAGCGTGGACTGGCGGCGCTGTGCCGGCGGTGCTGGGGATGCGCCTGCTCACGTACACATTCGTGGCCCTGGTGCTGCCATTGGCGGCAGTGACACGCGGACAGCCGGGGTCCAGACGGGCGTTATGGGCGGCGGCTCTCGCGACGTTCGCGGTATCGGCGCTTCACTTAAGCCAGCTGCACCGGGGCGATGCCGCATGGCCTGTGGAACTCGTCGGTCACCACGCGTCGCTGCCGCTGGCATTCGCCATCCTGTACCAGGATTATCCATTTGCCCTCGCCGATCTCTTTCTCAAGCGCGCACTGGCCCTGGTCGCCATCGTCGCGGTCGCATTCGCGGCCATCGCCACGTTCGGCTTTCAATCGGTCGCGTTCGCTCAATTTGTGCACGTCGATCCGAGGCAGGTCAGTATCTTGGTGACCTTATGGGTGGCCACCGCCCTTCTCTATCCCAGTGTGAGGCGAGTCACCGCGTGGTTCGTCGACATGATCGTTCTGCGTCGGCCCGACTACTCATCCCTCAGAGCCACGATCGCGCGCCAGGTGCAGGCTCGTGATGACATTCCGACCCTGCTGTCGGACGTCTGCGAATCGCTGGCGCCCGCCTTGAGTGCTCCGTCTGCGACCTGGCGCGAATGGCGGCCACGCGGCGATGACGAAGCGTTCGGTCCCACCGTCGTCGCTGGAACAGAAGCGGCGGCGCTCTGGAAATCCGCTGCGGCGGCCGATCCCGTGTCGGCGGGCGATCCATTCCCGAGCCCGGTCGCAGCCATCGTGACAGTCCCGACGAGCGATCGGCCCCATTTCGTCGTCGCCATTGCCCAATTGACCGGCGGGCGTCGACTACTGTCTGATGATCTCGCCACGCTGGAGGCGATCGCCGTGGTTGTCGCGCGGCGCATCGATGCGATCCGCATCACGAACGAACGATACGAGCGCGAGATCCGCGAACAGGAAATTGGCAAGCTCGCGACGGAAGCGGAGCTTCGGGCACTCCGCGCGCAAATCAATCCACACTTCTTGTTCAATGCGCTGACGACGATCGGATACCTGATCCAGACGGCGCCACCACGCGCACTGCAGACACTTCTGCGTCTCACGGCGTTGCTTCGCGCGGTGCTACGGTCAGAAGGCGAATTCACCACGCTCGGACGCGAACTCGAGATCGTCGAATCGTATCTCGACATCGAGCGTGCCCGATTTGAGCAACGGCTACGGGTCACGATTGATGTGCCAGCAAGGCTTCGACACATTCGGCTTCCTCCATTGGTCCTCCAGCCGTTGGTGGAAAACGCCGTCAAACATGGGATCGCACACAAGCAGAGCGGCGGCGAGGTCGCGATTCGCGCCAGAGTTGATCGCGTCGACGACCACCGCCGCCAGCTCTCGCTCACCGTCGAGGACACGGGCGCCGGTACGACGGCCGAAGCGCTCCAACGGGGGCGAAGTACCGGCGTCGGCCTCCGCAATGTCGAACGACGGCTGGAGTGTCAGTACGGCGACGTGGCGTCACTCTCTATTCGAACGACTCCTGGCGAGGGTACGGTTGTGGAAATCCGGATGCCGGTCGACCTGAAGATCCCCGATGAACGTGACGTGCCTCAGGGGGCGATGTGAGCGCGCGGCTGAGAGTCGTCGTCGCCGACGACGAACGACCGGCCCGCTCGTTCCTGGTGTCGCTCCTGCGGTCGTTCGAGGACGTCGTTGTGGTCGGAGAAGCCGCATCCGGGAAGGAAGCGGTTGCGATTATCGAAAAAGAGAGACCGGATCTCGCGTTACTCGACTGGCAGATGCCTGAGCTCGATGGGATGGGCGTCGTGCGAATGCTGAAAAAAGACGCGATGCCCTTAATAGCGTTCGTGACGGCGTACGACGAGTACGCCGTTCGAGCGTTTAAAGTGAATGCCGTCGATTACCTGCTGAAACCTGTCGAAAAAGCACGGCTTCGCGAAACGCTGAACCGTGCGCACGAACGGATCGAGCACGCGGAGATCGTCGCGGAACAGGCTTCGCGTGTCGGAGCGGCTCTCGACGAGTACGAAGGCCTCGCTAAACCGCCCTACCTGGAGCGGATTCCGGTCCGGCATCGGGAAGAGGTGACCATCGTGCCCGTGCATCAGATCGCTTCAATTGTGGCGGAGGGTGAGCTCCTCCACATCACCACGGCGCGAAATGAGCGCCACACGATCAGCTACCGTCTGAAGGATTTGGAGCAACGGCTCGATCCGGCGCGTTTCATCAGACTGGGGCGAGGCACCCTGGCTAACGCGGATCTCATCACCAAGGTCAGCGTCATGCCAGGCGGCACGCACGTAGCAATCTTGAGCAATGGTCAGAAGCTCCCCGTTAGCCGCCTGCAGTCGCGCATTCTCCGCGACCGCTTCCTCAAGCTGTGAGCGTCCGGTCGTTGCCGTGCTGCGTCCATTCGTGAGTGGTCCGCAACAACTCATTGAAAACCGCGCGAGTTATCGCCCGTCGATGAGTAAGGTTCGCCGCGGAGGTGCGAGCCATGCCGCGCGCCGTCTCAGCGAATCGGCCCTCGAAGATCTACCGAGGGTCGCGGAAGCGTCTGCGCCGAATCACTCTACGCGGCAACTGGTCGATTGAGCTCTGGATCTTCATCGCCATCATCGCTTTCATGCTGCTCGTAGGCGTGCCCTGGCTCATTCGACACCCGCCGGTGGATTAACCACGTCGGCGACGCTCGTCAAGAGTAGAACCGAACAGGCGAGCCACGCCTCACGCGCGGAACTGGACGCGCTGTTCAGCCGGATGAACTAATCCAGACCGTCTACTTCTTGATCGCGTCCCCGATGTCCTTGATCGCGTCGCCGACCTTCCGGCGGCCGCGACCGAAAGCATCCTGCGTTTTGCCGGCCGCTTCGTCAACGACCCCTTCGTCGTGCAGATTGGGATCGTTGGTCAGATCACCCGCGACCTGTTTCATTTTCCCCTTGAGC